>JAFPYR010000103.1 GCA_017412115.1 Bacteroidales bacterium | reverse complement strand
TGAGCACCTTTCAAAGGCGGTTTTTTCGCATTGTTGGATGTTGGAGGATGTGGCGTTGAACCGCAATGTTGACGATTCAAATTTTTCGCAGGAGGTGTTTGAGGGCTGCATACGGCTTTCGCGGATAACGCTTTCGGGCGACGTTTTTGAGATAAAAAATCTCGTGGCGGCGATGGACTCACACTCTGATTTTCCGCAAGTTATACGTTCTTTGGCGAAAAGCGTCTATCATTTGATAACCATCGAGGACGGCGGCGTGCTCAAATCGTTCAATATCAACCTCAAATCCGTGCTTCTGCCCGATGGAATCGTTACCATTGCCAAGCGTTGTTTTTTCAACAAGAAGGGAATCGTTAGCATTTCGCTGCCCAAATCCGTGAAGGAAATCAAGGCTAATGCGTTTTTGAATTGCCTGAGTCTCGAAGAAATTTCGTTTGAGGACGACGATGTGGAGTTGGATTCGCAGGCGTTTCGTGGTTGTAACAATCTGAAAAAGGTGCATTTGCGCGGCGAAACTTTTTTGCTCGAAGACGACCCTCAAAATCCGCTTGTTGGCGCAATTCGCGATCAGGTGTTGGGCGATTTTAATATCAGCGGCAAAATTCTTATGAAATACACGGGCAACGAGGAGCAAATCCGAATCCCTAACGGCGTGGAAATCATTGGAGAACGTTGTTTTTTTGGTAACGAACAACTGAAAACCGTGCTATGTCCCGACGGTCTTATAGAGATTCGCGAACAGGCTTTTTTGGGGTGTGTAACGTTGCAGAATATTGTGCTGCCCGAAACATTAAAACGTATTGAATGTGAGGCGTTTGCCGAGTGTAAAAAACTTTTGAAATGCAACATTCCAAACACTTTGGAATTTATCGGCGAATATGCTTTCCGTCGGTGTTTTACGCTGCCACCTTTTGAACCTTGGCCCGATAATGTCGAAATCAATCCTTATGCATTTTATCGTGCCAAAAATTTCGCTGAAATTTCATTAAAATTGCAACAATCGGAACCCTCCACCGCAACTCCCGATTATGATATTGAGCCCTATTCTTTTAGCGGTAACGGCGATGTTACTATTCTGAAACTCAGGAATATAAAGCGTATTGGCAAATACAGTTATGCATCGTGTCCCAATCTTGAAGAAATCATTATCGACGCGCCCGAATGTGTTATCGAAAACAATGCGTTTGCCACTTGTCCAAATTTGAAGAAAATTCATCTGAATGTCAAGGAGTTAGGCAAAGGAGTTTTTTCATATTGCCGCAATCTTGAAAGTGTTTCAATCTCCGGCGTTTCGGTTTTGCCGGCTGAATGTTTTGCGGGATGCTACTCGCTGTCGGGCTTTGAGGCGAAGGAAATTACCACGATGGAAGCAAGGTGTTTCGACGAATGTATTCACCTCAATTCGTTTGATTTTCAGGGAATTAAAAAGATTGGCGAACGAGCCTTTGAACGCTGCGATTCGCTCACGAGCGTAAAACTCGGTGCGGTTGAATGTGGCTACCACGCATTTGCCGATTGCGCCTCGTTGCAGACGGTGGAATTTATTGACGAAACCATTTTGAAAAGTGGCGCGTTTATTGGTTGCACGCAGATTAAAGATGTGATTTACAACGGTTTGCAATATAATTTCAGCAAATTTTCCGACAGCATCAATCACGTTGGCAATCCATATCCGTATGCCGTGCGCGAACTTATTGCGTCTGTTTACTCTTGTTTTGAAATCGCTGACCATCAGACCATTACAGCATATCTTCAAGATTCCACCCGAATCACCATCCCCGAAGACGTGGAGGAAATCGGTCAGGATGTTTTTGCTAACCACGTGCGGCTCAGCGAGATAAACATTCCGCCGTCGGTAAAGATTTTTGGTCCGCGAGCATTTTTTATGACCGCTTGGATCGAAAATCAACGCAAACTTTCTGATATGGTTATCGTCAACAATGTGCTTTTAGACGGCTCGGTTTGCAAAGGTAAAGTGTTGATTCCGAGCGGAGTACGTCGGCTTGGTAGTTGGTGTTTTGCAGGCAATATCGACATCACCGAAGTGGAGTTTCCGCCGTATCACATTGGCGTTGACAACCTCGCTTTCCGCAACTGTCACAACCTGAAAAAAATCATCGACAGCGACCGTAACGAATACCATTTCAACCACGTTTCCGACCTTGAAACGGCGCATTATCCCGAATTGATAAAGATGATTTTTTCGGAATGTATCAATTGTTTCAAACTCGACGACAACCGCAATCTGATAGAGAGCACCGGCAACATCACGCGCCTGACCTTCCCCGAAGGCATCCGCTCCATTGGCGATGGCGTTTATCAAGATTGCCACCTTTTGGAAACCATTTCGCTCTCGTCCGAAACTGAAAAAATTGGCAAATCAGCCTTTGAAAACAGCAAATGGTTACGCACTGTTACCAATTCAAAATCAGTTACTTCCATCGGTGCAATGGCATTTTCGGGCTGTCAATCCTTAGAATCCATCGACCTTTCCGACAATTTAACCGAATTGGGCAAACGCTGTTTTGAGCATTGTTGCAACCTGAAAGAAATCCACCTCGGTTGTCTTGAAACCATTCCCGAACGCGCCTTCTTCCGTTGCAAATCGTTGAAAAAGGTGATCATACCTAAATCGGTTCGGGTAATTGAGGCTGAGGCTTTTGCATTTTGCGAGGCATTAGAAGAAGTGGTTTTTGATGGGGAAACTGAGGTGGATGAGAGCGCGTTTAAGTTTTGCGGGGAGGTGAGGATGGTGGTTGATAATCAGTAATGTATGATTTGTATGTAAAAAAGTTTATAAAAGATTTGGAGAAATCATAATTTGTTTCTAAATTTGCACCACGAGAACCCGCCAAGCCTCTTGACAATGCTTAAATCGGCGGGTCGTTTTTTTATGCACATTCGCAACATCTATAAAATAAGGTGAGTGATACTTGTAAGGATTTCTTACAAGTTCGTAAAGATAGTAAACAATACCAACTGCCACAGATAAAGTAGTTCCATTTTGGAACGACTTCAAAAGAAAGACCTTGACAAAAAAGGTTTGCATTTTGAAAAATGGCAGTTGTAACGGCGAAAGTACCGAATCATATAATTTGATAATCAATGTGTTATGAATTTTTTATAAAAAAATTACAAAAAGATTTGTTGATAAAATAAAATAATTATTAAATTTGGCGTGTCGAAAGACGATGAGTCGCGGACGAAAGTCCGCAGCCAACATAATAAGCGATTATTTTGGAAGTCGTATTGTAATATCCTCAGAGAAAATCTACCAAATTTTTCAACGAACGGGGATTTACGATACGGCGACCGGCTCTCATATAGGGCGTGGTTTGCTGTACAATCATATTTTCCGTTCAGGTTTTGGTAGAACCTTCTCTAAGAATATGATTGGGTGCAGACCACGCTTTCCGCATTTATATACTTCCGAAAATTTATTAATGGTGTAAATAATGTATTGTGTAATAATAAATTAATGAAGAATATGAAAAGGCATCTGATTTTTTTTACAATGCTACTTGCATTGATTCTTGGCACAACTTTCAATACCTTCGCTCAGACAATTTCGAGGAGCGGCTGGCAACTCCATCCTGTCGTTTCAACGACTAACTCGGTGTACTCAATGATTTTGAATGCCGTTCCTATGAATGTTGCAGGCCTGTTGGTCGATGACAGTTATTCTACTTGGGGTTATCGCTTTTGGCCTATGCTGCAACAGAAGTACACCCTTTCTAAGAAGATTGAAACGCCTGACGGCAAAGCCGAAACCAAATGGTGGGACTGGGGAATGCGCAGTTTTTCGGTAGGATACACATTCGGCTACCTATCATACACCGCGCCGCTTGGTTTCCAAGTAGAATTGAATTATGAAAAACAGAATTGGAGAGCAAAACTACCCAAAAGCGATGACTATGTGGACTTTGCAAAACAGATGTTCACGCCGGAGGTCTTTTTGCGAATAAGGCTTGGCTCGCGAGAAGGCAATCTGAATTTCGTATTGGAACCCGGCGTAAAATACAACTACGCATTCAAGGCTCGCGGCGAATACAACGACAAGAAATATGTCAACAACGGAGTTACAGCCATATTCGGTCTCGGATATTACTCAAAGAACAAACACTGGGTTGGAACAGTCCGTTACGAAAGGGATTGTTTCGATTTCTTCAACCAAGACTTCGTTGCGCCTGATGGTTCAAAGCCGTACAAAGACTTTACCACCAAGCACGGAGTGCTCAATTTTACAGGCGGTCTTATTTTCTAACCTTAAATATAATTGGTATGAAAAAGACGTATTTGATATTGCCATTACTACTGTTGATTCTGTCTTGTGCGACATCTTGTGTTGCTCAGGACAGCGTAAGTGTCAACGAGACAATCACTCAGCATTACAACAGGTTGTTGAAAGAAAAACTCGGCGACAGCATTGCTACAATCGTTATCAATGCTAAACGTGCCGTGATTGTTTGTGATTCGGTAGCAAAAAAACTATCCTCCGGCGAAGTCGAAATTGCAAAGTATTTGGTTTCAGACACCTGCAATTATGACAATGGGGCAAAAGCGCAGGGGCTTTTCTACAACTACCTCGAACTTGCGTTCAAAAACAAAAAAGAGACAGTAAGGTATCAGTTCGATTTCGTCCTGAACAAAATGAGGATAATTGGCGGCAATGGCAAAGGATTGTGTGAAAAGGATTTGAGAAGTTACGAAATATTGAATTTCGGACTTTTGGCATTCCCCGGAAACGAGTATTTGAAACGATTTAAAACCGAAAAGAAATGAGAAAGACTTTTTTATTCATAGCATTTTTAGCGGTGTGTTTTTCCGCAGGTGCGCAGACTATACATTGGATAACGTTTTTCGATACACGCGACGACAGTATAGGCCCGGGATTGACAAGTATGAGGAACATTTTTTATTCCCGTTTTGTCAATGAGGTGAACGCAGCCTTGAAACCGAAGGGTTACACAGCCGACGTTCATGACTACTATGACTTTGCAACCAATCCTGAAAACTGCAAACGTGCGGTTGAGAATTTGAACATCAAACTCAACCCGCACTACGAAGACGATATAATTGTTTTCTATTACGACGGACACGGCGGAAGACCCGAAAATTCAAAACAGAACCCCAACGAACATCCGTTTCCGCAAATGTGCCTTGGACAATCGCGGGACGACAAATTCATCCCGTTGGAGTGGGTGCATAAGAAAATGAAGGAAAAAGGCGCAAGGCTTGTGATTACAATCGGCTCGTGCTGCAACACATCTCATCCTAACATTTCGGTAAAAAACGAGCCTTTGTTTGCTGCAAACTACAAGAGTGCATCAATGGCGGCTAATCAAGTGGAGGCTATACAAAAGATGTTTCTTGAATATTCGGGCGACATTATCGCCACTGCCGCCACGCCGGGCGAGTCGGGCTGGGTAGGTGGATTTTTCAATATGTTTGGTTCTGTGTACGGAGGTGGAATGGTTACGACGTTTGAAAGTTACACAAACGCACACAAATCGGATTTGAAAGAGTATTTTGAAATCAACACGACAAACGTTACCAACGAGGCGGCTTATCATAGATTGTCAGTGCATCCCGTTGTATGGATTAACATTAGAAACATATCTCAGCCGGTAGAAAGAGACAGAGATACGCCCGACGACATCAGTGTAAACAACAATTACGCAAACAACGGTCGCACAGATGCAAAAAACAACGAACTTTCGCAATATTTGGATTATATGTCTGACAGCCGTATAACGCTGGGAAGAAGATTAGGAATTGCGGACAATTTAAAAAACGTCTGCACTGGCAGCACAAGAGTCAAAATTCTTGCGCAGGATGTTGACGACGTTGTGGATATTGAGTCTTTGGAGGATTTCTGCGACAGAATTTCCACAAGTAGGCTACTGCTGAAAGTTGTTCCTGTTGATGTTACAATCAGTCAAAACCAAATAACCGAGATCCGTGTAAGGGAATATTACAAACGTTAAAATTTGACCATAATGAAAGCATTGAAAATTTTATCAATCATCTTTACCGCAGTGTTTGTCTGCAACATTGCTGTTGCTCAGCGGGGGCAGTTCCTGACAGAATCTGCAAAAAAACGCGGAGCGGAAAAAGTGAAGCAAATGACAGATTATATCGCATTTATCGCGGACAAAAGCGAAGATTATACCGACAGAGTTCTTTACAAGAACAAGGCCGTGAAACTTTTTATCCAAAAATGCGAACCTTACACTGAAAATTTTGATGACGGTCATTCGGTTTACAGACAGGGCGTAACAATGGAAGTTACTTCGCTAAGAACACGCAGAGTGGTACGCACACCGCTAATGAAAGAGTATCTAACAAATCTTCTCACGTTGAATTACGACCAAGTGAAGATTGAAAGTACCGAACTATCCGAAATGCAGGTTTCAAATCTTCACCTGATACGTGACAACGGAGATGAAAGGGAATATTCCTGCACCGTTTATTTTGAACAGGCGTTTCAGGGATACCGAGATGGAAGGCTTTGGTACAAAGACATTACACGCAAGAGTGTAAAATGCCAAATAATTGCAAATTGGAACGAGTTGGACAAGAAATGGGAAACCATTGTACGTCTCGGTGATGTCCACGCGCTTGACACTCGTGCCAACTGATAAAAATGTGCTATTATGAAGAAAATGCTTTTTATCGCTTTTGCTTTGTGCGTTTTCGCACTCAATGCGGTGGCACAGGAAATCGAAATGAGGATGCTCGACAAACATCTATACAAGACGAGAGTAAAACTTGTCGACGAGTTTTTCGATAGGTTCAATCTCAAAGAACTGCATCCCGACCAAGATCCGAGAGACAGTAGTTTTAAGGAAAAATGTCTTTTGGCTTTGTTCGACTACGAATATTTGTGGGCAAACAAAGATTCAGTAGGACCCATCCTTGACGGGTTCATAAGGGAAATAGTTGACAGTGGCATAAAAATCAATTATCAGGACACCAATTGGTTCGCACTTGCCAAATGCCACGGAAAAATGAAAGGGAAAAACGTGGTTTTCAACTTGGTTTTAACCGTTGAAAAGCGTGGCGAGGAAATGTACAAGTGGGTTATCAAGGAAGCCGAAGGTGAAATTTTTGCACTGAAACCTGCTTTTACCAACGAAAAACTAATGTTGATGCCCGACGACCACGAGACCAACTTTATGTCGTTGCGCCGAATCACCACCGAACGGGACGACATAATTCTCAATTACAAGGGAAAGGAGTTTGAGACCGACCAAACATCAGTCTTTTATTCCCTAGTACATTACGGACTGCTTGATATTGATTATGTGTCTGATTTGCAGTTTGTTTTCCGTCAAGTGCCGGGGTACGAGTTTTCCATTATAAACTTGGACAGGGAGACAACAAACGCCGGCTGGCTTATTAATTCATTAAAAAAAGTTGATTGATATGAAAAAACTATTAGCATTGTTCATTGCAATTTGCGCAAGTCTCTGCGCTAATGCGAATCCGAATGCGGACGCCGTTGACGTTGTACGCCGCTTTGGAAACGAATTATCTCAATGGTGCAGGGATGGCAAGTCGGCAAGTCATCTTGACGCAATCGAAAGCCTGACATCCGGCGAGGACAACTGCTACATTTCCGACAAGTTTACCGAATATTTTCAGTACGACGAATCGGGAGACGGCAGCAAACTTTTGAGTTCGTTCCTTACCGCGTTCAAAAAGAACATAAAAAAAGGAATGTATTTCAGCCTTTCCAACATCAGGATTGCAACTGATTACGACGATGTGAAAGGCAAGAAAGATACCCCGCCTGTTTACGTTCAGGCGGACGTTGAGTACAGTGGTTCGTTGAATTTGAAGTCAACGAACATTTTTTACGTCAGGAAAGGCAAGATAATCCAAATTGTGGATTACAGTTCCAAGACTGCCGAGGCAAGCCGTAATTACAAAAGGCGAAATAATGAAGCCGCTTTCCGTCTTTATAGGGAACTTGCCTACGAGTCTTTTACCAACTTCGAGGCGCAATACAAGACCGCGTTGATGGAGATTTATAAGACTGGCTGCAAAAACGTTATGAGCGACGAGATTCGCGATATGGAGGCATATTTGTTTACTTTGAGGATATGTGCCTTTTGCACAGACTATGAATTAAAAGAAAAGGCGGCTAATTTGTTGGTTGCTTATAGTATGAGTGCCACGCCTGACGAGTTGACTGCTCTGATGGCCTGTTTCAGACCGTTGGATTCAGACCGTCTGCTTGTATATGATTCCCGCACACAGAAATACGGCTATAAGAATCAGTACGGCAGACTGGTGATACCGTACAAGTTTAAAAAAGCATATCCTTTCAACAACGGACGTGCCTGCATTGTAACCGACAATGGGAAAATATGTTATATAGACCCATCTGGCAATGTTGTAACATCTATGTATGATTCAGGTAATTATGCATTTTTCAAAGGCAGAAATTTCTGCATCAATAATGGTACGGCATATTTAATTGACGACAAAGACAAGCGGCTGAAAATTCTGAGCGGCAATTACAGAAGCAATTATACCGTTTTGGGTAAATATGCCTGTTTGCAGCGGTATGACGGCGGCGTTGATGTCTATACTTTTTCGGGCGACGAAGTTTTCGTAGGTGAAAACTTAAAATTATACACCAATGTAGAACAGCATTGTTACATATTGAAAAATGCCTATGGTGAAGAGATGAAAAAGTTTAATGCCGAGTGGTAAAAATTGCTGATTATGAAAAAATTAGTACTTCTGTTTTCAATTGTTGTAATGCCATGCATTTTATTTGCTCAATCAGAAGACGACAGCAATGCAGTGATTGTATTGCGGCGTGCAAGACAACTTGCAGCACAATTGGGTGACTATGTATCTTTTATGCAAGACGAATCAGAAACAAACACTAATCGGCAGCATTATCGCGATGCTGCCCTCAAATTATTTATTGGTGAGGGGAATACTGTTATAATGAATGGCGAGCGGCTTGAAGGATCAAAAGTATATTTACATAATGCAAACACAAGTGCCACACAATCTGTAAAATCTTGTTTTTCAAAACTCATAATCGGGTACGGAAATGAATCAAGATTATCTGTTTTAGATTGTGAGTTTTATGTATTGCTTCCTTCTGAAACGAAAAAAGTATCTGAAAATATATTTCAATTCAAGGCTAAGTATTATAATAATTCGTCTGATTTCAAGGCCAATCGTTACGAAATAGTAACCATCACTCAACCAATCTGTATGTGTTGTGAATGCGAAGAACCGATTATATTGTTTGGTAACATCAAAGTAGAAATTACAAAACAATGACTATTCACAGTTTTGACAATTGATATTTTTGGAGTCCATCTACCTCTCCACCCACCTCACCACCATCCCCGAGCGTGCCTTCTTCCGTTGCAAATCGTTGAAAAAGGTTGTTATTCCAAAATCCGTTCGAGTAATTGAGTCAGAGGCATTTGCATTCTGCGAGGCATTAGAAGAAGTTATTTTTGAAGGGGATACAAAGGTGGATGAGAGCGCGTTTAAGTATTGCGGGGAGGTGAGGATGATGATTATTCCGTAGTGTCAATATTCCCGAAATCAAAGTCAGAGTATTTGAGGCATTAGAGAAATTGTTTAATAGGTATAGGAATGTGTAGGATGAATTTTCGGAAAAAGTCCCGATTTTTGTTTTTTTTCTTTCCAAAATCTTTCATTTTTTTATCATAAAAGTTTTAATTTTGCAACGTTAAATGATAACTCAATGCGTTACCGTACTCTTGGAAATACAGGTCTTCGTGTGTCGGAACTTGGCTTTGGAACTATTCCGATTTTGAGCGGGTCGGTGCCCGTGTTGCCGGCGTATTTTAGTCCCGACAACAAGACCGCAATTGCCATTATGCGAAGGGCTTACGACCACGGTTGCAATTTCTACGACACCGCAATTCCCGAAGAGTACGGCGACGCGGAGCATAAACTCGGACTCTTTGCCAAAACCATCGACCGCAGCAAAATCATCATCTCCGACAAAGCACGTTTTTACAGCGGCGGCGACATCTACCGCGAGGTAATCCGCTCAATCGACAATCTCGGCACCAACCCCGACATCTATTTTGTGCATCAGGTGGATGAGAGCAATGCCGATGAGGTGTTTGGCAAAGGCGGTGCTCTCGATGCCCTCTACGTCCTGATACGTGAAGGGAAAATATGTTTTACCTGCTTTGCATCGCATTATTATACTGTGTTGCACCGTTGCGCAATGGATTCGCGGG
>JAFPYR010000102.1 GCA_017412115.1 Bacteroidales bacterium | reverse complement strand
TAAGAAACTTATTGTCAAATCCTCGTTTCTTCCAAAAATTTTTTTGAATAATACGTCGGCTCTCGGGTCGTAATATTTCATAGCGGTATATTTTTGTCCGCAAAAATAATTTTTTTATGAGAAAAATGCAAAAATATTTTTTATAGACAAAAAACAGCGAAACCATTATTTCTAACGATTTCGCTGTTTCTTTGTTCGGAGATATGGTTAATCCTGCACAACCCGCACCAACCGAACCGACTGTCCGTGGTAACGGGGGGCAGGAATCAAATTTGCACGCTCCACATAGAAACCAAAGCGAAAGGCGTACTCGGGGTTGTAAACCGTAGCCGACCAATAGCCGCTGCCATTGCCCCCCATACGGAAGCTGTTGGCATCGACATAGCGGTAACTACCAGCGGGCAGTAACACAGCTCCCGCACTTTCCATTTTGTTCCATTCTTCGATAGTGTAGTCATTTACATCGCCGAAAGATTGGTGTATATAATCTTCTACAAAACCGCTATTGAATGTAACGTCGTTAGGTAATGTCCACTCATCAGGCAATATTACAAAACCTCCATGAACGCCAACTTTGGCAACACCGATTTTTTTGTCGCTACGCTTGATTAAATAATCCCACTCGCCCATGGAGAGAGTTTCCCATCCTTCACCAATAGCGGAAGTTCCAATGAAGTTTTTACCGTCAGTTTCTACATCGTATTGGCGATAGTCATAGTCGATTTGTAAAGGATCTTGTCCTTCAAGCCATGCCCCAAAACCGAAAAGGTCGGTATAGCCGTCGTAGCTTGCGGAGATGAAGTCGTTATAAATTCCGATACAGTCATATTGATTATCAGCAAAACGCCAAGTTCCATTTTTGCAATGGTACTGCAAGTTGCCACCGCTAAAACGAACTTTTTTAGTAGGTGATACTGAAAATACGCCTGGTAATAAAACAGCATATTTTGCTTTCAAATCAACATCGGTAGTTATTGCTGTTGAAAAATCAAATTTGGTATCACCATCGTACCACCCCATAAACACATAGTTTTCTTTCTCTGGTTTGCTTTCTGGCTTGGTGGCTGTTTTGCCTTTTTCAATTGTTTGAGAGGCAAATGCACCCGAGCCGCCGTCGGTGTCAAATTTTACGGTAAACGCTTTCACCCAAACAGCAAAAAGTGTTACTTCATTTTCGTTTACGGTGTATTCTGTAATGATTTCACCGTTTTCCGTTAAACTCCAACCTAAAAACTTATAACCGTCTTTTTTCATGCCCTCACCTGAGGGTAAGGTGATTTTTGTACCTTTTTCAACGATTTGAGGCTCAACTGTTCCCGCGCCGTCGGTGTTAAAAATTACCGTTACTTTTTCTGAAGTAACTTCCGAGTTTCCCGAATTGTTTTCAATCGCGGTCTTTTCGGAGTCGGTTTTATCATCGTCGTGTTTTTTGCACGAGGAAAATGTTAGCGCAAAAAATAATACGCTTAACAAGAAAAAATTTAATTTTCTCATATCGTGATTCATGTATTAAAATATAACATTTTAAAAAAACATAAGAGGCTGTCTAAAAAGGCAGCCTCCTAAAAAAGTAATTAAATTATTGTGCAACCTGAACACGGCTTCAATTGTTTGAAGAAGTCGTTGCCCTTGTCATCAACCAAGATAAACGCCGGAAAATCTTGAACTTTGATTTTCCAAATTGCTTCCATTCCGAGTTCAGGATATTCAACACATTCAATTGATTTGATGTTGTTTTGAGCGAGAATAGCAGCCGGTCCTCCGATAGAACCGAGATAGAATCCGCCGTGCTTTTTACAAGCATTTGTAACAGCCTCTGTACGATTACCTTTCGCTAACATTATCATAGAACCGCCGTGATCTTGGAACTCATCAACATACGGATCCATTCTGTTTGCTGTTGTCGGACCCATTGAACCACAAGGCATTCCTACCGGAGTTTTAGCCGGACCTGCGTAATAAATCGGGTGATCTTTCATGTATTGAGGCAAATCTTCACCTGCATCAAGTCTTGCTTTGAGTTTTGCGTGTGCGATGTCGCGGCCTACGATGATTGTGCCGTTTAGTGAAAGTCTTGTTGCAACGGGATATTTTGTCAAAATCTTGCAAACTTCGCTCATCGGCTGGTCAAGGTCGATTTTAACAGCGTTGCCTTCGCCTGCCTGACGGAGTTCTTCGGGGATAAGTTCGGTTGGATTATCGTCCATTTTTTCAATCCAAATACCGTCTTTGTTGATTTTTGCCTTGATGTTACGGTCAGCAGAGCAACTAACACCAAGACCAATCGGACAACTTGCACCGTGTCTTGGAAGTCGGATAACTCTAACGTCATGAGCCATATATTTTCCGCTGAATTGTGCGCCGAGACCAATTTTGTAAGCCTCTTTCAAGAGTTCTTTTTCGAGTTCAACATCGCGGAAAGCGCGGCCTGTTTCGTCACCTGTTGTCGGGAGTGAGTCGTAATAATGCGTTGAAGCGAGTTTTACGGTCAAGAGGTTTTTCTCTGCTGAGGTGCCGCCGATTACAAAAGCAATATGATAAGGAGGACAAGCCGCCGTACCGAGAGATTTCATTTTTTCAACCAGGAACGGAACAAGAGTTCCCGGATTCTGAATTCTTGCTTTGGTCTCTTGATAAAGATATGTTTTGTTTGCCGAGCCGCCGCCTTTGGTTACCATTAAGAAACGGTATTCCATGCCTTCGGTGGCCTCGATGTCAATTTGAGCAGGGAGGTTGCAACGAGTGTTTTTCTCCTCGTACATACTCAAAGGCGCATTTTGAGAATAACGCAAATTGTCCTGAGTATAAGTGTTATAAACGCCTTTTGAAAGGTATTCTTCGTCGCAAAAACCTGTCCAAACCTGCTGACCTTTTTCACCGTGAATAATCGCCGTGCCGGTGTCTTGACAAAGCGGCAACTGTCCTTTTACTGATACTTCTGCATTTCTTAAAAATGTTAAAGCAACGTATTTATCGTTTTCAGAGGCTTCCGGGTCGCGTAAGATTTTTGCAACTTGAAGGTTGTGCGAGCGGCGGAGCATAAACGATACATCGTGAAAAGCCTGCTGTGAAAGTTTTTCCAAGGCTTCGGGGCTAACTTTTAAAATAGGTTTGCCTTCAAATTCGCTTACTGAAACGCCCTCTTTTGAAAGAAGATAATATTCCGTTTCGTCTTTGCCCAACTGAAACATCGGGGCATACTTAAATTCAGGAATGTTTGCCATATCAATTTTATATTTTTTGATTGTTCGTAATTTTTTTCTCCGCAAATGTACAAAAAAAAATTATTCAATACGCTAAAAAAAAATTAAAAAAAAACGGCGGATTAAACTTTTATTCTGTTTAATCCGCACAAAAATTAGCGTATTTATTTTTTATTGGGTAGCACATTCATTTTTTTTTCTAAAGAATGACAACTCTCATAAACAAACAACAGCATAAAATATTTTAGTTTCTTTTTACACCGACTTGTATCCTCGGCGTATTAAAAATATTTCGTGCAAATTTTCGGATATCAAGTTCAACTTTTTCCGAAGTAAAATCAGGAACATTATAAGAAAAAAATAAGTTTGAATAATATTCCTCAGGATTTTTTTGAGGCAAAAGAAACGGTTTTGTACAATGCCCGTTTTCGTCAATATTACTAATAAACAACAAATTATTAATTTCATCAATTCTACGGCTATTAAACACAAACCAACGCGAATTTGACGAAAAATTATGAAAAGTTTCTGCAAAATCAGAATTTACCTCCTCAAGATTCCGCATAGTATTATCCTCAAGATTCAAAAGATATAAGTCGGATTCTGTATGGTGAATAGGAAAAACACTATAATCCGCCATACAAAACATCAAATACTTGCCATCGTATGAAGGACGCGGATGTGTTATGCTTTTTTGAATTTTTTCAGCATTAATTATCGTATCAAAATCACAACCTATTTTACCGATTTTATCATCAAAACTAACCTTTATAAGACTATAACGCATTTTATCCAAAATTCCGGACTTTACATAAGGTTTTGATGAACAATAAAACAAGGTTTTACCATCTGTGGAAAAAACAGGGTAACTTTCAAAGTCTTCCGTCATCAATTTATCATACAAAATAAGCTGATTTTTATCAACGTCCATTATCAAAGCATCAGAAGCATTGTCATAAACCTCAATATATTTTGTTGTATCCTCAAAAAAAGTTTGATGAATAAGATTAAGCGAATATGCAATATATTTTCCCGAAGGATGCCAATACGCATACATACAATTAGCTATAGTAGAATCTGTTGCAGTTTGGACATACTTATCTTCACCGTTTCTACGGATAAAAGTTGCCGAATGTTTTCCGCGAACATGAAGTTGAAACTCTTTCGGATTAGCATGGTTAGGAACATGACAATTCATACAATCACCTTGTATTGCCATACCATCGACTACGGGCTCTTGATCAAAATTATGTATATTCCGCTGATAAATACCGATATGCGCAAATGTTTCATATCCGGGAGGTATCATACGAAAAGTAAGACCATAATCATTAAGAGAATCATTGCTAACGCAAATATCAAAATCTTTAAATTTTTTCCATTCATCTGAAATTTTTGCAGTAACAGATACTATAATCTTTCCTCCGATATTTTTTTGAGTAAGTAAATGCCACTTTTCTATATCAAAATCCGCATATTTACCTACTGAAATCAATTTTTCTCCATTGCCCGAAAGTTCAACATATACGTCTTGAGAATTTTTAACGTTAAAATTAAGCGGTGCAATATTAACCGGTACAGTTACACCGACATAATCAGGAAAAATATCAGGTAAAGAATCTACATTTTTTACATTTTCAGGCATCTGACCACACGAAAACATAAAACAAAACAAAAGCAATATAATATAATAAAAATATTTCATAACAAAAAAAATTAATTTCCGATTAAATAATATTTCCAATATGTACCGACATATTTTCCGGTCTTAAAAACTTTGCTGTTTTTATTTAAAAGATAAGCTGTATCAAAATCTTGGAAAAAACTAATTATTTCCGGCGAAATAAAATTAGGAATTCTATCAATAGAATAACCGCTTTGAACACATGCGAGCAAAAACGCCTGCTGATAAATTTTCGGAATCTGCGAAGTCCCGAAATACTTTGTATAATACGGAAAACTTTCCACAAAAGATTTCAAATCCCTTTTTACCAAAAACGATGACAAAGCATAATCCAAAGCCATACGATTCTCACCTCCCATCACAGAAAAATACATAAGCATTTCTCCTAAATGCGGATTAGAAAAATTTAAGCCCCGTTTTACCCGAATATTATTCAAACGCGCCCAATCAGGATTACTTTTAATATTATTGTTAGAAATAAAATCCTCCGCTTTTAATGCCCAAGCACGATAAAACACAGTTCTTTTAAGTTTGTTGAGATAACGCTTCGCAACATCATAACGACCATTCAAAATATAAGCCTCAGCAATACGTTTAGTAAAACGTCCGCTATAATTACAATTCAAAATTGCCGCCTGCAAATCAAAATTATATCGCAAAACAGAATTAACAAGTCCCAAATAATAACAAGCCTCTGCCGTTACCGTACACGTAAAAGAGTTGTAACCGAATGTCGATAAAAAGCCTTCATTATTTGTTTGATTAAACTCAAACAAACGATCAGGCATTTGTCCCGTCATAGCCAAAGCAAGATTTACACCCGTTGAGGCAAAATCGGATTGAAGATTATTCTTTTTGGCAAAATCCAACAATTTTTCCCATTCTTGATTTCTAACCATATAATCAATTTTATAATAACTATAACGGTCAAAATCATATTTTTTTATCACTCCTAAAACCAAAACTACCACTATTAATGATAGTTGAGAATACATAATCCATTTTTTCTGAGGAATTTTTATAAAAGGAACAACAATACAACACAATGCTATAATATGTTGTAAATCAGGAATTTCCATACGCAGCCTATAATAATTAATTCCACAAAAAATATCAATCAAAGGATAATTTCTTGTTATGAAATATGCCGTAAAAAACTGAAATCCAACAAGATAAAGAATCAAGGCAGAAATTTTTATAAAATTTTCTTTTCCAATTCTATAACCATTATTATCTACTGATAATGACAATATAAGATAAATCCACGCACAATATCCTACAAGCCAATAAATTAGCGGAACAATAAGTATTTGCAAATAAAATTTGTTTTTTAGAGTCAGCCTTTCAAAACCCTTAACGGCAAAAAGCGATAACAATACAGCAAAGGGAAAAGCCATCATCATATTTTCATCACCCGAATAAATCCAAATTAAAACAGGCGGCAAAAGTGCAATTAGATTATCACCGTTTTTCAAAAGAAGATAAATGCCCGTTAAACATCCGGTCATTACCAATGCTCCTAAAAAATTATTATAAAAAAACTGCACAAAAAATTCTGAAAACCATACAACAAAACCACCCGGCAAAACAATATGTTCCACGAAATAGTCAGTCGAAAATTCAAACAACTGATACTGCTCGTGAAAATTAAGCCATTCGGGATGCACAAATGCCCAAAAACAAAAACTTAAAAAAGCAAATATTAAAAATATAATCTTCGATTTTTTCATAATGCAAAACTAAAAAAAAAGCCGTCAAAAGACAAAATATTCAGACGGCTTTTTTTATATTTCATTCAAAAGAATAGCATTATTGCTCAGCGTATTCATTAAACCACTTATAAGTAGGGACTACGCAACCTTCGGGATCCTCTAAGAAACCTTTTACCTGCCAATCCGCGCCCGAATGATTTTTATATTTTGCAATAAGATGCGGTGATGTAAAAATCATCCAACTTACATTACCATAAAAGTCAGCAATTTCTTTGAACGGAGCACCGAAACCGGTTGTTGTACAACTACCCCATGCAACATTATGATAAATTTCTTTACCAGCCCAATCAAGTATCGGTGTACCATCTTCTTTTTCAGCGTGATTCCATTTCAAAGGAGCCCAGTCCATCTCTGTTACGATAATCGGTGCAAAACTTGCAACACAACCTACACTTGCTTCCCAACCTGCTTTAAATTTTTCTACAGTACCATCAAGAGGTGTATAAAATTCTTCAGCAGAATTTTGTGCCGGCGAACCGTACCAACCCGGATAACAGTGTACCGCATAACCGATATTAATTCCTTGTATAGGATATTTTGCAAACGGTTTGTAATCTTGTTGCCATAACAAACCCGGTACCCAACAAACATTATCACAATTAACACGGATAAGATCCACTACTTCTTGGAAATACTTACTATAATTTTCATCACCACCGTCAAATTTTACAGGTTCGTTAGCAAGCTCAAACATAATGTCGGGATTATTCTTGATATAACTATGACTTGAAACTATACTCCAAACTTTTAACAAATATTTCTGATAATCATCACCAATTTTCAAAGCTTTTTCACCACAAACTCCCGGAGGACGCATTACAACCGCCATTTTATAGTTGTCAATACAGAATTTTGCCATCGGAACAAATACTTCGTCCAAATATTTACGGAAACGGCTCTCGTCAAAAGCATGAATATCTTCCTCTCCTGTGGTTTTCTCTCCCGGAGTGTTACTCCAATAAGGATCCATGTGAAGACGTAACCATGTCATTTTCCAACCATCATTCATAATCTGTTTAATTAAACCTTGATTATATTTCAAACAACCTTCAACATTATAATCATTCCATTTAGAACCATTTTCGTTGAAATATGGGCTATAAGTCTGACCAAAGCCATGAAGATTTACTTGTTTTCCGTCTTTGTCATAAAGATATTTTCCTTGAACATAATAGCCGTTATAATCTTTTTCAGGGACTTCTATGCCCATAAGTTTAAGCATCGTTTCAGCATAACGCCTTCCGATTTGTCTATAACCAGAGGCCAAGAAATGTAAACCGTCTTCTTTACCTTTGCAACCCTCTGACGAAATAACATGAGCAGTAGAAATTACATCCGGTAATTTTGCGATCACATCATTGTGTCCGTAACATACGCCGCCTTCTTCCTCACGTAATGTTTCACCAACAAGTAACGGACATTTATCTGCTGTAAGATTCAAATCCGTTAAAAGATCTTCGTAAATCTTTTTAACTTTTTCCGGCCAATCAGCTTGTCCATTATTGCTTTCGCCTTGATGAAGAAGAATACCGCGAATAACACCACTACGTTGAGCAGCTTTTGCAGCTGTTACAAGTGCTTGATAAGGATTGCCGTCATATTCGTCCATATAACCGCGAAGCCAAGCATCTTGGTCTGAAATATTATCGTAATAAGATTTATAAGCCTCTTTGTCGAAAGCCTCAATAGCTGCGCCTCCTATTGCAACCATCACAATACCGAGTTTGTGCCCCTTGGGCAAATAATCAAGCATTTTTCTGCCAAAATAGTCAGCAGGAGTAAGTCCTGTGGTGAATCTGGCAAGCGGTGGCTCTGCTTTGCGCCAAGTATAACGTGTCATAGCATAATGCGCAGCATCAGATTTTGCAACTACCATATTTTTCATACCTGTGGGTACATTGGTTTTATCTCCATTTTCTACTGCTGCATTGCCTTCCATATTGGACTGCCCAAAACACAGAAAAATATCAAAAGTTTCATCCGGACCGGTAGGTTTCGTTGTGCCGCCGCCTGTGTTTTCTTCAGGTTTGTTTTGCTCCTGCCCGTTTTCATTAATCGGATTTTCAGGATCATCTTTTTTACTGCACGATGCAAACATCAGCACCGAGGCAGCAAATAATAACAAAATTTTTTTCATTGTATCTCCTATTTTTTTACTATTTCTAAAATATAATCAACATTATTAGCTTGGTCAAGATAATTTGAATGCCACATATTGTCAGTGGAAAGTTTATCGTAGATTACATAATTATCCACTACGTCTACTTTTTCTCCGCTTGGATCTTCAACTTCCTTGTCGCTCATAAGTCCTAACAAATAACCCGGCTGCTGTTGGGAATGCCAAGCCAATGTATGACCAAAAATTGATAATCCAAGAGCTTTTGCATCTTGAACAAATTGCTGTACACGAGAAAAATTCATTACGCCCCCGCCATTAACACATGAAGCGTATTTCATCGCATTACCGGCTACGATTTCATCAAAATTGTTTTTCAAAATATTTTGAATATTATTTTGATTGCGATTGAGTTCTCCAACATCAATTGCTCCCGAAAATTTGAAATCACCATGTTCTTTACGGTCGATGTAAGTTTTCAAATCGTTCAATTCATTAACTCCAGCACTAAAAGTAGTTCCGGCAAGACCTTGCGCAAACCCCTTGTAAACAGCTTTTCGCTCGGCAAAATTTTGTGTCCAAATTCCGACAGGTTCGCCGCCTCTCCAACCTGAACCCAAAGGCCCGGGAGCATCCGTCAAACACCACTGACAAAAACCGTATTGTTGAGCTTTGGGAACTATTTCAAAATATTTTTTGAGAATAAACTCATAATAATCTGCCATTTTTTGATGTTCTTGAGCTGTTAATTGACTTGTGGTAAGATTTTGTCCGTTCCATCGGTCGTTACCGCGTTTATAACCCATATCAAGCTCCGAAACTCTTACTAATTTACCGGTTGAAGCCATAAGTTTAAACATCTTAACAATATGCTCTTCCATGCTTTTCTGAAAATTAGCATTTTCATAACAAGTGATATGCATTTGAGTTCCGATACCGTCAATTTTTGTTACACCGTCAGATTCCCATTTTTGAATCCACTTAATAAGTGATTTCAATTTGCCATTGTCGTCCCAATCGGATTCAAGATTGTAATCGTTGATAAAAAGTTTTAAATCCTTAGGATCGCCTTTAAAATGCTTTCTTGCACTTGCAACCGCTGTACGAACATATTCCAAGTCGCCCATATAAACTTGCCAATAAAACACTCCCGATGATACATTTGTAGGATCGGCGTTATTATTGTTTTTATAACTCTGAAGGTCATAAATTCCGTCACCATCACCGTCGCCGCCAGAAAGAGCTTCATTTACAACATCCCACGCTTTTACATAACCGTCTGTAGCATCCATCATTCCGGCAATCCAACTATCCATGGCATTAGAAAGTACTTCACGTTTTTCATCAGCAGTAAGCGGTACTATTTTTCCGCTACCCTTATGTGTAATTTTTATACTCTCAATCCAAATATCTCCTAGAAAACTTCCCGATTGAAACAATACAAAACCTCCGTCAACAGCCGCTGTAAACGATGTCTTATATTCTTTCATTACCTCTGTAGCCTCAATTGTAGCACTAAAATTATCAGGATACCAATTTCCAACCGAATAACTAATGCTTGTAGGAGCCGAAGCCTTTAACGTTATGGAAATATCGTACTGCACACCTTTTTTTAAACTAAGGTTTGAGGCAACTTGATACTGCACATTATAATTTAAGGAGGAAACCTTATTGTTTTTTATATGCAACAACGTTGTCGCTTTAGGAAGCTCAGCATTTGTTTTTGGTGCTTGCTTGTTATCATTTTTATTTTCTTCTCCTTTTTCCTCAACAGTTTTCTGCTCGTTCTGTTTTTGAGGTGAAGACTGAATCGGTGATGATACTTCACTCTTACTACAAGAAGAGAATATTACCATCGCAGCAGTTAATACAAAAAAAATTCTTTTCATCTTGGTTTGCTTTTTTATCATTTTGAATTAGTACAAAATTAACAATTACGAAAGATTTTAACATATTCTTAATGTCAAAAATATTATATATTTGTAACAAAAAATTATTTATTTGTAATTTTAACACCCAAAAAACGTACAAAAACATAAAAAGTACAATAAAACTAACTTTTCTTATCGCCAAATATGTTGTTTTAGATTCTGCACAAACCTAAATATAAAAAATAATAAATTGCATTTTCTTTTTGCTTATGCTGTAAAAAATGTGAATTTCGGCAAAAAATAATTTGACATACGTAAAAAAAATCCGACATTCTCTCCTAAAAAGGGAAAAATGTCGGATTTCTTTTATATCTAAGGTTAAAAAAAAACTATTTAAACGCTTATTTTCCGCTCAAACCTTCAGCAAAACCTTTGAAAGTTGCTTTACGGATGAATTTTTCTGTCCAAAGACCGGTAGGCTCTCCTTTTCTCCAAGAAGAAGATTTCGGAGAATCGGTTAAGCACCACTGACAAATGCCATATTGCTGAGCTGCAGGAACTTTTTCCAAGTATGTCTTAACAACAAATTTGTAAAGATCTGCCATCTGTTGATGTTGTGCTTCTGTAAGCTCTTCTGTCTGAAGTGAAGTACCGTCTTTCGTTTTATAACCCATATCAAGTTCTGAAACTCTAACGAGCTTGCCTGTTGCAGCCATAAGTTCAAACATCTTAGCGATGTGTTCTTTCTTAGACTCTTGAGTTGTTTCGTCTTCGTAACAAGAGATGTGCATTTGTGTTCCAAGACCATCAATTTTTGTAACACCGTCAGCTTCCCATTTTTCAACCCAGTAAATAAGAGATTTCAATTTTTGATTGTCATCCCAATCTGATTCAAGATTATAATCGTTTACAAAAAGTTTAAGATCGTCAGCATTGCCTTTGAAATGTTTTCGTGCACTTGCCACAGCAGTACGTACATAATCAAGGTCGCCCAAATAATCTTGCCAGAAGAATACATCAGTATTTCCGCCAGTTTCATCAGAATTAGCAGTACCATGCTGAAGAGTATAGAATCCGTCAATATTTCCATCACCAGAAATGGGCTCGTTTACAACGTCCCAAGCCTTTACATAACCGATAGTTGCATCCATCATACCTTCAATCCATTTATCCAAAGCCCATTTCAATGTATCAACTTTTTCTTCGTCAGTGAGAGGTATAGAATTAAGTTTTACAACTTCAAACAATTGAACAGAATGAAGATCCAAAACTGCATTTGCGGTTTGCGGTTTTAAGATAAAATCATATTTTCCTCCTTCAAAATCAGAGAACTGAAGTTTATACGTATTCCGTCCACTTTTCACATTGATATTAACAGTAACCACTTGTGCATCCGGATTTGAGCTTTTCCAACCGTTCTGCATAGTCATCTGAACACCTGAAACATCTGCTGAAGATGTCAAATCGACATAAACGACATAATTACCAGCCTCCAATTGTTGAGCTTCAGCGCAAAAGAACTGAGACCATGCGATTGTACCTTCTTCGCTTCCAGGGATAGGTTCAAAATGAATAGCCCCATCTTTAACCGGAGGCGTACATCCCATAGCATAATACGGGAAATCCCCATCCTTATACTCCGTTTCATAAACTTTTTTCTCCATCTCTAGCGCAGGAGCCTCATTATGCAATATTTCAATAGATTTGAAATATACGGTACCTACGAAATCACCATGTTGAAAAAACAAACCATTAGACTCTATAACCGGTTTTACTGTTAAATCTATATCTTTAAAATCCTCAGAAGATTCAACATAAAAATCCTTACTATCTCCCTGAGACCATTCTCCAATTTTAAATCTAATATGCGCAGACTCTTGACCTTCGACCCTCATCTTAATTCGTACGATGTACTCTTTTTCAGTTGACAACGTAATTCCATTAACCAACCAATATTGAAGGTTATACCAATTTTCTGTCGGCTTAGGATTATAAATTTTCAAAGTACCATTGTCCCCAAATGTAGTTACAACTGTTTCAGGATTACCTGTCCAGTCATATTTTGTCAAAGTACCACAATCAAGAGAATAGTCGCTTTTTTCAACCATTTCATTAGGATCAACATCAAGTTCTTTGTCCTTTAACAACGAAGTCAAATATTTTGGCCTTTGTTGAGAATGCCAAGCTAATGTATGACCATAGATGCCGATACCAGCCTTTTGAGCGGCATTAACGAATTTTCCAACCGTTGAAAAATCCATATTTCCTTTATCATCAACACAAGAAGAATATTTCATCTCGTTGCCTGCAACAATTTCGTCGAAATTTGCACAAGCAAGTGCTGATAAATTAGCGATAGAACTAAAATCATTAGCAGCTAATGCGCCACCAAGTTTGAAATTCGGATATTTTGCACGGTCAATATAAGATTTGAGCGGCTCATAAGAATTGAGCTCCTCAAAAATCTCAATTGATGCAGGTTTTTCAACCGCATAATCTTTTGTAAGGTCGTCAGCACATGAAGTCATAAGTCCAAAGCCTGCCAACGCTGGTATTATAAATTTATTAACTTTCATTTCCTTAATTTTTTTAATTAGGATATGCAACATAAAATGCAGCATATCCTAAGGATTAATTATTTCGTTCCTTCTTTGTAAATAAAATCAAAGGTTTCAAGTTTTACGCCTCTACGCTGTAAAATAAGCGTTTCATTAACAGCAATAACATCAGTACCATCTGTTATTTCGTACGAAAGCGTAAGTTCATCACGATCCTTATTACCCCAAGCTTTAACAGCTCCGTGATCTTTGTATTCTCCATTACCGGTAACAGTATAAGGTGCACCTTCAGGAGCAGAAACCGTACACTTCTGATTTTCATCAAAAGTAAGAATTATAGTATGTTTAACCTCACGTGCAACCAATTTGTTATTCTCATCAAGTTCATACAATTTGTTCGGAACTGTATAACTAACTTTGTTAAGACTAAGAGTTTTTGTATTTACAATAGGATCATCAATACAAGTTTTACCTTCAGCACGCAAAGAATCTTTGCCGTTGTATTTAGTAATACCTCTAAGGAAGAAACCTTCAAATTTACTTATGTATTTTACACAAAAAAGAGTAAAATCTTTAGGAGTTTTTTCCCAGGCATAAGAATTAGTACGTTGTGGAGCTGTTGAATTTGTCTGAGTATTGTAAGTTCCGACATTTATTTTATCAGCACCAGTTTGCGATTGCATTACCAAAGGAATAACATATCCGCCTGAAATTGCAAGTTTATCCTCAAAAAAAGCGTCATTCAAACTAAGTTCAACAGAACCAGTCAATTCACCACCAAAATCTATTGTCGTAGAAGAAAGCGTATAATAAGATTCTGGCATAGCTTGAATGGGTTCACCAGAACTAAAATACAAATTATTTAAGATTGACTTGTCTATAGCACAATCAACTTTAATATCACGACCGCTGTATGCACCGCCCATCGTTGCAGAAATCTTGCATTTGTGAAGATTATCCATATCGGTATTGTATGTATCCTCACCCATTACAAGCGTTCTCACCGGAGATTGATACGGGAAATAAACCGTAATACCGCCTTCATAATCATCAAATTTATTGTCGGCGTTGTGGCAGGAAGTTAATCCCGCCATAGCCAACAAAGAAACTGAAATATATTTGTACAAACTTTTCATATTTCTCTAATTTTTTTCAAAATCCTTTTTTTTTAAAAATTTTTAAATTTTAAAAAACTACCAACCTTGATTTTGCTGTAATTCAGGGAATTTTACGCACTCACCATAAGGTATAGGTCCGTAATATTGGTAGTCTTTATAACCACGTTCTTCCACATCAATCGTTTTGTACGAAAGTGTCTGATCGGCATTCTTTGTAATAACAAGACCCTTAGCCGGTTCGTTGAGTTTGCTCAAATCAACTTTCCAACGGCGGAGATCCCAAAAACGGTGGTTTTCAAAACAAAGCTCAAGTCTGCGTTCGTTGCGAATAAGTTCACGGAATTTGTCTTTATCCGTTGCACATTCATCCAAATATGCAACATCAGTAATTCCGGCTCTTGCACGGATTGCTTTAATTGCATCGTATGCTGAAAAATCAGCATCACCAACCAAACCTTTAGGACCTGCAACCTCGTTAGCAGCTTCAGCATAATTCAAGAGAATCTCGGTATAACGAATACGTGCACCAAGATGTTTCTGCGTTGTAGAATTGCTCGGATCAAGGTTTACAGATGATCTCAACAATTTTTTGAGGTAATAACCAGTTCTTGTAGATTTATTATTTTCCTGATTATTAGCATCAATGTTCTTTTCTCCTTCTTGCGGCATTACAACTGAAATAGCAGTGTTTTTGTTACCAATAGTATTTCCGTTGTATACAATATATTTCGCAAGACGGGGATCACGATTAGCAAACGGATTTTCAGGATCATAATTGCTATTAACCTCATCAGAAATAGGATAACCGTTAGCCATCGGGAACGCATCAACAAGATTTTGTGTCGGGTTTAAATTACCGTTACCATAAAGCGAGGGAGGAAAAGATGTTTTTTCCATACTATTAGATTCTCCATCATTAAAGTCATGCCAAAGAAGTTCGTTATGAATTTCCTCTGCACGTTTAAAGTCCTTAACTTTTGAATCATCATACCAGAAAAAACCTTCTTTATCAAGATTATTAGGTCCTTTGTTTGCATGCTGAAGAACTAAGTAAGCATCTTTAGCAGCATTTTCCCAAGTATAACCGGTATTAGCATCTTGATAAGCCGGAGATGCAATCATAAGTTCAAACTGAGATTTTACAGCTTCAACAATTTTACCGTTGATTTTACCGAAATTATGTTTTCCGTAAACACGGTTAATAAGGGTTAAATCAACTTCACCATTATCTTTTTTGTAAGCCTCTACAAGATTAGCTGGTACGCTTTCTTGTGTTTTGTATTCTGCAAACTCATAAGGAAGATATTTCAACGCTTCGGTGAAATCATTCATTATAAAATTAACACAATCAGTAAAAGAAGAACGGGTTTGAATATAATTACCTTCCGTTTCCAACTTATCATGAATAGGAATACCCATAAGAGTACCACCAACATATCCTGCATGAGCTTCCAAGGCTTTAAAATGGAACAATGCACGATAAGCAAGAGCCTCAGCTTTGAAATGATCAGCAAACATTTTGTTTGCAACAGGATCTGCTTCAACAAAAGTTACTTTATCAATAACATCAATAACAAGATTGCAATAATGAATTGCATCATAACAAGAGTTCCAGTTAGAAACGAGATTGTATTGAGATGTCCAACCACCAGTTGCCATAACCTTTGCTCCCGAACCGTCTTGATTTGAAATAATATCATCTGTAGCCAAGTCGCTGTTAGGAGATGTCTGATAAACGGAACCTACTATCGAATAAACCTGTCCGATAAGTCCCTGAAGCCTTTTAGGACTATCATAAACTGATTCCAACTCGCTATTGTTTTCGATTGCCGGCTCAAACATATCATCACATGCTGTCATCAAACCGGCAGCCAACAACGGAATCATATATAAATTTTTAATTTTCATCTTTTCTTAATCTGTTTTAGAAGTTTACTTTAACACCTAAATTATAGAATCTTGTCTGAGGTGCATCCGTACTAAGCTCAAGTTTATCACGATTCTTAGAAATATATGCAAGATCAGAACCGCTGACATAAACTGATGCTCCAGATAATACTCTATTACCTTCAAACAATCTTGATGGCAAATCGTATGTAAGCTGAACTCTCGTCAAATCAAACAAAGACATTTTAACTGCCCAGAAATCTGAAGTTTGACGGTTATTACCGTCAGAACCAGTTGTTAAACGGGGATATTTTGCTGAATTTGCAGTTTCAGGAGTCCATGCTTCACGAACGTTAGCAGAATATTTATCTTCTCCTGCCGGCCAATAGTAAGAACCATTATAATAAGAGGTAAAACCTGTCTGTCCGATACCAAGAACATAAAGAGTAAAACCTTTATAAGATGCAGTAAAATTAATACCCATCGTATAAGGAGCACCGTAAGACCAAGAATTCAAAGTACCTAAATCAACAACGTCTTTAGAATCTATAATACCATCACCGTTTTGATCTTTATATCTGAGATCACCAGGTCTGATAGTAGAACCGAAACCAGACTGAACCGGAATGCCTTCTTTAAGAGCACCATTAGCATCAAAATCTGCGTCAGTAAAAAATCCAAGACATTCATAACCCCAATTTGCGTTAAGTTTAGTACCTTCGGTTTTCTGATAATCAAATTCAACGGTAGAATCATCACGTTTTTTAGCTTTGACGTTAATATAAGTCAAATTAACACCAAGACCAAATTTAACATCACCTATATTACCTTTGTAATTAAGAGAAAGATCAAAACCCTGACGGAGATCTTCATTATAATTGACATTAGGAATAAAACTTGAACCGTTATAAGAGAAATAACTCGGATATTTAGACGCCGGTTGATAAATAAGACCTGACATTACACTCGTAAAAGCAGAAAAATCAGCTGTAAGTTTATCTTCCATAAAACCTGCTCTCAAATTTGCAGAAAGTTCTTTTCTATGAATATATCCGAAATCAGGATTAGCAGCACTCTTGCTCTGGAAACCTACTTGGTTACCACTTGCACCCCAAGTTACATAACTTGCATCGATAGAATATTTACCAAGATACATATAATAACTATCAATATCAATATCTTGTTTAAGGTCGCTCGCACTTACGCTAAGCATAAGACTGCTTAAGAAACCTTTTGAGAAGAAACTCTCATTAGTGATATTCCACCCCAAAGAGAGCGAAGGAGAAAATCCTGCACGTGAACCTTCTTCAAGTTTAGCAGAATAAGGTACAGCAGCAGTAAATGCTGCATAATAACGTTTTGAGAAATCATAGTGAATATCCAAACCTAAGTTAGCATTACTTTGGCTGTGATATTGACCTGTTTCTGTAGTCTGCCAACCATTAGCAAGCAACATAGCACGCAATGTATGATTACCAAAAACTTTGTCGTAATCGAAATGAGCTGCTAACGAAGTGGTACGGTTATTATAATTACCAGATACGTTTTGAACACCTGATTTTTGATCTTCATTTATTTTCGTAAGTTCTACAATTTCATCAACTCCGTTTACATTAGACCATGTCGGAACAAATACCGCATACTTATTCGTATAAGAAGTATTGTAAGAAGTATTGTAGTCCATTCCGGCAATAGTATGGAACGAAAGTCCTGAAACCAATTGCGAAAGATCAAAATCAAGTTTCATGTCAAACTGAAACTGACGAATTGTATTCTTAGTTTTACCGGCATAATAAAGGTCGGCAAAAATGTTAGTTTGGTCGGTAGAAGAACCAGCAAGGAATTTTCCGTCTTGAATATTATCTGACAGACTAATAAGATTTTTTGCTTCAGTAGCATATTCACTAATGTATGAAGTAGGAATAAAAGGAGCAATTCTGTTCGGTCTCCAAGAGTTAGCTGCACTCCAATAAGAACCGTTATTAGAAACATAACCCTTACTATTGTACAACGTAACATTAGCATCAACACTTGCAGAAATATAATCGTTGAAATCCATATCTACGTTACCACGGATACTAAAACGATCAGTTCCTAATTTTTCACCTTCACCAATTTTCAAATTATCATTGGTAGTATAATAACTTACATTTGAATAATAACGGGCAAATTTGCTACCGCCATTGATTTCAGCCGTAACATCAGTACGATTTGATACCTTTTTGATATACTCAGACGAAAAGAAATCTACATTCGGATAACGGTAAGGATTTGTACCTGAAGCCGTATAATAAATTTCTTCGTCAGTATAAAGCGGTGTAAGACCGTCATTTGCACGAGCTTGATTATAATACGTCATGTATTCAGCAGCACCAAGATATTCGGGATAAGATTTATCAACATAAATACCAGTATTTGCACGTGCAGAAATTTTCATATCTTGTTGTTTACCGCGTTTTGTGGTAACAACGATAGCACCTTTTGCACCTTGACTACCGTAAATTGCAACAGCTTGTGCACCTTTTAAAAAGGAAATCTGCTCTATTTCATCGGGTTTGAGATTATTCAATCCACGATTAGGAATACCATCGACAACAGTAAGAATATCATCTGTTATACCCCACATACCAGAACCGTTATAACCACTTACAAAAGTGTAAAGGTTGTCCATGGTATATGTGAAATAGTTCTTATCGATAATATCTTCTATATTGACATAAGACACACCACCAAGTATTTCAGAAGCTTTTTCGTCTTTGAATGCAGTATGTACAAGTTTAGATGAATCATCACTACCTTTTTCAAGAACGATTACACCCATATCATTTTTGCCATCAACAGTATATTCTACTGTTTTATGATCCAAAAATGAAAATACGAGAACAGCATCTTCAGGAGCATCTAAAGTAAATTTGCCTTCGGTATCAGTAATTGTTCCGACAGTAGTTCCCTTGACCACCACAGTTACACCTGCCATAGGAGATCCGTCTTGTTCTGTTACTTTTCCCGTAACAGTAACATTGTCTTCGACTCCGGTAGGTGCTTCAATCTTGACATCAGATTTTCCAGCAGCCATACCAGTTGCCGGAATCATTGCCGGTAACGCAGCCAAAGAACAAGCCGTTAAATATATTTTTAATTTGTCCATTTGTTTTCGTAATTTAAAAAATCACCAATTTTTTTAATTGTTAATTTTTAACTGTTAATTGTTTTTATTGCACTACCAACCCGGATTCTGATAAAAATCAGGATAAATATACACTTCATCATTTCTGAACGGGAACCAATAATGCTTCTCGATATAATGTCTCTCCTTCAAAATATTATCAGTTCTATAACCTATTACTTTAGCTTCAGAAGGATTATTCTTTTTATACCACTCGTCATCTTCGGTACGCGTAAATTCAGCAGAAGTTTTAAGAGTGTAAGGAGCTTCGGTAAGCAAAAGCCAACGCTGAAGGTCGTTGAAACGGAAACCTTCGAATGCAAGCTCGCATGCACGTTCACGACGTACGCAATCCATAAAATCAGTTCCGCTCAAGTATTTTCCTGAAACCTCATCTACTCCTACTCTTGCACGTATCTTGTTAATAGCATCAAGTGCCGTCAAATTACATGAAGCTGAAGAAAAATTACTTGCAGCGCAACCGGTTGCAGCAGAACCAGCCTCAGCATACATCAAATATACATCGGCAACACGCATATAAGGAAGATATACAGCAAAACCGGTATTCCACTCATCATCCCATTTATCAACGGCATTACACTGATGAGGAACAAGTTTTTGTTCAAAAAAGCCGGTCATACTACCCTCACCGTTAGCACGCATTTTACCACCGGTATAAAGAGTTGTATAATCATAACCATAAAACTTACCTTCAGTAACTTTTCCGTCCGGTTCTACTTTCTTCTGACATTCAGCAGCAGTGTTATTAACGATGTATTGTTCTCCGTCAAAAACTATGTCATGATAGAAACGCGGGTCACGGTCTTTGAACGGATATTCAGGATCCCATCCCGAATCAGGGTCATCAAGTGGTAAACCGTTTTTCATACCATAGGCATAATCTATATAATTAGCAGTAGGCATTGCAATTTCAGAATTATGACAAAGAGAATTATGCTGAGGTCCCCATGTCGTTGAAAATCCCCATCTTGCTGAGTTCGCTTGCTCAAAAGGAGTACCTCTCATCATAGCCTCTTTTGCACCCGGCTGTTTAAAACCTTGACCTGTGGTATAGAAAATATCATCATAATTATTATCACTAGTTGGTTGTTTGTGATCAAACAAATCCTTCTCACTTGCATAATTATAATTAGCAAGAGCATACGGAGTCTGACCAGATTCTATTAACGAGATTGCACTACCAAGAGCCTCAGCTGCTTCTTTTGCAAGTTCAGTATTATAACTATAAGTTTTACCGCCGCCAAGTGAAGGACCGTTTTCTGACAACGGACTTGCAGCCCACAACAACATTTTGCCTTGATAAGCAAGTGCTGTAGCTTTTGTTACACGGATATTGTTTTTACCTATAGTTGCAATACCTGCACCTGATTTATCCCAGTCATTAGGAAGATACTTAGCTGCTTCTCCAAAATCCTTAGCTGCTCTTTTGGCACATTCCTGAAATGTAGGACGAGAAATAGTAAGATTGTCGTCAGCAGAAAGTACCGCATCAATATAAGGAATACCGCCTAAATAAATCATTAATTCTTCATGCCACCAAGCACGGAAAAACAAAAGTTCGCCTTTTATAGCATCTTTTTCCTCTTGATTGGCATCTATAAGTAAATCCAAATTTTGGAGACCTATATTAGCCTTGCGGATACAATAGAACGCATTTTGCCAAATATGATGGTCCATACGATTTTTGGAAGTGTGATTTTCACCACTTTTATAAAGATAACTACCACCCCAACAGCCGCCGTCACCAAACCATGCACGGAAGTTTCCGTTATCCATAGTATTGGTAAGACAATGGTACATATTAGAGTTTGTTATTTCATCCTCTCCCCAGTTGAAAGTTGTTTCCCAATATTGAACTTCCTTATGCGGAATATTATTATAAATCTCCTCAACAAAGCCCTGAAAATTTTTAAAATTTCTAAAAGCCATATTTTCGGAAACATCCGAGTCTGGTTCCTTATCAAGATAATCCGTACAACTTGACATTCCGCCGATAGTTGCAACAACAGATAAACCAAACAATATATTTTTAAATTTGTTCATAATTTTATTTCAATGTTATTTACAATGAGAATTTCAAACCTAAAGTAAATCTCTTAACCGTAGGATACTGACCTTGATTACTTGCTCCCGAAAGATTTGACTCGCGATCGTCAGGCATCTTGGTATGTACCCAAAGATTATTACCATTAAGGTAAATCTTAACGTTGTTAAATTTATAACGACCTACTTTCAAAGTATTGAAAGTATAAGCAATTTCAGCAGTTTTCAAACGAACGTAAGAACCGTCATAAAGGAACTGTGTAGCAGTTCTGTTCGCCGATTGTGTATTATAACGAGGTGTTACGACTTCTGCTCCGTCATGGTCAGTAGCCCACCATGTACCGTTATCATAAACGTTATCCATCTTGCCGTTACCAAATGAAGAAAGAGATACATCACGGGTTACATTATTTACACCGTAAAACTGTACAAATGCACTCCAACCTTTGTAATTAACACCAAGAGTTGCATTATAAGTATTTTGCGGAGTACTTGAATAATAAATAGGAGCACTATCATCACTATTGATAACACCATCGCCATTGAAGTCTATGATATAATAATCTCCCGGTAATTTGAGATTATCTTCTGTTTCAAACGCAGGACTTGCATAAATATCATCATAAGTCTGTAAGAAACCGGCATCAATTTGTGAAGTGGTTTGTCCTATTGCATAACCGGCTTGTTTTTGGTATGACGGCAACAACTCTTTATCATCACGTTTAATAACCTCATTCTCTGCGTGAGTCATATTAAAGTTAGCCCACAAATTCAAACCTTTTACAGCTTCAATATCTTTGTTGAATTTGAGTTCCAATTCATAACCCTTAGTTTTTACTTCACCGAGATTCTTCGTAGGAGCACTCAAACCATAATAAAGCGGAATTGCACGATCGCTACCACCGATGAGAATATCAGTACGATGATCGCGGAATACATCAACACTACCACGGAACATACCTTTCAAGAATGAGTATTCAAGACCAACGTTGAATTTTCTAACAACCTCCCAATGAACATCTTTATTACCCTTGGTTTTTTCAAAATAATAAGTATAGTTACTATTCTGATCCGTTTTTTCATTCATAAGAGCATTGCCGCCCATACCCCATGTGTCAGTATAAAGCCAACGTTTATTATTATCCCAACCACCATAAGAGTCATCACCGATTTCACCGTAAGAAGCACGGATTTTCAAATTCTCAATTATACCACTTTCACGAAGATTATCCATAAAAGATTCGTTAGAAATAGTCCAACCTAAAGCACCTGAATTGAAGAATGCAAAACGGTTGTCATCAGAGAATTTTTCAGAACCGTTGTAAGCTCCGTTATATTCCAAGAAATAACGGTTATTCCAGTTGTAAGTTACACGGAAACACCAGTTTTCACGAAGTCTCGGAATTTCTGAACCATTTGTTTGTTCTTGACGTTCAAACAAACCTAAGAGTGTTATGTTATGTTTGTCAAAAGAACGGTCATAATTCAAACGAGCCGAATAGTTAAGGTTTCTATAAGGCATATTCCATACATTATTAATAGTACCGTTTTCAGTATTCCATTCCACAGGATCCGAATAATCAAATTTATTCGCACCATCCATAGCATCTGCTTGACTGTAAGTTACAGCTCCGGTTTTCGGATCGATGTATTTTTGAAGTGCATCATGGTAAAGGTCTCTAACACCGCGTTGAACTTCCGTAAAACGGTTGTCCCAAGAAATTGTAGCCGTAAAAGAGAGACCTTTCGTTATAAATTTAAGATCTTGTTCAAGTGTAAGGTCTGTTGCAATGTTAGTTGTAGTTTTTTTGTTAGCTCCATCACCATATGCCATACTCAAAGCAGAGTTTGTAGCATTAGTAAAAGCCGTACCTCCTTTATATCCCCATGTACCATCAGAATAACGAGGTAAGAAAATATTAGGAGCAATATTATATACACCTGCCCATTGTTGAGACAAACTCCAATCACCTATACCTGAATAATTAGAATTTGCCCAAGGAGTATTCTGTATAGCAGCACTACCAGAGAGATTAGTTTTTAATACAGTAGTTTTAGTAATATTGAAGTCAAGGTTTGAACGAACGTTGATACGGTTGTAACCATAACCGGTTTTATAACCACGATTATTTTCAAAATCTTTGAACATATCACCTTCGTTTGCCCAGTCAATAGCAGAATAATAACGAACAGCTTTACTACCACCAGAAACGCTTACGTTAGCGTTATATGACATTGCAAAGCTTTTGAAAAGTTCTTTTTGCCAATCAACGTTAGGATAACGTTCTTGTTCTTCCAATGTACTTTGATTGCGGTAATGGTCAATAAACTCCTGAGAATTAATTGCAGACCAACCTTCAGGAGCAATATTAAGTTCGTTCTCAATAGCGGCATTCCTTGCCATAAGCGCATCGTATGAATCAAGTTTACCCGGCAATTTAGAAACCACTTTCATTGTAGATGAAACTGAAGCACTAATCTGAGCACGACCTTCACTACCACGTTTTGTTGTAATAATAATTACACCGTTAGCACCTTTTACACCGTAAATAGCCGTTGCCGAAGCATCTTTCAATACGGAAATACTTGCTACTGAAGAAACGTCTACACTATTCATAGGACGTTCGATACCATCCACAAGAACGAGCGGGTCGCTACCGTTCCAAGAACTTGAACCACGAATCACCATAGACGGATTTTCTTCGCCCGGCATACCGGTTGATTGCATAGTAACAAGACCGGGAAGATTACCAGTAAGAGCCTGTCCCAAGTCAGAAACACCGGCAGAACGCTGTAATGTTTCTCCTGAAGTCTGTGCAATAGCACCCACAACGGATGCTTTCTTTTGTTGACCGTAACCCACGATGACAACCTCTTCTATTTCTGAGGTTTCTTCTTGAAGAGTTACTTTAAGATTGTTAGAAGCGGGCATCGTAACCGTTTCATAACCAATAAATGAAAATACAAGTTTCGCATCCTCTGATGCGTTCAACTGATATTTACCGTCCAAGTCAGTAATTGTACCGTTAGTAGTACCCTGCACCATGACGGTAACACCGGGTAAGGGTTCTCCGTTAGAATCGGTAACCATACCCGTAAACTGTTTTGTCTGTGCCTGAGCCGATAAAAGTCCGAATGCCAACACAAAAAATAATGTCAGCATCATTGACCTCAAAGACAATAAACAGGTGTTTTTTTTAATGTCGTCTTTCATAAAGTTTAACTTAGATTTTTTATAACTATTTTCTTATTACTAATCTTTCGACAGAATCTATTATTCCGTCTTTTTTCCTTTTATTTACAAAGTGTAACAAAAAGTTTTTTTCTACACTTTATAATATTGGTTTAATTGTTTTAGTTTTTTTACGTTTTTATCATCTTTTGCTTACCTCCATATTTTAATAATTAAACATTAATTTTTCGTTTTTTTTCACAGCGTAAAAATAACACTTAAAACTGCGAACTACTTTTTTTTTGGTTTCAATGATTTGATTTTTTGTAAACAAAGCGAGTTTTTTTTTACATTTTTGTAACAAAACAGAGCTTTTGTTAAGAAAACGTAAATCAGAAAACAATTTTTAAAGTTTTTTATGATAATTTTCACAGTTTATTTTAACCAAAAGTCAAAATACAACATTATCAATCCTATACACCAAGTTTTTTTCAGGAAAGAAGTACAAAAAAGAAAAATTTCTGAATGTATTTTTTACACTATTTTTTTCGTATTTGAAACAAATAACATAAGAAATGTAACATGAATACAAAAAGAACACTATCTAACACAGATAGCGAAAAATCTGAAACAAATAAAAAAATCAAAACGCTAAAAAATGTATTACTTTGCATAGTCAGTTAAAATAACTAACATAATAACTTGACTGCGCTGTGAAGCGTTTTTGAATAAACATTTTTTTTAGTAATTAAGTAAGTACGCCGCCGCTTATGGTGTTTTGCGGCGGCTTTTTAGAAAAAAATTATTTTTTTTTGACAATTAGTGTAATAAAAACTCAATAATTAGTAGTTATATTTTTTTCAAATAGTGATAGTTGATAATTTTAATTAGGTGATTGTTAATTAAGGCCTCTCGAATTCTAAGAAAATACGGGAGGTTTTTTTATACTTTCTTTTTTTAAAAAATTTTTTTTTTATCTCAAAAATTTTTTTTTACTTTGTCAATACTTTTATTCTATTAACAAAATCTAAACTTATAAAGTAACATGAAAAGAGTTATATTAATAATGTGTATGTTAATCAGTGGTTTGGGATTTTCATACGCGCAATCAGCAGAATTTGTGGAAACCGCAAAAAAAACAATGGAACTTCAAAACACCAGAGGTACGATGGTTGAAACTATGAGACTTCAATACCAAAACATGGTTGATGCAGGTCAATTTCAAGTTGATGATGTTAAAGCTATGTCTGAAGAAATCGTTGATGTCCTAATGGATAAAATTACCGAACTTCAGGTAAAACTTTTCTACGAAAACTATACGTTGGACGAATTGAAGGAACTCAACAAGTTTTTGTCATCACCGCTGGGCCAAAAAAACATAAAACTCACACCTAAATTCGCTGTAGCCGGTGCTCAAGTAGTTCAAGAGCCGGAAATGTTACAAAAAATTCAGCAAATTGCTATAAAACACATTAAACAATAAAATTATTATGTCATTAATTTGGGTAGCGGTAGCCGTTATTTGCCTTATTTTGGAATTAACGGCAGGAAATCTTTTCATAATATGTTTCAGCATAGGAGCAGCCTCTGCCTCTATTGCGGCATTTATGGGAACTGGAATTTATTTTCAGGTGATAACATTTGCCGCAGTATCGGTCGCAAGTATATTTTTCTTACGCCCGATAGTCTTGAAATATTTTCACAAAAACACTCAAGAACGCAAAAGCAATGCCGATGCGTTAATAGGCAGAATCGGTAAAGTAACCGAAAAAATCGAAAAAAACGGTTACGGCCGCGTTGCCATTGACGGTGATGTATGGAAGGCTAAATCCTCTGATTCAGAAGAAATTCCCGAAAACACGTCCGTAATAATCACGGACAGAAACAGCATAATAGTAACAGTAGAAAAAAATAATTAATAAAAAAAAACGACAAAAATATGGACCCAACAACATTACTAATTGTAGCGGCAATTGTAGTTTTTGCCATACTCTTCGTTAAAAAGACTTTAGTAATAATTCCACAGTCTGAAACGAAAATCATTGAGCGTCTCGGAAAATATCATTCAACACTCTCTCCGGGTATTAATATCATTATCCCGTTTATTGACACGGCAAAAAATATCGTCATACTCAAAAACGGACGGTATTACAATTCTACGACAATAGATTTAAGAGAGCAGGTTTATGATTTTGACAAACAAAACGTTATCACAAAAGACAACGTTCAGACGGAAATCAACGCATTGCTTTATTTCCAAATCATGGACCCTTTCAAAGCGGCTTACGAAATCGACAATCTTCCTAACGCTATTGAAAAACTTACACAAACCACTCTTAGAAACATTATCGGTGAATTGGAACTTGATGAAACATTAACATCAAGAGATACAATCAATACGAAACTCCGTGCCGTTTTGGACGATGCAACCGACAAATGGGGCGTAAAAGTAAACCGTGTAGAGCTTCAAGACATCACTCCTCCGCAAAGCGTTTTGACAGCGATGGAAAAACAAATGCAGGCAGAGCGTAACAAACGTGCGGCAATTTTAACTTCTGAAGGTGAAAAAGCCTCTCGCATTCTTGCCTCAGAAGGTGCTAAAACAGCAATGATTAATCAAGCTGAAGCAGCAAAACAACAGGCTATTCTTCAAGCAGAAGGCGAGGCTCAGGCAAAACGTCAAAAAGCCGAGGCAGAGGCTTATGCAATTCAAAAAATTGCTGAGGCAGAAGCAACTGCGGTTCAAACCGTTTCACAAACAATCGGTTCGTCAGCAAACCCCGCAAATTACATTCTCGCTCAAAAATATATCGAAATGATGAAAGAAATAAATTCGGGCGACAAAACAAAAACCGTTTACTTACCTTACGAGGCCTCCAACCTCTTGGGCAGCATAGGCGGTATTAAAGATATGTTCAAAGAAAAATAATTTTTTATCTATAGAAATCCCCGTTTTTTAGCGGGGATTTTTTTTCCATACACTTTATATTTTTTAATTACTATAACAAGATGAAAACAATTTTATCGTTAATTACATTAATGCTGTTTTGCCTTACCATTAATGCCCAAAATGCCAAAGAGATTTACTCAGAAGGCAAAGCACTTTACGAGGCAAAAAAATACAAGGAGGCATTCGTGAAATTTCAAACGGCAGCAAACGCTGGCAACAAAAAAGCTCAATATTATTTGGGCAGATGTTACGACAAAGGACGCGGTGTAACAGAAGATGATTCTAAAGCGTTCGTTTGGTATCAAAAATCAGCCGATCAAGATTACGCAAAAGCTCAGTATCAACTCGGGAAATGCTACAAAAAAGGCGAAGGCACTGAGAAAAACGTTTCAAAAGCGGCAGAATATTTTCTCAAAGCAGCTACTCAAGGCAATGCTGATGCACAATTTGAACTCGGCAAATGCTATTTGAAAGGGAAAGGTGTTGAACAAGATTCTTTAAAAGCAAAAGACCTTTTTTTTCAAGCAGTCAACAATCCTAAAGGCGGTGAGCAAATCTTAAAAGAGCTCAAAAAAGAATCGTCAGAGGGCGATACAGATGCTGCTAAAATTTTGAAAATGATTAAAAAATAACTTTCTAAAGAAAAACATCAGAGCCGAAAAAAAAGACTCTGATGTTTTTTTATCATATCAACTGAAAAGCAGCTGTTTTTTCGGAGATTAAATCTTTGTCATGTGCAAAAAATATCGTTGCATCCTCCGGTGAAAAAATTTCACCTTCTACCGAGCCGTCATAAGGATTGAGAATTTTTGCCAAAAGTTCACCCTTACGTACCGTACTTCCGGAGGATTTCTGACGGTAAAAGAATCCCGCATTATCCGCAGTCAAAGTTCTAAAACATTTATCTTCAAGTACTTGACTAACAAAACCCGGTTCTGTTTTACAATTCAAAAGTCCCGCTTGAAAAAGGAAACGGATTATGGAATTCCACGTAAATTTTGCGGCAGGTTTGTCAATAACAGCCGTTGTACCGGCATAAACCGAATACGCTTTGGTTTCCCATATCTGCCAATTATAATTGAGCATTACCGTATCAAAAGGCTCTGGACTTTTAACATAAATGTACGGCATTCCGAAAAATTTTGCCTCCTTTGTAATATCAACGGCAGTTTTTATGATTCTAACATGAGGAATAAAACTCCCCGTAAAATGATAACTCGCTAACTGAATACCGTAACGGTATTTTTTTAATTTGTCAAAAAGTGCTGAAGCTATACGTTGCGTTGTCTCGCCCAAATCATAACCGGGAAACATACGGTTGATGTCTGTATTATCCATAGGCCAAAAACGTTTTCCGATATTCATCGAAAAATGATTAGCGGAAGGAATAACAAGGATTTCAACGCCTTGTGTTATCTGTCCGCATCTTTCCATATCAGTTAAAATCCTAACTAACTGGCTGCTGACAAATTGCTGTTGAATTTCATCACCGCGCATCGCCCCCACTACCGCAACAGTTTTTTCTCCGCTGCCAAAAACATATCCGTATATATGAAACTCCTCTCTATAAGGCGATTTCATTGAAAATATTATCTCTTTTCTCATAAAAAAAATACAAATTTTATGAATTATGAATTACTCTTGCCAAAAGCGAACCCTCGTAAACCACGGGATAAGCTCTTATTGTCATTAACAGACCGTCATCAGGAGAGAAAACCTCCGACAAAATTTCTCCTGACAAAGGTTTGACAATTTGTCCGATTTTATCGCCTTTTTTCAACATTACGCCGTACTCTTTTTCGGGCAAAAAAATCCCCGAATCAACAGCATTAACAAAAGAAACTGCATCCGTAGCAGCTATAATAGGCTTTGAAATATTTTCAGGAGCTTTGCCGAGCCACATTCCCGTTTTGTGCATCAAATTGATAATACCGTTGAAAAGCCGCTGACCATAAACGGGCGTTATCCTCATTCCGACTCCCGTTTCAATAACTATCGTTTTGACACCCAAAGAGTTAAGCGTATGAGCAAGAGTAGATTCCAAAACTGTTGCAGCGGGGTGAATCCATATAAGGTCGATATTAAGCATTTCAGCTAAACCCGTAAGAGCCGAAGCCGAATCAACATTGATACGGGCTTGAGGAATTTCTCTCAAAAAAATATTACTTGCATGAATATCAACGGCATAATCTGCTGTTTTAATATCTTCAACAATGGAATATGCTGCATAATCGGAAAGCGAAGTATCTTTAGCCCCCGGAAAAATTCTGTTCATATCCAAATCAAAACCGGGCATTCCCCTCGTTATACTGTCAATACCGAGAGGATTAACGGCAGGATAAATATCAATAGTGCCGCAGATTTTGTCGGTATTTTTATTGAGGAACTCCGAAAGCAAAAAACAGACATACTGTCCCTCCAATTCATCACCGTGAGTGCCGGTAACAATACACAGCCTTTTACCGGGGAAAGCCCCTTGAATTTGATTCTTCTGAATTATAAGCTTTTCGTCAATCGGCAAAGATGCCGAAAAAACAGTCTTAATCATAATTTTTTTTACGCTAATTACATGACAAAAGTACGATATTATTTTCGTTTTCGACTCGCAACACTCTGCAAATAAGGAAAATACTTAGAGTAGAATAAGAGATAATACGAAGTAGAAGCGAAAAAAATGTAAAAAACTTAAAAAACATGAAGTCAAAATCACTCTACCCTAATTTCAATTTTAACATTTTCGGCTGCAAGACCCGAATACACTCCCCTATTGAGCGGACAATCTGAAGCATCACGCCCGTGCGCTATCTTAATATAACCGCTACCTTGAAGTATATTTTCGGTAGGATCGGCAAAATGCCAAAAACCGTCATAAAACGCCTCAACCCACGCATGAGAAAGTTTCAGACTGCGGACATAGCCGCAAACATAACGCGCAGGAATACCGTCAGCCCTCAAAGCCGAAATCAGTATATGCGAAAAATCCTGACAAACACCGCAGCCGGAATAAAAAGCCTCTGCTGCGGTGGTCTCTATATTTGTAGAATTGCTTTTGTAAACGTGTTTTTCGTAAACTGCGGCAGTAAGATTTTTAAGAGTTTCTCCGGGCGTTTTCCCGATATAGCTTTGCGCAAAATCTTTCATAACAGCATCAGCCGAGGCAAGTCTTGAAGGAAACTTAAAAACAGGATTCAAAAAAGTGTCTTTAAAAGAATTATCAATCAAAACTCTGCCCTGAGAAACAACTCTAAAATTTTCATGCGCTTCGTCTATTCCGCCCCAAAGTATAGTATTGGAAAAACCGTCAAAAGAGCGGGAAATTTTCCCGCCCGTAATCTCCTGATTACATTCCAAAAGCCTCTGCCCTAAATTTTCAAACGGTATGCACCGAAGAATAAACGAATGCGAAAATATCGGAGATGAAAACTCCGAAATACTTTCAAACCTAAAGTTCAACGTTTCACACATCTTAATTTTTAGATTTTAAACAAAGCATTAATACAATTTAGTATTTCATCATTGCCTGTGCCGTCGTTTTCTCCCGAACGACTTTCTATCAAAGTTTTAAGACGCTCGGTCTGTGTAGCATCAGTAACTGAAGACAACATATCGGCATTCGTTAAAACCCCGCCCTTGAGAATTTCATTAACCCTCTCCCAACAGGTTTTTAACCTGATATTCATGTCCAAAGATTCCAAACGGCGTCCGAGCCTTAAAATACTCATTTTGCGTATCTCGATTACATTCTCGTCAATACTGCCCCAAAATGACATCATATAATCCGCAACAGGCTGCAATTCACTGACTTTTGCATTATTAATGGCACATTTTGATATAACGTCCAATCCCAAATGTATATAAGACAACGATTCTGAAGTAATATCGTTTCTTACTTCAATGGCATTGTCAAAAGCATTTGTCAGCATAGAAAAAATGCTGAACGGATTTGTCTTATCATAAAGATAACGCCTCTTGAAATCCTTGGAACTCAAATAGTTGTCAGGAATTCTTATCAATTTGCAATAATCACGATACGCCTCCCCGTTTTTGTCGATAGATGCATCTATATATTTTTTTACGGCGTTAAGACTAATGTAAACCCTTTCCACATAACGTCCTAACCAAAACAAGCGGTTCGCTTTCGTTAATGATATTGAACTATTCATAATTATTTTTTTAAATTTTTATTTTGATTTCTAATTGCTAACCCATGTATCCTTAAAACCGCCGCCCTGCGAAGAATTAACGATAAAAGAATCAGGATTTCTTGAAAAACGTGTCAAACCGCATTTCCAAACCTCAGTTTTTTCGCCCGTGACAACGTATGCCCTAAGGTCGGCTTTGCGTTCGACGATTTTGTCACCCTCAAAAAGAGGCAAATCGTTGAAATCAACCACCTCTTGAGCAATCCATCTGCGGGGCTGTGTCGAAACGAGTTTTTTGATGTCGTCAAATTTCTGAGCGTTAAGCTTTTCACAAAAAATAACACCGTAACCGCCAGCCTCGGCAACATCTTTTATAACAAGTTTGCGCAAGTTGTCCAAAACATATTTTCTATCCTCCTCGTAAAAAGGCAGATAAGTAGGCGCATTTTTTAAAATTGGCTCCTCTGACAGATAATATTTTATCATTTTCGGAACAAAATAATATATTCCTTTATCATCAGCAACGCCATTTCCGGGAGCGTTTACAATAGCAAGATTGCCTTTTTTGTAAACCTGCATTATATTAGCCACGCCCAAAAGAGAATCATGGTTGAAAACCAGCGGGTCAAGAAACTCATCGGAAATTCTGCGGTAAACCACACTTACGGGTTGTTTTTCGTTACCTATTCCAATATAATAAAGTTTGTTGTTTTCAACGCGCAAATCCGCATTAACAGCCAAAACAGCACCCGTTTTTTCGGCAAAATACGAATGTTCAAAATATGCCGAATTGTATCGACCAGGAGTCAGAATAACGCTTATTCCGTCTATAGGTTTTACATAATCCATCATAGAAGATAGCATTTGAGCATAATTACGGTTGTCGGCTATGTTATTAGCCTCAAACGTAGATGGCGAAACATTTTGCGTTATCTCCCTTGCTATCAACGGATAAGATGCTCCTGAAGGTATTCTCAGATTATCCTCCAAAATATACCATTCATCGTCCTTGCCGTGTACAAGGTCAATACCCGAAATATGCGACCAAATGCCTTTTGGCGGTCTGATTCCCTCACAAAACGGCAAATAACCCGATGACGAATAAACAAAATCTTCCGGCACAACACCGTCCTTGATTATCCGTTTTTTGCTGTAAATGTCGGACAAAAACATATTCAGCGCATTAACACGTTGGACAAGACCTTTCTCAAGAAACTTCCACTCTGCGGCAGAAATCCTTCTTGCGATAGGGTCAAAAGGGAAAATTTGTTCGTTGAATTCACCGTTTTTGTAAATTCCGAACCTTACGCCGTAACGTTGAAACCAACTGTTGACGGAATCTCTTTGTGTCAGTAAATCGTTCATGATATTTATAATTAGTTTTAGACAAAGATAAAACAAAAAAAATTGCTCAAATCTGCAACCCCCTTTAAATAAGGAAAATACGTAGACAGAATAAGTAAAAAAACTACAAAAGGGCTTTTTTTGTTTTGGTTTTATATATTTTTTTCTAATTTTGCAGTCCATAATTATTTAACAATGAAATAATTGAAACTTAAACTAATATAAGAAAAAAAGATGAATAATTTATCAAATCAGGAGCAGAAAGGCTTTTATAAACTTTCATGGCTTCAAAGAATAGGTTTTGGTTCTGGTGACTTAGCACAGAACTTGATTTTCCAAACCGTTGCCACATACTTAATGCTTTATCTCACAACAGTATTGAAAATTAATCCCGCATTTGTCGGCGGACTTATTCTTACCGTAAGACTTATTGACTGTTTTTGGAGTCCTGTTGTAGGAAAGTATATCGACAACCGCAATCCTAAGTTAGGAAAATACCGCACTTATCTCCTTTACGGTGGTATTCCTTTGACAATCGCAGCGTGCTTATTAATGCTTCCTCAAGCAGCAGAATGGTCAACAGGTGCAAAAATGGTTTATGCTACAATAAGTTACACTGTGCTTAGTATGATTTATTCGGTAGTTAATATTCCCTACGGCTCTATTATGGCAAGTATGACCCGCGACAACGACGAAGTTCTTATCCTTACCTCTACCCGTATGGTTTGTGCAAATATTGGTCAGATTGTAGTTCAAGCAGGTTTTCCTATTGGTCTTGCAATGTTTCTACATCAAGCAATAAACTGGGATCAGGCAGTGTTTATGGCAATCGGAACAATTCCCGCATTCATAATTTTACCATCTCTCCCCGTTTTGAAAAAATTGCTCGGCAAAAAAGGTCTTTACTACACACTTCTTTCTATAGGTTTTGTAGGATTTGCAATATTATTCTGCGTTGGTAAGTTTGGCGACGTTCAAGAGAGTGCTCTTATTGTTAAGATTGCAAAGATTATGACAGGTGTAGGACTTTTAGTAGGTTCGCTTATGTGGGCATTAGTTCCTGAAGTAATCACCGATTCTGAATACCGTACCGGCAACCGTCCCGCTGCTACTGTAAATGCTTTGGCTGGTGTTGCATTCAAAGCAGGATTTTCGATAGCAGGTTGGATTACACCTTTGGTAATGGGTTTAATCGGTTTTGACCTCGCAAGCGAAGAAGCAGCATTACCTACCGATCCAATGGCTTGGTTTACAGTTATCTGTGTATTTGCAATCGTAGGTTTTATACTCTTGACCCTTTGTTTCTTGGGCAGCAAAGAAAACATTGCTACAACTCCTGAAAAACCTGTTTCGTTTAGCGATATGTTCAAAGAGTTTAAAGCTAACAAATGTCTTCAACTTGTGCTTGGCGTATTCGTAGTAGTATTCTTGGCATCATTTATCAGCGCACCTGTTAACGCTTACTACACCGAATTAGCAAAATATTCCGACACTGTTCAGAATGTGATTTTGTGGTTTACAACTATCATACCTGCATTACTCCTTATTGTTGTGGCATATTTAATTAAACAATATCCGCTTACAGATGAGAGACTTGACGAAATGAACCGCGAAATCGAAGCAAGACATAAATAAATTTAACTTGATTAATAACAAATCGAGTAGGAGGAAAACAAAGTAGTTTTTCTCCTACTTTGTTTTCCGACCTCTCACACCACCGTACGTGCCGTTCGGCATACGGCGGTTCCTATTTTCGATACCATTCGAGATAAGTATCTAACATACAAGGATAAC
>JAFPYR010000101.1 GCA_017412115.1 Bacteroidales bacterium | reverse complement strand
TTTGACGCTTTGGTTGGGGTTGAAATATTCCAACTTAACTATGATGTTGGCATCGAGGTTTTTAGCCTTGTTGTAGCCGTTGATTTGCAGCAGAGGCGTCTTGCCCACAAGTTCTGCTATTGATTGATGAATTTTTGCCATTTCGTTTTATGTTTTAATTAATGTTATATGATTATGGTGCAAAGATATGATGAGTGGATATTTTGTCCAAGAAGAAAAGAATTATAAGATTATTTTTCTAAAATAATATCAATATCAAGAATTATTAATTATAATTACAATTGATTATAATTAAAAAAAGAATAAACAACTTCCCCCTTTTGGCAACGAATTATTGATTACCTTCTATTCACCAAAAACACTCGACCTTTTTTGTTGATGCGACGGTAAAATTTGATGGCAATGTTGCGATTTTTGCAGTTGTGGTTTGCCTCGCGGATTCTGTTGTCAAGTTTGCGAAACCAATTTTTAGGAATCAAATCGCTTTGCCCCGGAATTGAGCCGTTGTTGTCGAGTTTTCGGATTTTTACAAGCGTTGCAAAAGCCGTCTGAGCCACGTCAATGCACGATTTTCCTGGCCCCATTATGCCGTAGAGGGATGTTGAAGCGGTCTTTTTGATTTCTTTTAAAATTTCAATATCCTCCGACCGCGCCGTTCTTATTCGTCTAAAAACCAAATAGTTATGTTTTTCGTAAGGGTTGATGACGCAAGAACGACGCACAGCACGGCGGAGGTTGGAGATTTTGATACCGTTGACGTCAATAATCAGGACGCCAGTATCGGCATTGACGCTTGTACCCCACGGTTTGGGTGCACCGGCAGTGCCGTTGATGGACACGTAATGCCAACCCGCCGCCTCGCTGCCCGTCAAAACGGCGATGTGTCCGTTTCCGTGGGCGGCTTTTTTGTCCAACATAAAAACTACGTCGGCATTTGCGGCGGTGGCAATCGTTGTCAACAATATCAAAATCAAAAACTTAGTCATTTTTCATACTTCCAAATATTTGCAAGTCAAGGAGATAATTTCACAAAATTATGATTGATAGTGATTTTTAACAAGAATAATTGAGAAATCAGAAAGATTGACCAAAATTCTAAACATCAAAGAATTTTTGATTAATTTAAATCCCAAATTATGATGAAAACAGAATAAGTTTCGAGCGCAAAATACCTAAAATTAATTAACAATATTTATCATCACATATCGAATAATATTTCTAATTTTGCGGTATGAAAAAGATTGCAAAAATATTATTCACGGCGGCGTTCTCGATTTACATTCTGTTAATCGGGGCGGGCATTAATATTGTAAAATGCAATCATTCAGGCAAATACAAAATATCGTCGGCGGTTTTCTCACTGGGCAACAATTTTTCTTGCAACACGTCGCACGGATGTATGGAAACCGAATTTGTGCAGTATGTTCCGTGCGTCAATCCTGATTATCAGGCGTTTGACTTCCACTTTGAGATACCGACTATCATTAAGGATATTTTTTATGATATTAACGACTATTCACTTGAAACCCAGCATTATACAATCAACACAAAGATAAATCCGCCTCCAAAGGATTTACTTTCTATAATTAAAGTGTTCAGAATTTGATTATTGTGATTTTGCGTAACAGCAAATTCGCAGGATGCTCATATAATGCGTTCTGCGCAGAAATTGCATATCTATTAATCAATTAAAATTCTGAATATCAATAAATTATGAAAATATTTTTAATGGCGGCATTGTGTATGCTCGCCTCATTGGGCGCATTGGCTCAGAATGTAGTTTCGGGAACAGTAACGGACGTAAAAGGCGAATCGCTCGTTGGTGCAAATGTCTATTGGATAGGCACTTCCACGGGTGTTACCACCAATGTTGACGGAAAATTCTCAATCGAAAGAATTGCAGGCAAAAAACTCCTTGCAATCTCGTTTTTGGGTTTTGACACCGACACAGTGGATGTTAGTAAACTATCAGACAACCAAGCAATTAAAGTAACATTAAAGGACAATTCAAAGGACGTTGCCGAGGTTGTAATTTCGGAGCGTCGTCGTGGCACGTCTGAAATGGGCGGTGCGCTCAACGGTCTGAAAATAAATCAGGCAGAACTTTTCAAGGCGGCTTGCTGCAACCTTGGCGAAAGTTTTACGACAAATCCGTCGGTGGATGTGAGTTATTCTGACGCGGCAACTGGCGCAAAACAGATTAAACTATTGGGTCTCAGCGGATTGTATGTGCAGATGTTGGCAGAAAACATTCCCGATTTTCGCCTGACAGCCTCGCCTTACGCCCTCGGATACGTACCGGGCGCGTGGCTCAAAGGGATTCAGGTGTCGAAAGGTGCGTCGTCGGTGAAAAACGGCTACGAAAGCATTACAGGTCAGATAGATGTGGAATATCTCAAACCAGACGACGAACAAGGAATCGGTCTCAACATTTATGGCAATTCTGAGGGCAGAAT
>JAFPYR010000014.1 GCA_017412115.1 Bacteroidales bacterium | reverse complement strand
CATGAAACTATCGCTTGATGTGGATTTGTTACCCAAAACTCATGCGGCGGGCGGTGAAGCCGATATTGTCTACGAATATCCGAAATCTGTCGTGTATCCTGCTCATTCGCTTTTATTGGAGGCAACTCTCAGCGACCGAACCAATCAGCGGCGAATGGAAATGGAGCCTGTTTCCAGACATCTCGGCAATCATATACTCCGTACCCTCAATCTGAATTCTTATTGTATCTTTGTCACAAACGATTTGAACATCAACGTCGTTTCGGACTTCAGAGGACGTAAGAATCAGAGATACTACGATACAAGTGACGATAACAACTTTATAGAAGGTATGAAGATTATTCCGTTGCAAATTGAAGACTTGAAGAACATCGTCAAGAATCAACTTCGATATGAGAAACTTTACAAGATATTCGAGTCGGCTTTTCAATCAGAACTTGCTCCTCGTGAATGGAGAAATGTTTGTATTGCCCAAATTTTAGTGGATCCTTTTGTGGGTTCACAACAGAAAAAATCACAGTTTTTGCCGGAAAAAATGTAACGGAAGAATTCTGTGGAGTGTTGATATAACGGGATTCTTGGAATGCATGGCAAGTAAAAAATCCGCTCCGACAGAACTTCTAAGCCGTGGGTCGCGCGTTCGAGTCGCGCCGAGCGTACCAATATCGAAATTAACAAAGTCTCGTCAACCGACGGGGCTTTTTCCGTTTTGTGGGGCATTTAGTGGGGCATTACCAGAAAGAATCAATGGACGGAATCATTGACTAAAAATTTTGCTCGTGATATTCTTACGCGGCATCTTGAAAAGGAGTGATAGTTTTTGGCAAAGCGCAATAATGATTTTTTCAATCAAAAAAGCCGTGGTCTGTAATCAAGGATAAATTGTTGGGTTATTATTTAAAGCCGTATTTTCAAAAAATTTTACTCACAAAACACCCTGTTACATATGTCGATTGTTTTGCGGGTGCAGGTAAATTTAATGACGGAACAGATGGTTCTCCGCTTATTGCCTTAAAAGTTATTTCTGACGTTCTCGCACAGAGCAAGATTGCCAACACCGAAATCAAATCTTGTTTCATCGAAGCTCATCATTACGACCAACTTAATAAAAATCTCGAATGCTATTCAAATACCCAAGTTGTTAGTGGAAAATTTGAGAAAAATATCGGAAAAATTTTACGCAATAACCTCCATCGAAATATTTTTCTTTATATTGACCCTTACGGTGTAAAAGAACTCGATTTTGAATTTATCGGCTCACTTGCAAAGGAAAGTTTTTACAGTATGGAATTGCTGTTAAATTTTAATTCAGTCGGATTTTTGAGGGTTGCATTCAAGGCTTTCGGTATTGATTTTAAAAATGAAAACGATTTGCTCGAAGAATATGATGACTCACTGCCTGAACCTTCTGCTTGTACAATTACAGCAAATAAAATTGCCGGCGGTGACATCTTATCAAATTATCTTCCTCAATTTAAAACCTTTGAAGGACTGAATGCTTTTTTGGCAAAATTTTTCTGTACCTATGGCGTAATTTGTTCTTCACAAGACATTAAGTCTACTCTAAAAATTTTCGAGACTGAAGGGAAAATTATCGTCGAAGGAAATCCGGCAACCACAAAGGCAGGTAAGCCAAGAAAATTTTGGGACGATAAAAAAGTTAAAATAAAATGGAATACATAACACGCAAGACAATGCTTTACAAGACAGGCGTTGAGTACGGTGATTATACGATGAATCATGTGCTCGGTTGCACACACGGTTGCAAATATCCTTGT
>JAFPYR010000100.1 GCA_017412115.1 Bacteroidales bacterium | reverse complement strand
TTTAGCAACATTGTCCGCAGTCATACGCCTTATATGAAGTTTCTGTTCGTCGGGTCAGATGTTTGCCGCCGACTTCTTTCAGATTCCGCCTCGCGACGGACACCCTTGTCTTAGGCTATGTGATTCCCACTATCAGGGCTCTCTCGGGACTTTCACCCATTAGACTTCGCTCGTGCCGAGCATACTAAAATAAGCCGTCGGAAAAATCCGGCGGCTTTTTCTGTGTTATTATAAGAACAGACTTTTAATCTTTAAGGATTTTGTTTTACATCAGGCATCTTTTACTCTTCTTTCAAAGCGTCCTTTACAAATTGAACTTCTACTTCAAAATCTTCTGCAATTTCTTCAACGCTAATGCCTTTGGAGTACATTTTTTTTATTGACTTTATGATTCTTTCGGTTTGAACTTGCAACTGACTATCTTTTTCTTGTAATTGACTATCTTTTTCTTGTAACTGACTATCTTTTTCTTGCAATTGATTTCTAAGTTGCATTTCTGTGGCGTTCCAACTTTCGATATCTTCGTTGAGTTCGTCTTCAACTTCCATTGTTTTGCGGACTTCTTCGTCTGAGCATGCCTGCTCTAAACGACGGACAATAAAATTGTAATCCTCGTCAATATTTTCATCATCAACTCGTAATAAATGAGAATTTTTCTTGGTCTTATCAATTTTATGCAACTGATTTAAAAAGTCCAAATATTTTTCAACCTTTGTTTTGGCGTTGAGTTTTAAAAATGGAACTTGAACAATGATTAATTTATGAATCAATCCGTTAATAAAATCACTGTCTGAAATTTCACCAAGTTTTTGATTTTCAGCATCATAAAATTCAGGATTTCCGTAAATAACAGGAACTTGTTTGTCACAACAAGGATGTCCTAAAATATAAATCGTTACAATAGGAATAGGTGTTTTTTTTCCGTCTTTTTCTATGAAATTATTTTTGTCTTTGTATTGTTCTGCCAGATATTTTCTAAAACGCATAACTTCACTTTTTAAGTATGCGTTTTGTAACTCAATAGTAATCAACTTTTTATTGCCATTATTATCAAGAATCGTTGCAGAAAAATCTATGCGCAAAACATCAAGACGGTTTCTAACTTTAACGGCATATTCGTTGTTTTTCATTTTCAAGTCAACAACCTTTGTCCCAAGCAATGCCCCTAAAAGCACACTCGCCGCTTTGTTGTCCTGCATCAAATATTTAAAAACCGAATCATATATTGCATTCGCGATTGTAACCATGGCTAATTAAACGTGTTTAGTTTGTGCAAAAATAATCAAAAAAATAAAAACTATCAAAAAAAAAATTTTTCACATCCCTTTGTACTTCATATAAAAAATAAAACTCCCTGCACATTTTAAGATGTACAGGGAGTTTAGTATTCTAAAAAAAAGCTCTTTTAGTAAGCCCTTGCAAAAACTACTCTTTGTTTTGAAGGTTTTCCAGTGAGCATATCAACACCGTCTTCTTCTGGATTGTCAAGAGGAATACAACGGATTGTAGCCTTCGTTTCTTCTTTTATGCGCTCCTCAGTCTCTGAAGTACCGTCCCAAGGTGCATAAACAAAACCTCCTTTGTCCAAAGCCGCTTTAAACTCATCGTATGTATCAACTTTGTATGTGTGCTCTTCTCTATATTTCAAGGCTTTAAGATAGATGTTCTTCTGAATATCGTCCATCAATTTATAAACATATTCATCTACACCGTCCATTTTAACGGTTTGTTTCTCCATCGTATCGCGTCTGAAAACTTCAATCGTACCGTTTTCCAAATCCCTTGCACCGATAGCCAATCTAACAGGAACGCCCTGAAGCTCGTACTGATGAAATTTCCAACCCGGTTTCTGATTGTCAGCACCATCAAATTTCACCTCCAAACCTTTGGCTTTCAAGCTCTTAATTATCGGCTCAACCTTTTGGTAAATTACATCGGCATCTTCACGCTTCTTGTAAATCGGGATAATAACAACGTGCAAAGGCGCAACTTTCGGCGGTAAAACCAAACCGTTGTCATCTGAATGTGTCATTATCAATGCTCCCATAAGACGTGTTGAAACGCCCCATGAAGTAGCCCAAACAACCTCTTGTTTGCCTTCTTTATTCAAGAATTTTACGTCAAAAGCCTTAGCAAAATTCTGTCCCAAGAAATGTGAAGTACCCGCTTGAAGTGCTTTACCGTCCTGCATCAAAGCCTCAATACAATAAGTCTCCAACGCTCCGGCAAATCTTTCATTAGGTGTTTTAACGCCTTTCAATACAGGTATTGCCAAGAAATTCTCAGCAAAATCAGAATAAACACCCAACATTCTTTGTGCCTCTTCCAAAGCCTCTTCTTTAGTAGCATGAGCCGTATGACCCTCCTGCCACAAAAATTCTGCAGTCCTCAAGAAAAGTCTCGTACGCATTTCCCATCTTACAACGTTTGCCCACTGATTAATCAAAATAGGCAAATCCCTGTAGGATTGAATCCAATTTTTATAAGTATTCCAAATAATGGTTTCCGAGGTCGGACGAACAATAAGCTCTTCCTCCAATTTAGCATTTTCATCAACTACGATGTCTTTGCCGTCTTCGGAATTCTTAAGCCTATAATGCGTTACTACAGCACATTCTTTAGCAAAACCTTTAACGTGCTCCGCCTCGCGGCTGAAAAAGGATTTCGGTATAAAAATAGGGAAATAAGCATTTTTATGCCCCGTAGCCTTAAACATTCTGTCAAGCTCGTCGTGCATTTTTTCCCAAATAGAGTATCCGTAAGGTTTTATCACCATACAGCCTCTGACTGCGGAATTCTCCGCTAAATCAGCATTCGTAACAAGGTCCGTATACCATTTTGAATAATCTTCAGACCTTTTTGTTATAAAATCAGCCATTCTTAGAGTATCTTAAAAATTTTTCTGCTGCAAAGAAAACAATTTTTTTTCAGAAAACAGAATTTTTTTCATAATTTTTTAGCACAAAAATATCCCGAAAAAAAATTATTCTATCGTCAGCTCTATCTTAATATCAAGACTATCAACTACTTGATTGTTAGCATCAAGAATTACGGCTTTTGCAGTAACATTCTTGCCACTGTCAGCAATAGATGAAAGTCCGGGAAAAAACGACAATCTAATGTTAATTTCCTCACCGCTTGCCAAAATACGTTTTTCAGGTATGGCTGTTATTCCGGCAGGTGCTTCAAACGATACAAATTCAAGTCTTTCCTGATGCTCGTTCTTAACAGCAACCTTCTGGTTTTGAACCGAAAAAGCTTTTGAATCAAATACGGTTTTTGTTTCACCTGAATCAGAAACACTCCTTACTTTATCAACTGAGGCTACCGTCTGTGACAAACCTCTGCTATGACCATAAATTTGAGTCTCTTCTTCTTCAGATTGTGCATAATTTTTTCCCGCAAGTAAAACTACCAGCAATAACGTCGTTATAAATTTGTTTTTCATTTTTTAATTAATGTGATTTTGTATTAGTGAATATTAATTTTCATTTTAACAAGCACAAAAATGCAATTCCGATTAAAATCCCCGACAAAATAAACGCTTTCTGTTTAATATTTTTTTCGTGAAACAATACAGCCCCCGCAACAAACGAAATTATTACGTTGCTGCGCCTTATAAGCGAGACAATTCCAATTAACGCCCCGTCCCTACTAAGTCCGTAAAAATACAAAAAATCAGCTACCGTCAGAAAAAATCCAATCAGCAAAATTGTGCTACGAAACTCAAATTTATCAGTTTTCTCCTTGTGCGGCCACCAGAAAATAAACATCATCATAACCGCTAACAAAAACTGATAAAACGAAAACCACGCTTGAACTTCCATTCTGTCAATCATCAACTCCCGCAAAATCACTTTGTCGTAAAGTGCTGAAGCCGAACCAATTAACGTTCCTAAAATCAAAAGCATGACTTTCGGATTGTGTTTCAGTTTTATCCCCTCTTTTTTGCCGTAATTAGCATAAAAAAATAAGCAAGTCAATATAATTCCCGCTCCTAACCATTGATAAATATTAAGCCTCTCGCCTAATATAAAAATTGCGCCGAGCAAAGTCCACGCAGGCGCAGAACTCCTTACGGGCCCGACAATAGAAATCGGCAAATGTTTCATGGCGTAAAAATTACAAAACCACGAAGCCTGCACAATTGCCGCTTTCAATATTATAAATAATTGATTTCTAAAATTAGTCTTAGGAATTTCAAATACCGTTTTCTCAAACCAGCCAAAACCAAAAGCCGAATCCAAAATCATCGGTAACATCATCACCAAAGATGCCGACGAACTCAACGCCATAACCGCTAAAACCGCATTTTGTTTCAGCGAGGTTTTCTTGCATATATCGTAAATGCCTAAAAATACGGCCGATAATATTACAAACGGTATCCACATTTCCTATTTCGTCGAAGATGATGACGAATTAACGTAACCCTTCAAAGTAATTTTTTTGGTAACCTTACTAAGTCCTGAAACCTTCGCAACTCCTTTTACACTTCCTTTTTGGAAAGCAATAACATCACCGCTCTGAACTTGAACTTGGTTTTTTCCTGCTAAATCAGGAATACTGCCCGATGATACAGACAGACTATTCAACTCACTCAACTCGTCATAATTATCAAGCGAAACAGAACCTAAATTCTGAACCGTAGTACTTTTGGTGTTAGAATAAGGTGCTGTATTAGCGTCATATAATTGCTTTATGAGATTACCATTCGGAGAAGTCATCACGTACCCGTAATTATTTTGCCAACAAAGAGTCAAATCGCCTTGACTTGCTGAAACAGCCGTCAAACTACTGATGTCCAAAGATGCTTTAGCTGTCTGACTACCAGAAGTATATGTCAAATCTACAGTAAACGGTAATGCAGCATCAGATGTCTGATCTCCTCCACCGTTGTTATTATTGTTATTGTTGCCGTTTTCGTCTTCGTTTTCCATTTCACACGAAGTAAATGTCAGCCCTAATCCTAAGACACATGCTGAAAGTAAATATACTATCTTTTTCATAATTTAATGTTTGTTTATTATTGGTTATACACTATAGTTATTTAACGATACAAAAGTAAAAATGTTTCAGGAAAAGGAAAAATATTTTTCTGTTAAATTTCCTTATCCAAGATTATTTTTACTTGATTTTCAACCTCATCCAAAGAACTATTGTTAATAATTTCGTATTGACAAAATTCTTTTTTCTTAATATCGGACATTTGATTTTTTATACGGCTTAAAACCTGCTCTTTTGTAACACTATCCCGCATAACAGTACGGTTAATTCTCGTTTCCAAATCTGCCGTAACAAGTACCGAAAAATCAACGCGTTTAAAAAAGCCGCTTTCAATAAGAATCGCACTTTCCAAAATCACCACTTTTTTTTCAGTGTTAATTTTACAAAAATTAGAAAAATCCTCAAAAACCAAAGGGTGAATCAATGCGTTAAGTTTTTGCAACATCGTTTCGTCAGAAAAAACTATCTCCGCAATTTTTTTTCGATTCAAAACTCCATCCAAAGAATATATTCCGTCACCGAAAAGTTTTTTCAAACCCGAAATTGCTTTCTGATTTTCGTCCTGAATTTTTTTGGCTCTCAAATCCGAATTATAAACCGCCGCACCAAAAGTTTCAAAAACTCTTGAAACGGTAGTTTTTCCGCTGCCTATTCCGCCCGTCAAACCGATAATTTTCATTCTTGTCTGTCTTTTTGTTCAACTCTTTCAACTAAATATTCCACTGCCTCGGGAATAATTTCCATGTCCGTAACACCGAAATTTTCAGGATATTTCAAGATTTTAACCGTTAAAAATTTCGGTTTTGAAATTCCGTACAATTCCTGATAATCAACCACGGCAACAAACATTTCTTCCGAAACACTATTATAATTAGTCCAACCGATATTATATTTCAAGGTGATTTTTTGCGGAAAAACCCTGAGCTGAACCGAATCGGGAACATGAATACGCCTGATAGGAATTTCAATGGTATTTTCCGTGAATTTTTCCACGAAAAAATCCACGTCCGTATACTGAAGGTTACAAAAAACGTCCTTTGGAATTATAAGTTTCGCTTTTTGCGTAAAACTCTCTTTAAGATTCTGAATTTCAATTTTTTCGGTTTTAATACAAGTTATAGAATCCATAATATTTACCGATGCCGTAACTTCAACGCTGTCGGGTTGCAAAACGGGATTTTTCAAAAATCTGTATTGAGGAGAAAAACCTATTTCCGAGTCCAAAATTACGGGAACTTTCTTTTCTGCCGAGCGTCCGAAATCGAGTTTTAACGTATCAGGTTTTATAGCCGAACATTTGTAATCACCGGGCAGTTGAGCCTCAACATAGGCTCTAATGTCCTCTTTCGTTACGAATTTCAACGAAGAATCCGTATCGGGAAAAGTTCTGATGTCAAGTTTTGACAAATCGATTTTAATAGAGGAAGGCAGTCCCGAATGTCCCAAAAAATACGCACCGCGTGCCGAAACCGTCAGCTGCAACACCTCGGTCGTAATTCCGGGCAACAAATAATGGTTTTTAGGAAGTCCGTAATATTCAACGGGAAAATCCACAATGCCGCTAATCGTGCTGCCGGTTTTATTAACGAACCAAAAAACCGTTGAAATCAAGACCATGACAAGATAAATCATCAGTCTTTGGTTTATTTTCCTGCGGCGGAGTTTATAATACCATATTCTCAAACGCCGCCAAAAACTTGATTTTTTTATCATTTTGCGCTAACGATATTTTTCAAGATACTGATTTGCTTTGTAAAGGCGTTTTTCCAAAGCCGTATTCCAATCGGATTTTGCTTTTTGTTTTTCGCCCGAAAAATAATAAGACAATCCGCGCCAAAGGTAAACGTCGGTTAATTTCGGATTCAAATCCAAGGCAGTATTAAAATCCGTCAAACTAAGCTCATACATTTGAGTTTTGTTATAAATAATGCCTCTCATGCGGTAAAACAAAGCGTCTTTTTTATTAACGGAATTAACAATTTTCAATGCCTCGATTTCTTCCTCCTGAGAAAGATACGCCTCGGCTAAAAGCAATTTAGCAGAATCGGAATCAGGAAATTTTTCGAGATATTTTTTAGAAGTTTTTTCAGCTAAAGGAAAATTCTCAGCCTTCAAAAAAGCCACAGAAGCCATGTAACAACTTTCAAAAAGAGTGTCGCAAAGTTTGAAAGCTTTATCAAAACTTTCCGCCGAGGATTTAAATTTTGAGAGTTCAAACAAAATTTCACCTTTCAAAAAATGATAATCCGCAACATTGTTTTTGTATTTCAACGCCAAAGAAATATCCTGCAAAGCAGCCTTTGTACTTTTGGAATTTAAATAATTTTTTGCCCTCAAATAATAAGCCCTCGCATTAGAAGGATGCTTTCTAATAAAAACATTCAACTCATCAAAAGCCGTATTTTCCCTGCCGTTATCAACAAGATATTCTATATGATTGAGTTCTTTTTCAGACGGAGAAATCTCTACAGTCTGCGCTTTCACCTTCGGCAACGAAAGAATTAAAAGCAAAGAAAAAAACAGATATTTCATAATTTATTTAATTTTTTGTTTTGCGAGAAAATATCGTTATAAAACCTTCCAAATCTTTAGGCTCGATGCCCGTGAGTCTGTGTTCGTAAACGATACACTTATAATAATAAACACCGTCCGGCACAAGTTTTCCCGTATCTTTGTCGCAACCGTCCCAATTAATATCGGGATCGGTTGTAGTATAAACGACTTTGCCCCAACGGTTTGTAATTACCATGTCAATACGGTCTACAAACTGATAAGGATAAGGATGAAACAAATCGTTTTTGCCGTCATCGTTAGGAGTGAAAACATTCGGCAAACGGTAATAATCACATTCGTCTACACAAATACGTTCTGAAACAACTCCTTGATTTCCTGCCGAATCAAGAGCCGAAACGGCATAACAACCCGCCATTCCAAGTTCCGGATAATGGTCAAAATGATTAACATCGGGCGTAAAAGTTTCCAACAAATTGAGTTTTCCGTCCAATGTTTCGCTGTAATAAAGAAAATATTTTTCGATGCCTAAACCGCAAACTGTATCGGGATGCCAAGAAATTCTGTTATAAATCTCAGTACAATAAGATTTTACTTTGCATTTCACACAAGGGGCAATCGTATCAATAGGCGTTGCGTAAACCTCCTGAGAAAAGTTTTCGATGTCTGTGGGTAAACCTTCTTCCGAAAAAAATCCTATAGTTTTGATTTTATAACCGTAAGTCTGACCGTTTATAAGATTATAATCGGTGTAACTGTCTTTGGTTGTTGTGGTTACGTATTCAAAAGTTTCCGTTCCCGGATCTTTTCTGTAAACTTCAAATCTATCATTACACCAAGGTACATCGCAATCGTATGTCAATGTAACTCTGCGGTCTGAAGGGTGAAGTTTCAAAAATACCGTTGAGGCGGAAGATGCCGAACCGATAGAATTATAATTCTTGTTTTGAACATCAAAATTAGCAAAACAAACTTTATAAACAGCACCTCTTTTTTCGGTGTCGAGTTTTTTGTCCTGATATTTTGTATTGTCATAACCCTCAAGGTTGATGCTTCCGCCGTAAATTTCGTTAGTAATTCCGCCCTCTTCCGCCTTACCGGGAAAAAGCAAATAATAATATGGCGGCGGAACAGAAATTTCATCAAGATCTTTAGGTCCTATCCATTCCAAAGAGATTTTTCCCTCTTTTTCGTCCGTTACATCAACAGAGGCTTTTGTAAAAAGAACAAGTCCGCGGGGCAACAAAGCAGAAACCTCGTCAGAAACCTGACTTTCAGCACCATCTGCAAAAACAGCCGTTAATCTGTAACAATAACAAAAGCCTTCGGGCAAACCTAAACCGCCATTGTTATCAACATATTCCAAAACAGAAGGATCTTTGAATTCCGCAATCAATTGGTAACCCACACTTGAAGGCAAACCCGTCTGACAGACTCCTTGATTATATTCTATTGGACGGTTTGAACGGTAAAGTTTGTAACCCGTTGCGTTGGTATTTCCACCGTTGTTCCAAGTCAAAGAGATGCTGCTATTGGTCGGAGTAATCGAAGTAATTTCGGGTTTTGGAGCAATAACGGTAATATTAACCGTTTGATAAGCCGTTAAAGAGACTCTTGCATCGTCGTCCACACATTTTATGAGCAAATTGTAAGGCTGACGGCGAACATGATTATTAACGGTATTCCAATCGAAAACTCCGACAGGATTTTTACTCCAAACATCATCAGTGGTAAAAGTTGCAGGTGATTCGGTTACGGCTAACGGTCCGCCCGAGGCCGAAAGCAACATTCGGTTGCCGTCAGGGTCAGAGGCGGTAACATTGAAATTGAGATTGTTGCCCGCCAAAACACAATAATTTGCTTGTTTATCAATAACGGGAGTATGATTATCAATGTCGATAACCTCGACCTGAATATCACGCAAAACCCTGCTAATCATAACCTTATCTCGCCATTCCTCAATCCACATTGCAACATTGTAAACGCCTACTCTTGAGGGTTTTTCCCAAACAAAATCTCCTGTTTCGGGATTAACATAAATGCTGTCGGTAACCGGCGGAAAAGAATATCCGATAATCTCTTGAGCATCTTGTTGAAGACAAACGGCAATTTTATAAGAAAGACTATCGCCGTCAGGGTCGTAAGCTCCGGGATTATGAACGAAAGTTCGATTCAAAGCCGCTTTGTCCATAGGCGGATTAAGCAATATCGGGGAAGAATTTTGTATAGCTAAAGGACTGATTATCAAAGTAGTTTTCAACGCAAAAACAACGTTTACCGAATTAGGAATATTAGCAACACCGTCGTTTCGATTAGGGTCTTCCATGTAAAGGACGTAAGTGCCGGGACCCGAAAAAGTATGTTCGCCTTCATAAACATTTTTGCACAAAAACGAAAAAGATAACGATTCATTATTGTCCAAACTCGTTTTGGAAATACGTTTTAGTGTCATTTTTTCCGTTCCGTCACCGCAATCGAGCTCCAATTCGTCCCTATCCGCCTCGGTTTTGGTGTAACAATAAGTATAAATTATAATCTTATAAGTGTAACCTTTAATGTGCTTATAGACAATTTCACCTGCCCTGTTATGTGTTGCAAACGCTTGAACTACAACAAAAAACAGAAAAACAAGCATAAAAGCCTTTTTTAATGAAAGTTTCATCTGAAAAAATAATTTATAAAAAAAAATTGCGTTATAATTTTTACAAAAGTAATGAATTTTTTATTTTTATGCCGTCATTAAACAAAATTTAACAAGGAAATTTTTTTAGAATGGAAGATAGTGTTAATAATGCTCTGTACAAAGAGCTTGAAAACGATGATTTGAGTTTCATCTATTTGGGAAAATTTGACAACACCATCTTGGGTTTTGCCACCGAAATTCTCAAAGGCCACATGACACAGGCTTTGGATACGGAAGGCAAAAAAAACAAGTTGTCTTTCCTTATGATAGAGAGTTTTCAAAACATCTTACGTTACGGACTTCTCGGACGGCAAGAAAACGAAACCTCCGGAGAAATTTTTGTTGTCAGAAAGGTTTTCGGAAGTTATTATATCACCACCGGGAATTTTGTCGAAAACGACAAGATTGATAACACAAGAGAAAAACTCGAAAGGGTAAACTCTTTAAATGCCGAGGATTTGAAGAAATTGTTTTTGCAAACCCTTCAAAACAAAAAACTATCGCAACAAGGCGGTGCAGGCCTCGGTTTTATGGAGATGGTTCGCAAAACCAAAGAAAAACTCGAATTTGATTTCGTAAAAATAGACGAAAACCGTTCGTTCTTTTATTTTCAGTTGAGATTAAAAGACAAGGATACTGACGAAAGTCCTTCAATAGGTATTTCATGGGCAAAACATTTGAAAGAATTGATGGAAACCCACAAACGTTTTATTGCGATGAAAGGCGATTTCAACCGCACGGCTGTCAATCCGATACTTTCGATGGCAGAAAACAATTTCGGCGGCGAATCCGTTAAAACGCAGCGTACGGTTTATCATATTTTGGTGGAAATGCTTCAAAACATTGCAAAACACGCCAAAGCCAATGAGGAGGGAATCCGCATAGGATTGTTTTCTATGGGTTATGACGAAGGAGTTTATACCGTAAGCGCAACAAATGAAGTATGCCCTGAGGAGAAAAACAAACTGAAAAATTATATTGAAAGTCTTAATTCCAAAGGAAAAGAGGATTTGGACGAATATTATAAAATGATTTTGCGTAACGGTCATGCCGACGAAAGTATACTTTCAGGACTCGGTTTGATAGACATCGCACGAGACAGTATTATAAAAATAGATTACGTTTTCAAAGGCAAAAATCAAGAAGAAGACGGAAATATTTTTACGATTTCGGCAAAAGCATAAAATCAAGCGAAACAAAAATAAACAAAAAAATAAAAATGTTAGAAAGATTGTATATTGAAGCAACAGAAAATATGCCGAGGGTGGTATTAGACGAAAAAGAAGGCAAATTTATGCTTTCAGGTCGTTCTTTGCCGGAAAATACCGAAAAGGCATACAGGCCGATTATCGACTGGATTACCCGCTATGTGGAAAATCCTTTGAAAGAAACGGTTTTTGAAATCAATCTCGACTATTACAATTCGACGTCGCTAAAAAAAATGGTCGATATTTTATTGCTTTTCAAGACCGCTAATGATTCGGGAAAATCGAAAGTCAAAGTCATTTGGTACTACGAAGACGGCGACGAAGGCAGCCGCGACAACGGTGAAGATATTTGTTATGCCGTAAATCTACCCGTTGAAGTCAAAATGAGGGATTTTTAACAAATAAAAAAAAGCGGAAAACTTTTTTTCTTAGTTTCCGCTTTTTTTATATAATTTTTTTAAGAAACCTTAGTGTTCCAATTTGATGGTTTCGGTCGTAATGTCAGCAACCTCAGAAGGTCCGAAGTACTGAATAGGACCGGGATAAACGTATGCCGTTTCAATAGCCCATTCATCACGTTTTGAAGCGAAGAATTTGAAAGGTCCGCCGTCAAGTTTAACGAGGGCTTTCTGAATAACGGGTTTCATTTTGCCGTTACGTTTTTCCATGTTCATCATAGCGGTGATAGGAATACCGCCTGCGAGCCATTCAGAAGCAGGTTTCGTAGTGTTGCGAACAGATGACATATAACCAGTTTTGCCGGCGTTAATCAAAAGCGCAGCAACACGACCTAATGAATAGCAGTAGTCTGCATCAAAATTAGACGGAGCAGCACAACGACCTTCATAACCGAAGAAGTGATGTTGTGTTGAGAATTTGCCGTTAAATTTGCCTTCTTTTTTCCAAGCAGCGAGTTTTTTAGCAACCATTTCTGCGAGAAGTTGTTCGGTTTCGATGAGCGAAACTTGAACGTTGCCGTGCGGGTCGCGCTCCAAAGCGAGTTGTTTTGAAACAGCAGCAGGAAGACTTTCAAAAATTGCAGCGTTTTCTTTGCTGAGGTGTTTAACAACGTAAGCAATTTTTTGATCAGCAGCGATTGTGTCAAATTCAGCTTGATTAGCAGCAAGCATATCGTTGAGTTCAGCGATAAGTTTTTTGATAGCGGGAATAAATTCGATAAGTCCTTCGGGAACGAGAACAGTACCGAAATTCAAACCTTTGTCAGCACGTGCTTTAACAGCGTTTGCAATGTAAGTTACAACATCGTCAAGTGTTTGGTTTTTAGCCTCAACTTCTTCACCGATAAGGGTGATGTTAGGTTGAGTTTTCAAAGCACATTCCAATGTAACGTGGCTTGCTGAACGACCCATCAATTTGATAAAGTGCCAATATTTTTTAGCAGAGTTAGCATCTCTTTCGATATTGCCGATAACCTCTGAATAAACTTTTGTTGCGGTATCAAAACCGAATGAAGTTTCAATCATTTCGTTTTTGAGGTCGCCGTCGATGGTTTTCGGACAGCCGATAACCTGAATGCCGGTATTTTTAGCCAAATAATATTCTGCCAAAACGCAAGCGTTTGTGTTAGAATCGTCGCCGCCGATGATAACGATAGCGTTGATATTGAGTTTTTTGCAGATTTCAAGACCTTTGTCGAACTGAGAAGTTTCTTCGAGTTTTGTACGGCCTGAACCGATAATATCAAAACCGCCGGTGTTGCGGTATTCGTCGATAATGTCAGAGGTGAGTTCGATGTATTTGTGATCAACCAAACCTGAAGGACCACCTAAGAAACCGTAAAGTTTAGAATCTTTGTTGATAGCTTTGATACCGTCAAAAATACCCGAGATAACATTGTGTCCGCCGGGAGCCTGACCGCCTGAAAGGATAACGCCAACGTTGATTGCTTTTGAAGCCATTGACTGTTCTGCTTTTTCAAACGTTACGATAGGCAAACCGTAAGTGTTCGGGAAAAGTTTTTTGATGTCGGCTTGGTCTGCAACTGATTCTGTTGCTTTGCCTTCAGTTAATTTTGTAGCCCCGAAAATTGATGCGGGAACCTTGGGCTGATATGCTGCCCTTGCAATTTGTAAAGGACTTTTTTTCATCGTCTGTTATATTTTTTATAAATTCTACTTTTTTATTTTGTTCAATTATGAATTATGAATTGTCAATTGTCAATTGTCAATTTCTTCTTCCTCCTCGTCTTCTTCAAAGAAAGAATAAGTGCCGTCAGAGAATACGATTCCGTGTCTGCGTGCCGGAATATCACAACTGAAAGCAACATCGCTTTTATTTAAATCTCTGTCATAAACAAAAAACTCATAACGGATAGTATCATAATCGAAATAGCCTAAAGGGATTTTAACATCAACTTTTACCTCGGCTTTCAAATATTTGTTTTGACCGATAGGAGCTTTGTAAGGTATTCTGTAACAGAGATTTTTTGAAACTTTTGTAAGTTCGTTATAATCACCGTTACGTTTTTCACAAACCGTTATAAAAAGATTGTTATAATACTGAGAATCTGGCGAAAAATTGCCGACTGTATCCTCAGTATTAAGACCGAGATTGCCGTCGCCGTCAATTATTTCAAGCGTTATATTCTGAAACTTGACATCGTTGCCCAAATCGTCTACGGTATCAGCAATATAAACCTGCTTAAACTCAACGCTCGGCAATTCGGAATAAGTTTCCAATTTTCCACAAGCGTAAAAAACTGTCAAAACAACAGCAACAAACAAAAATATTTTTATCTCCTTAACCATCTTTTATTTTTTTCTGAAAAAGATCTTAATCGGCACACCGCAAAAATCTATATCTCTTCTCAAACGGTTTTCAATATAACGTTTGTAAGGGTCGCGGATATATTGCGGAAGATTGCAGAAAAGAGCAAACGTCGGATAATACGTCGGCAATTGTGTTGCGTATTTTATTTTAATGAATTTGCCTTTCCAAGCCGGCGGCGGAGTCTCCTCTACGTACTGCTGAATCAAGCGGTTAAGTTGTCCCGTAGAAATTTTTCTCGTGCGGTTCTGATAAACATGAACTGCCTCCTCCATCGCTTTCAAAATTCTTTGTTTCGTGGTCGTTGAGGTGAAAACAATAGGAATATCATCAAAAGGCTCAAGACCTTTTTTGATATATTCTTCGTAACGTTTCGTGGAATTGTTTTCGCTCTTATCCATCAAATCCCATTTATTAACACAAACCACAAGACCTTTGTTGTTTTCTTTTATAAGACGGAAAACGTTCATGTCCTGAGATTCAAGACCTTGGGTTGCATCTAACATCAAGATACAAACGTCAGCCTCCTCAATAGCACGTACAGAGCGCAAAACGGAATAAAACTCAATATTTTCCGAAACTTTGCTTTTTTTCCTAAGACCTGCCGTATCAACAAGGATAAAATCGTGTCCGAATTTATTATAACGAGTGTTAATCGTATCTCTCGTAGTCCCGGCAATAGGTGTAACGATATTTCTCTCGCTACCCGTCAAAGCATTGATTAACGAAGATTTACCGACGTTAGGACGTCCAACAACTGCAATTTTCGGGACTCCCGCTTCGTCATCAACGGCATCTTCACGGAAATTTCTTACAACTGCATCCAACAAATCACCCGTACCAGTACCCGTAGCGGCACAAATCGTAAACATCTCGCTTATTCCCAAAGAATAAAACGTGCTGCTCTCGAGTTGAAGTTGCGGATTATCAGTTTTGTTAACAGCTAAAAAAACCGGTTTGTCGGCTCTGCGGAGAATCTCAGTAATAACCTCATCCCCTGCCGTAACACCGAGTTTGGCATCAGTCATAAAAATAATTACGTCAGCCTCTTCGATGGCAAAATGAACTTGTTTTTGAATTTCGTTTTCAAAAATATCGTCCGAATTATTAACGTAACCGCCTGTATCAATGACTGAAAACTCCTTGCCGTTCCAATCGGATTTACCGTAATGACGGTCGCGCGTAACGCCTGCCGTTTCGTGAACGATAGCCTCACGAGAGCCGGTCAGACGATTGAAAAGTGTTGATTTGCCCACATTCGGGCAACCTACTATTGCTACTATATTGCTCATAAAATTATTCTGCTTTGGTTTTAAGGAAAACGTCAATAAGTTTTAATGCGGTCTCAGCGTTCTGCGGCTCAACCTCAAGATTAACGTTAGGATCAAAAACAGGTTCTGACCACTTACTATTCTCGTTGCCGGGGTGTTTGTTGTCCACAAAACATTTGATTCCGTTGCTCTCTAAATGCTTTCTGATAATGTTCACGTCTATTGCAAGCCCGCTGAACACTTTAAATAATTGCGTTTCCATAATCAACCGAAATTTTTTAACGTGCAAATATAGATTTTTTTTAGGATTTGGCAAAATAAATGATTAACTTTGCAGAAAAAATGAACAATTCCGAACTTTTTTTATACATAAAACAAGAAATTTCTTTGGTTTACGACAACGACCCAAATGCCATCAAGTCGGTTGCCGTGAGAATTTTTTCTCATCTTTATAATATAACGCTGACTGATATTTTAATGCACCCGGAGAAGGAAATCGAAAATTTTTCTTTAGAAAAAATCCGCGGCATATTAGAAAGAATAAAAAAACATGAACCGTTAGAATATATTTTCAACAATGCGCAATTTCTTGATTTAGAGCTTTTTACTGAAAGTTCGGTACTAATTCCGCGCCCCGAAACGGAAGAACTCGCAATGATGGTTTCTAAGGAATTAAAAAACACTGATGAAACTTTTGAAATCGGATTAGGCAGCGGCTGCATTTCGATTTATCTGGCAAAAAACCACCCTGACAAAAAATTTTACGGTTGCGACATCTCAGAAAAAGCTCTGAAAGTTTGCGAAAAAAACATCAAAAAATATAATCTTAAAAATTTAAAATTTTTTTTAACAGATATTTTTAGTTTTCAAACCGATAAAAAATTTGACGTTATCATCTCGAATCCACCGTACGTAACGGAAAGCGAAAAACTTTTAATGCAAAAAAATGTACTTGATTATGAACCTTTTACAGCATTATTCGTACCTGATAACGACGCACTGAAGTTCTATAAAAAAATTTCGGAATTTGCATCAACGCATCTAAACGCCTTTGGAAAACTTTTTTTTGAAATCAACGAAAATTTCGGAAAAGAAACCGCTCAAGTTCTTGAAAGCTACGGCTTTAAGAATGTTAAAATCATAAAAGACGGTTTTGGTAAAGACAGATTCGTAAAAGGCGACAAATAAAAAAAATTAGGCTGCCAAAATAATTTTAGCAGCCTAATTTTTTTAGTTAAAACGAAAAAATATTTTTCAATTAATGTCCTTTTTCTGAAATATATTTTACCCTCATCAAACGGAGTTCCTCTTCGGTATAATCTTCGCTTCCGAGTTCTTTCATCGCCTCGTCAATAGATTCGGTTTCGGCATGATCGAAATATTCGTAGACCTCTTGCTGACGTTCCTCGTCAATAACTTTATTAACGTAGTAGTCAAGATTGAGTTTTGTTCCTGAATTGATAATCGACTCAATTTCAGAGAGAAGTTCGTCCATTTCAATCTGTTTTGACTCGCAAATATCTTCAAGATCGATTTTTCTATCAATGCTCTGAATGATGTAAACCTTGTTGCCCGATTTTGAAACAACAGATTTAACAATCATATCCTGAGGACGTTCAATCTCTTTTTCTTGAACATATTTCTTAATCAAATCCACAAATTCCTTTCCGAATTTTTGCGCTTTACCGTAGCCGACTCCGACAATCTGAGTTAATTCCTCAATCGTTATCGGGTACTGAACCGCCATATCTTCAAGCGAAGGATCTTGGAAAATTACAAACGGAGGAACATTTTTCTGTTTTGAAACTTTTTTCCTCAAATCTTTCAACATACGGAAAAGTTCCGGATCAGAGGCTCCGCCGTTCATCGCATGAGGTACAGCCTGTTCATCGTCTTCGTCTTCCGACTCGTAATCATGATTTTTAACAAGTTGAATATCATACGGTTTTTTCATGTACTCTTTTCCGAGTTTCGTGATTTTCAAAAGTCCGTAATTTTCTATGTCCTTGTCCAAAAATCCTTTTACCAAAGACTGTCTTAAAACTGCATTCCAATAGTTTTCGTCACCATCGTCCTCCCCTATTCCAAAATCAGGAAGTTTGTGATGTTTATATGTTTTGATTTGCGAATCGGATACGCCCGCCAAAACTTTCGCAACGTGTTCCGTCTTGAATTTTTCCTGAACGGCTGTAATAACCTTCAAAGCTTTCAAAATAGATTCCTTACCGTTGAAAGGTTTCTGTGGGTGCATACAGTTGTCGCAGTTTCCGCACGGCTCGTCCAACGTTTCACCGAAATAATTCAAAAGCATCTTGCTGCGGCACATAGAAGTCTCTGCGTATGCCACGGTTTCTGACAAAAGTTGTTTGCCGATTTCCTGCTCGCTGACAGGCTTACCCTGCATGAATTTTTCCAACTTTTGAATATCCTTGTAACTATAAAAAGCAATACACTGACCTTCGCCACCGTCCCTGCCCGCACGACCTGTCTCCTGATAATAACCTTCAAGACTTTTGGGCATATCATAATGGATCACAAACCTTACATCCGGCTTGTCAATACCCATACCGAAAGCAATTGTGGCAACAATAACATCAACCTCCTCCATCAAGAATTTATCTTGATTTGCACTACGGGTCTGAGAATCCATTCCGGCATGATACGGCAAGGCTTTAATGTCATTAACACAAAGTGTTTCGGCAAGTTCCTCAACTTTCTTACGACTAAGACAATAGATAATTCCGCTTTTGCCTTTGTTTGCCTTGATAAATTTTATGATTTGCTTGTCAATATCAATTTTCGGACGTACCTCATAATAAAGGTTAGAACGGAAAAACGACGATTTAAAGACATTAGCATCCAAAATGCCGAGGTTTTTCTGAATGTCGTGCTGAACCTTCGGAGTCGCCGTTGCCGTAAGTGCAATTATCGGACTGCGGCCTATCTCCTCAATTATGGGACGGATTCTGCGGTATTCAGGGCGGAAATCGTGTCCCCACTCAGAAATACAATGCGCCTCATCAATAGCGTAAAACGAGATTTTAACTTGTTTTAAAAACTCAATGTTTTCCTCTTTCGTGAGGCTTTCGGGCGCAACGTACAGAAGTTTGGTCTTCCCGCTCAAAATATCGGCTTTAACCTGCGCTATCTGCTGTTTTGTCAGCGACGAATTAAGAAAATGCGCAACGCTTTCCTCCGTGCTGATGTTACGCATGGCATCGACTTGATTTTTCATAAGGGCAATCAGCGGCGAAATCACAATCGCCGTACCGTCCAAAATCAAAGATGGCAACTGATAACAAAGTGATTTTCCCCCGCCCGTAGGCATCAGAACAAAAGTATCCTTGCCGTTGAGGACATTGTTTACAACAGCTTCTTGTTCACCCTTGAATCTGTCGAATCCGAAAAACTTATGCAAATATTCTAAAAGATTGTTTGTCTTTTTACTCATGTCTTTTTTATATTTCCGATTATTTTTTCCAACAAATACTTTCAGATTTGTTTTTTACAAATTTGGAAAAAGTTTTCCGAAAAAACCAAATTTTTTTACAACTTTTTTCAATTTTTAAATAATTTAACTTAATCGGAGTTCTTTTTGTACCCTATTTGGCTATAACCTGATATTTTCCGCTAAGGTGCATAAAAGCAAACAACCTTAAAAGCCCGTCATAATAAGCGTCAAAATATCCGTCTTCAAAAGGTACGTGTTTTGCATTCCAAAGAGCCGAAATAAATTCCTTACTTTTCTCGTGGTTGCACATAAGAGAGGCTGCCGCTAAAGTAGACATCAAACCTATACTGTGTCTTAATTTCTTGAAACCTCCTGCCTCAATAATTTCATCACCCTCAGGGATAGAACCGTCCAAACGGTACTGATCATAATATTTGTCAATGCCTTGAGAATAAAAAAAGTTTTGAATTTTTTCGGCATATTTCTGCTGAAAATCAATATCAGCACAACTCCATTCATAATCAAGTGCAATATTCATCGGCACACGCCATGAATCGTAACGGAAATTTGAACCACCACTACGTTTTCCACCAAAATCCGGCAAAAGTTTTCCGTCATAACCGCAAAGGTCAGGATTCAAACCCGTAGAATCATTGATTGCAACGTGCAAAAATTCACGTGCTTTTTTTGCACATTCCAGCCAATAATCCGCTCTGCCGTCATCAGCCCATTTCGCCCAAACCTCATAAAACGCTGGAATATGATAAGAAGGATCGGTAAAACGCTGTCCAAAACCGTCTGGAGTAAATGTTATAAGGGAGGTTTCAGGGTCGATTAAATAACTTTTTTGAACACCCTCAACTTTCATAAACGGAGGAAATATTTTTTCTAATTCCTCCTGCGGAATTTCTCTTGGCATCACATTATTAAGAATATTCTGAGCCTCAGCTTTGTAATTAATGCCCGTATTATCACCCCAACGGTTAGAGGCAAAAATCAAAGATGTAATATAATACAATTCACCGTCAGAGGCTGCACCTTCGGCGTTATGCGAACCGTCTGTTTTGCAACTCCACGCAAAATAACCTTTACGCGCACCCTCCTGATGCTGCATATAAGTTTTTGACCAACGCCACAGACGATCAAAAATATCTTTTTTGTCGAACTGAACGGCAATCATCATTCCGTATGACATACCCTCGGTGCGGGCATCATGATTTTTAATGTCGGAAATATAACCTAAAGAATCTCCGACTTCAAAATAAACTTTGTTTTTGCCGTAAAAAACATCATTGAAAACCTCTTGAACCTTATCGTTAATTTCCTTTTCGGAATAACCGTATTCAAGAAACAAATTACGATATTTACCCGTTTGAAAACCACCAGAAGTCCACGGCTTAGATACTTGGTTTTTGCAACCAGCAAAAACGACTAACATCAAAATCACTATTATTATTTTTTTCATAATATAAATATTTAGAAATTATTTTTATTTTTTCATGGCAAATTTATGACAAATAAATCATCTGACAAAACTACATTTTGTACTTCGCCGGAATTAGCCGATTCCGTGAGTCCGTATGTGGTGATAATAGTTAGCCACAATGCTTTGCCGGTCTTTGTAACACGTTGAAACAATGCCATCCGTTCGCGAAGATATTCTGCGTATTCGTCATCAATGTTGAATTTTGATTTGTAATACTTGATTTCACAGACGTTGATTACCTCATCGTTGCGGTCGATAAGCAAGTCAATTTGTCCGGACTGAATTATCTTGCCGGAAGAATCTTTTTGCGAGCCTATCCACGAACAAACATTGCTTAACACTCCCGAAATACCAAGTTTGGCTTTGATTTGCGGAATGTGATGAAGACATACTTGCTCGAAAGCATACCCCGCCCAAGTGGTCTGCACTGATTGTCCGTGAAGGCGAGTCCAAAAGTTTTCATCGTTATTATACGACTTTACAAATTTCAGATGAAACAGCGAAAACAAATCGGTTAATTGATATATCGTGTCTTTTGTGGATTTGCCGATAGATGTATAACGTCGTATAAAATCGCAATTAGAAAGGTTTTCAAGTGCTTCCGAAAGTGCGCCACCGCTTTTTAGTTTTAATGCTTTAGCTATTTCAGAGCGCGTAAGTCCGGTAAGCCGTTTTGAAAGAATTTCTATCACTTGCTTGTAAAGTGTCGAATTGCCATAAAGACTGCGGTACAAGAAGTCAAACTCATTCCTTAATGCCGCCCCTCTGTTGAAAAACAAACCATCAATACATTGTGTGAACGGTACGCCTTTTTTGAGCAAGTCGAGGTAATACGGAATACCGCCAAGTATCATATAAAGTTCCAAAATTTGATGGCGATTCCAGCGGATACCTTTCATTTTGATAAGAAATTGTTCCGTTTCACCAAGGTTGAACGGTGCAATATATATCGCACGAGTCATACGCCCGTAAAGTCCGCCTCTATCACCTATAATGTTGGACATTATCCACGTGGTGGAACTTCCGCATATAAACAATTTCAATTCAGGACGTTGACAGCCCCAAGTGTTCCAAAATTCGGAAAATGCAGCAAGAAAATTGCTTTTTGGAGTGTCCATCCACGGCAGTTCGTCAAGAAAAACAATCACCTTTTTTTTATCGAGCATGGAGATGTATTCGCGAAGTACGTCAAAAGCCTCAAACCACGTTTTAATTTTCTTCTTCGGCTTGTCTGAAAATTGGGACAACAAAGTTGCAAACCTATCAATTTGGACGTTTTTTTCGGTTTGAAACATTCCTGTATAATAAAAATCCATTTTGCCGTCAAAATACTGTTGCAACAAATAGGTTTTGCCAACCCTCCTGCGACCGTATAATGCCACAAACTCAGCCTTATCGGAAGCTATCAAATCGTCCAACAACTTGATTTCATGTTCTCTGCCTATGATATTATCTTTTGCCATACCTGATTTTTTTATACTGCAAATATAAAAAAAATCTTCGATACTTACGCCAAATCTATGTTTTTTTTTAAGATTTGGCGCAAGTATCGAAGATAGTTACGCCAAATCTATGTTTTTTTTTAAGATTTGGCGCAAGTATCGAAGATAGTTACGCCAAATCTATGTTTTTTTTTGAGATTTGGCGTAAGTATCGAAGATTTCCTATACTATATTTTATTCAGCAGAAGCAACTTTTTTACCCCAGAAGGTATTTGTGTGTTGGTAGTGAAATCCTGCGAATACCAATGTTGATTCTACATTTTTCTCCCAATCGCGTTCACGTTCTACGCATACAATCACAGAACCAAGCTTGTTGGTTGATCCTTCAAATTTTCCGTCGGAGGAGGTGAGTTTCAAGAATTTTGTCGCCTCGTCAAATTCCCAAGTACCGTTGAACGGACCACTCATTTTACCATCAGCGGTCAAAACAAGGTAATCTGCGTCGGCTTCTATTTGCTCACCTTTTTTATAGCCCATATTGATAAGTTCGTATTTACCTGCAATTTCCGATTTTTTTATAGGAGTTTGTGCCACATTAGCAAAGCGTTCTGGCAACGAAATAGGCCAAAGGTCTGTTAAATCGGTAGCCGTTGCAGGACACCAAACGAGTTTTCTTACGTGTCCCATCATCAAAGCGTTTGAATAAGCATTGCCCCACACATTTTTGGGAGCACGTCCTTGCGACATGTAAAACCATTGTCCTTTGAGGTCGCCTTCGCCTTCAAAAACGCAGCAGTGTGAGATACCTACCCAACCCACACCATCTTTGAATTTATACGGGTGAGTTACTATCGGATAAACTTTATCGTCACCTTCACCATTTGTGAAATTTGCTCCACGTGAAGTAAAATAAGGTCCTTGAATGTTTTCAGAACGGACTACGCGTGTATTGTACGGAATGTCCAAACCGTCCCAAGCCATGAAAAGATAATATTTTCCGTCCTTATAAATAACTTCGGGAGCCTCAGAAGCTTGCCAACGTGAAGTACCTCTTGTCGCTATTCTCTTGCCGAATCTTGCTTGCAAATCCTCAGCATTGTCAGCCCAAGGGTTGCCGACCGCTTTTAACGGTTTGCCGGTTGTAGGGTCAAGTTGCAATGATGTAAAACCGCTGTGCCATGAGCCGTGAATAAGCCAATGTTCGCCTTCTGGTGTTACGATATATGTCGGGTCAATGGCGTTATAAAAACAATATGCGTTCCAATCGGTTGTTGATGCCCTTGCCCAACCGTCTATACCTTTGTCAGAAGACGAACAAGTTACAAAACCTTTGTCGTACCAAACGTCGTTTTCGGGGTCAGTGGTCTCGCACATTCCGATAAACGCCCAAATATTCCATGAGCCGTCAAAAGTTTTGCTGCCGGTTTTTATGCAGTTGTCGCAAACAATGCTGTAATACATCCTAAGTTTGCCATCAACAACTCTAACCACGGGAGCCCAATATCCGAGTTGATCTTTAATATCGTCATAAGTAAGAGTGCCTTCCAAGCCCATTTTAGCGCGAAAACTATTAATGGAATCCAACATCCAATCAGGTGCTTTGTCAAAAGGACCGCCGACCCAGCCCCAGTTTACAAGGTCTTTTGAACGTTTGCCTTGAAAATGTTTTCCGTGAGGTGCTTTTGCATGTTCGTTTCCGTAAGAAGCATCCGTTCCGTACATGTAATAATAGCCGTTGTAATAAGCCACCGACGGGTCGTGAACATTAGCTAAGTTCCAAGAATCACGCTGCGACCAACCTGCATACGAAGCGTAGTTATCGTTTTTTGAAAGTCCGTCAGTACCGATAGTACCGGGGGCTACAGTAGCAGAAAGCGTTGCTGTTTCACCGTTTTCGTCCGGCTCAATAATCTGACCGCCGCCGTTATCACCGGTTTGAGTTTTTGAAGGAACCGGTAAGCCCTTCGATTCATCATCATCTTTGCATGAGGGCGCAAACGTTATCGCTGCCGCTGCTAACAAAGGAAATATTAAATGTCTTGTTTTCATTTTATTTAAGTGTTAAAAAAATTAGTAGTTAATGTGTTGCAAATATAACGCTGAAAAACTGCCCGCATGGTGGACAAAATCAAAAAAAATTAGGACAAAACGCACTTTTTTTATAAAATATTTCAATAATTATGCCTTTTAAGCCTTAATTTTTGCCGTTCCGTAGAATCGCGGATGTAGTTGATCATATTTTGAAGTTGTCCGCGTTTATAAAGGATACTGTCATCGTAATCGGCGTCAAAAAGCGGACGGTTAATACGGGGAAGGGTAGAGTAATAGTCAAGGCGACGGTTGAATTTGTCAGCGCGGCTTGACAAGCCTCGCACAAAGATACAACAAAATATGACAAAAATAAAAAAACTCCTCCGCTCTTTTTTTAGAAAATGAACGAAGGAGTTTTTTATACAAGTAGGATAATTTCTATTCAAATAAAAGATTTGCGGCTTCGCTGCTGAATGCTGCATAAACATCACCGCTGACAGGAATATTCAAATAATTTTGGAAATATGTTTGATTATCTATGTTGCTTACAATCGTACATTTTACATCAACTGTTGCACCTTTATTGATAATTTCGACGGTAACTTTTGAATCGGAAATTGCCATGCTCATTTTTGAATGTGTGTCATCGCCGTCCCAAACCCAGTTGGCTTCGGCTGTCCATGTTTCAAACAAACCGCATTCCCAGTTCCAACCGGCAGTTGTGGCATTTTGATGACCCCATGCAGCCCAGTCAGCACGCATAACGCCGTAACAGTTGTCGTTCCACATTCCCATTGCTTCGGAATTTGACAAAATTATGATAAAGTTTTTGTAGTTGTCTGTGCCTGCGGATTTGTTTACGAAACTGAACTTAGCACCGCTTCCGGCTGCAATTTTTGTTGATTTTGTCAACGCTGAGCAGAACTCATTGCTGTAAGTTTCATCACCGATAACTTCACCAAACAAAGAAACTTCTTTACTTTTCATCTCTGCCACTTTAACGTTTAATGTTGCAGTAAAATCTTTGTATTTTACCGTTATGACAATATCATTACCGAATGTCGCAGGTATCGTAACATCCGTTGTATAATCCGAAAGCGGTAATTCAGCTGTTCCAGAAACACCTACTACTGATTTAATAAATGCGGTTACATCAATATCCTCTTTCTTAATTCCGGTTGTACCGGGTGCATAATAATATGTCGGCTCATCAGATGTCGGATTAATCTTTATGCCCGTCAAATCACCTACAACCTCAATTTTGTAACCCGTAGATACCGGCTCGCAGAATTGACCCATTGAAGTTTTGCCGTATGCAACTGTTACTACTGCCGTGCCGACGGTTTTAAGGTCGGGAACAACCGAAAATGTGAGTTCTTTAGCAGCAATTTTCGATGTTGTTCCGTTGCTCCAAGTAACCGTTGCCTCACCATCGCCGTAGTAATATGAAGGTTCAACTTTTTCTTCGGTGAACGACACTGCCTTAGGTGTACCGGTAACTTCCAACTTTGCAGGTGTTAACTCTTCCAAAGTCTCGTAAGTTATGTTAGTGATAGTAAATGTAGAACCCTCACCTGCAAAAAATACCCAAATACCTTTACCGGCCTCAGCTGTACCGGTAGCTGTCCAATGATATTCCTCTCCGGAAGGATTTTTTTGTGAACAATTAATCAAAATACCGCCGGTCGGATAATGTTCTGCAACAATGACATATTCAGTTCCGTCTTGTTCAAAATCTTTATATGCCGCATCAGCAAGCGGCATTGCATCTGTCGTTGTAACAGAAACAGTACCAGTGCCGTTCCAATTGCCGCCGTCTCCGCGGACTACAAAGTACTCTCCGTAACCCGTTGAAGCATCATTACGTGTTGTCCAATCGGTTGTAGAAAGAACCATCACCCAATTCTTCCATAATTCTTCCCTTGTCGATTTATCAAGGGTAATCTCAATGGTCATTCTTTTATTTTCAGGGAAATCGTAGTTTTTTGACCATGCTGACCACCAACCGTCAGAAACAACACTTTCCGCATCAAAACTGCTTCCACTATTTGCCCTTCTTGCGGCAACGGCGTTTATGCTGTCGCTGAGCCATTCCGGCGATTCTACGTCGTACAACTCTCCTTCTTGACAACCGACTATTGCTGAACTTACAAGCGAGCCTGCAAGTATAGTCGTCGTTAATATCTTATTTATTTTCATAATTAATTTCTTTTTTAAATGTTTGTTTTTTTATTTGTAAAGACGTTGCAAGCAACGTCTCTACAATATTTTTTTATTTATTCCAAGCCGGAATCGGATGAATTTCGTATTTCACGGTGTTAGGATTAGCACCCGTCGTATTTGCCGAATTACCTACAAGATTCGGATTAGCATTAAGAGTCGATTGCGCAATCGGGAAATATTCGTGTCCGAGTTCATAATTATCGTATGAACTTTTTGTTGTAACACCGTCGTTACGGGTACGTTTGCCGAATTGTCCGTCTTTATTGGTCGGGTCGCCGCAGAAACTTGCGTGATCTATCATTTGAGCACGACGTTCAGCATCGTAGAAGAAGCCCCAACGGATAAGGTCTGCTCCGCGACCCCATTCGCCGCCGAATTCTTTCGGACGTTCAACGTTGGCAATCTGTTCAAACAAATCATCTTTCGATTTAAGAGCATCAGGATTAGCCTCCGCCAAACCTTTAAGACCGGCACGAGAACGTACTTGGTCTATCCAACCGATAGCCTTTGCAGTAGGTCCGTTTACCTCATTTTCACATTCAGCAGCACGGAGCAAAACGTCTGAATAACGCATAAGACGAAGATTAACACCGCAATGAAGACCCTGTACGATTTTTTCGTAAAGACCTTCACGGGCATTTGTGTTTTTGATAATGGGAATACCGCCGTAAGTAGCATTGGTATAGATGTTATCGTTAGCAGTAATCGTGTTGGTGTAAAGAACGTTGCCCATTTCAAAACCTTCCCATTGCGGCTCGTAAGTTCCACAAGTCCAATAAAGTCTGGGGTCAAGTCCGTTACCTTTTGTTGAAGTTTCGGCTTTGAAAAGGTTGTAAAGCCACGGAGAAACTGCAACATCGCCCCAACCGCCATATATCGAAGGTCCGTAGTTACTTTCCACCGCATGACCTTGAGTAGCATTTGCAGAAGTGTTTAAGGGAGTCCACTCATCATCAACACCTTGCTGACCGTAATCAAGGTATTGAACCTCATAAAGACTTTCTGCATTGTTTTCGTAAGCAATACCTTCACGGAAATTATCACCGTAGTTGTCCATAAGTTTGTAAGAACCGTATTTGCCGTTGATGATGTCTTCCAAAACGGTAAGAGCCTCACTATATTTATGACGGAACATAAGAGTTCTTGAATAAAAACCAGCCGCAGCACCGCAAGTCGCACGTCCGCCTGCCCATTCACCGCTTTCATCACGGGACGGAAGAAGTTCCATAGCCTCTTTGAAATCTTTCTCTACTTGGTCGAGAACCAAATCTTGTTGAGCCTCAGCACCGGCAATTCCCTCTTCTCCGTTTGAACAATAAAGACCGTCCAAAGTACCGTATGTGTCATAATCGGTGATTAAAGCAGGGTTTTGATAGTACATCGCAAGGTTGTAATAACTCAAACCGCGCAAAAACAAAGCCTGACCTTTAATGCGTTTGAAATTTTCGTTGAGTTCTCCTTGATTGTCGCATTTTTTGAGGATAAAATTGGTAACGTTAATTGTGTAATACCAATCTCTCCACGGCCACAGACAACCGATTTCGTCAGTGGGAGCAACGTTGAGGTCATCGTAAGGCAAATACCATACTTGACCGCAGTTCCATACTTCGTCACCACGCATTGCGTCAAGAACATAGCCTACTCTAGCGTATGTGCCTTCCATACGGGTGTGGTTGTATGCTGCGATAACTGCTTCTTGAAGTTCGTCAGCCGTATTGCCAAAAGTGGTTGAAGTCTGCTGGTTGTCGTTTACAACGTCAAGTCTGTCTTCACAGCCTGAAACCACTCCCAAAGCCAAAAGTGATGCTAACGCTATATTTAATTTTTTCATATTAAAAATCCGTTTTATGTTCTAAAAATTCTTGTTAAACTTATATAAAACCTTTAATGATTAGAATGTTGCTTTTAAACCAACCATAACGGTTTTAGGAGTCGGGTAAGAACAGAAGTTGTAACCCGGGGTAAATGTTCCGCCGGCATAGTCTACATTGTAACCTTTGTATTTGGTTAAAGTTGCAAGGTTTTGACCCGTAACGTATGCTCTTACGTTGGTTAAAATACCGTTAAACCACGCATCTTTAAAGTTGTAACCGAGTTCAACGGTAGCAATTTTCCAATAATTTGCATTTTGAATCATACGTTTAGAGAAAAGGTCGTTCCAACCGAGTGATGCATTATTGGTTACGTATGTACGCGGAACATCAGAAATATAGTTTCCGTCGGCGTCAAATTGGTTAGCGGAATTGAGATCAACGCTTTTGTTAGCCCAACCGTAAGAACCGTGCAAAGAATTGTAAATATCGTCAGATACTTTGTATTTCAATGCGCCGAATGTAGAAACGCTCAAATCCCAACCGTTCCATTCAACTCTTCCAGAAAGACCGAAGTTGATTTTTGGAAGACCGCTGCCTAAAATTGTTTGATCGTCGGTGTCAATTTTTCCGTCTTCGTTTTGGTCAACATACCAACAATCACCAATGTTTGCTCCTGCTTGATATTCGCTTGCACCTTTTTCGGCAGCATATGCGTTGAGTTGGTCAAGGTCAGCTTGTGAACGAATAATTCCACCGTATTCCCAACCGAAGAACTGACCAATTTCTTCACCGACTCTGGTTATGTATGCACCGTCGATTCTTTGATTTTTCCCGGTACCGAGCGATGTTACCTCGTTTTTGAGAGTAGAAATGTTGAACGAAATATCGTATTTAATTTTGTGTTTGTAGTTGTGATAGTTTGCACTCCATTCAAAACCAGTGTTTTCCATTGAAGCGGCATTCATTGTAACGTCTCCGTTGCTAACACCAGTTGATGCGGGAACTGCTACACTTGCCAAAAGGTCGTCAGATACGTTTTTGTACCATTCAAACGTAAAGTCTAATTGACCGTTGAACATACCCAAATCAAGACCGATGTTTGTAGATTTTTTCTTTTCCCAGGCAATACCGGTATTTACAAATGTTGAAATTGCCGAACCTGCAACTGCCGTGCCGTTGAAAGAGTAAGTCATATTACGACGGTTCATTGTAGTCATATACTGATAATCACCGATATTTTCGTTACCTAAGATACCGTAAGAACCACGGATTTTCAAGAGATTAATGAGGTTTTCATCAACGGGGAAGAATGCCTCTTTGTCAATTCTCCAACCCAAAGATACTGACGGAAACCAACCCCAACGGTCAGCAGAAGAAAGTCTTGAACTACCGTCGCGACGTACGGTCGCTTGCAAAAGGTATTTGCCGTCATAATCGTATGTCAAACGTCCGATATAAGATGCAAGAACGTGTTGCCAATCAGAAGTATTTGCGAGTTTTGTCTCACCGTTGTTTACTTGAAGGAAGTAAGGTTCGGGGAAATTTACGCCCTGACCGGTGAGCTGGTCATAATATTCATTTTCGTAAGTTTGACCTACAACTATGTTCAAATGATGTTTATCAGCGAAAGTACCTTCGTAGTTGATAGTATTTTCAACCAAAGCATCGTTGTAATGAGTAAATTGCTCTGTCAAACGTTCGTTTTCTTTAGCAAGATAAACACGGTTGCTTTGAACCCATGCGCCAATCCAAGTATGATACTTACAATAAGTCTTGTTGTAAGCAAGGTTGATGTTGTAATTAAGTTTGTGGTTTGCAAACTTCTGATTAAACATATCAAACAAATCTACTGTAGCCGAAGCCGTTACTGCAAAACGGTCAACCTTTGTAGTACGTTCCAATTTATTGTTTACAAGCAACGGGTTGGAGAATGAAATATCACCGTGAACATCTTCGTAGTAAACACCGTAACCGTATGCGTCGTATTGATAAGCGGATGCCGCACCTACTCTGTCATCAAGAATCCAAGTACTTTCATCGTAAGCCTTGATTGTAGGCTGTGCCAAAAGTGTACCTCTTAACACGTTAGTAACATCACCGTAAAGTCCTTGAACATACTCTGAAGCGTTTGAAATAGCCATATTGTCTTGGTCGGAATGAGAATAAACGATACCGGTGCGGAATTTGATGAACTTAACGTCCATTGTATTGTTTACACGTACGGTGTAACGTTTGTAGTTAGGACCTGCACCTTCCAAAGTACCTTTTTGGTCATAGTAGTCAAGACCGATGTTGTAAGTATTGTTTTTACCGCCGCCGGAAAGGTTTACATTGTGGTTTTGACGGTAACCTGTTTTGAAAACTTCGTCAAACCAATCGGTATCCGTTCCGTCCATAAATGAATAAGTACCGTCGTCATTTTTTGTATAACCGCTCGGAAGTGTAGTACCTGAATTAGCGGCAGCCTGACCGAGATAATTGCTGTATTCTTGAGCATTCATTACCTCGTAAGTATTTTTGCTGATTTTATCCCAACCGAAATAACCTGAATAATCAACTTTCATCGGCTGTTCTTTTTTACCTTGTTTTGTTGTGATAATAATCACACCGTTAGCAGCACGAGAACCGTAAATAGCTGCGGCGGAAGCATCTTTCAAAACTTGGATTGATGCAATATCATTCGGAGAAAAGTCGCGTATAGTTGTACCCATCGGCACACCGTCGATAACATATAAAGGTGCAGTTGAACCGAATGAACCGATACCGCGGATTCTAACGCTCGGATCGGCACCCGGCTGACCGTCAGAGGTAATCTGAACGCCGGCTACTTTACCTTCAAGCATCGTAGAGATGTTGGAGTTTGATACTTTTTTCATTTCATCGGCATCTACAACAGCAACAGAACCGGTTAAATCAACTTTTTTCTGTGTACCGTAACCGATTACGACAACCTGCTCAATTTCCTGATTGTCTTCACGCATTGTAATAGTTCCCATATTAGAACGACCGTTAACATTAATCTCTTGTGAGGTGTAACCCATAAAAGTAAACACCAAAACGGCATCAGAAGGAACGTTAAGAGAAAAATTACCATCTATATCGGAGATAGTACCGTTTGTCGTGCCTTTTACATAAACCGAAGCACCCGGAAGCGGATTGCCCTGCTCATCTACAACCTTACCCGTTACCGATATATTATCGAAGGGCGAAGCCGTCAGGGAAATAAGTTCCCCGCTTTGATAAGCAGAAGCCGCCGGCGTTAATGCCAACATTCCGCAAAAAACTAAAATTACCTTTCTCATATTTATTTAAATTTAAGTATTAAAAATGTACATTATTTTAACATTGCAAACTTACGGTTAAATCCTCGTTAAGCGGTGAATAATATCAAAAAATAGGTGGACAAAAAATACTTTTTCCTATTTTATTTTTTTACCCCAAATCGTAAAACCTTGATTATCAATACCCGTAAAAAGCAAAGTCGTTTTTTGATTTTCCCAGTCGTGTCCAACGAAAATTTTCACGCCGGAAATTTCACTCGCAATATTTTTCAAAGTAAAAACACCGTCATTAAAATCCTTAACATTGTCTTGGTTCAATGTTAATTTTAATGACTTATTAATTTCTTCTTCCAAAAGAGTATTAGACTGACCCGTGCCGCCTAAATCTTTCTCCTTGTAATTATCTTTAATAGTGATAATTTCGTATTCACCATAAACGTCTGATTTCTCGAGCTGTATTTCCTCTTCGCCAGCATAACGCTCAGGCGATACCATAGGCCAACCATCAGAGCGGAAAAACAAACGTCGTACATGAAAATCCATCATCATATTATCAGGCGAGAGTCTGCCCTGCGATGCCAAAAACCATTTGCCAGAGCCGTCGTTAAAAACGGTGCAATGCGCAAGACCTGCCCAACCCGTGTGATTTTCAAAACGATAAGGCGCTGTCAAAACGGGTAAAGTATTAACCTCACCCCTCGGATCTACACCAAAATAATCTTTGTACGGACCTTCAGGAGTATCAGAAACAGAAACCCTGACGTTATATGTCGTTACCAAAGGACCATAACTTACAAACAAATAATATTTCCCTGTTTCGGGATTGTATACGACCTCTGGAGCTTCCATATTATCAACCGAATAGTTAGCACGATGAGCAACCAAATGCCCTTGATCGCCTTCATTTAAAGCCAAACCCGTCTCTTTGTTTAATTCCAAAGCGAAAAGACCGCCAAAAAACGAACCGTAAATCATCCATTGTTTTCCGTTTTTAACATCGTCCACAACGGTCGGGTCGATAGCGTTCATAGGGGAAGAATCATCGGTTTTAACGACACAACATTTTGATTGCCAAGGACCTAACGGCGATTTAGATTCTGCCAAACCAATATAAGAAACTTTTTTGCCGAAAGTTGACAAACAATAATATAATCTATAAGTGTCGTTATATTTCAAAATGAAAGGAGCCCAAAGTCCGCGGGAAGTAAGTTCCTTACTTTTAGGATAAACCCAATCCCAAGCATCTTGAGGAATAGAATCAAACGCCCAACCCTCAAAATCCCAGTGTACCAAATCTTTAGATTTTCTAACCTGAATATTTCCTATTTTAGGAGGCTGAGAATTATGAAGATTTTCTTTCGGCTTAGGCGGCCACCAAATAGCATCGGTAGAATATGCGTAATAAGTGTCGCCGAATTTCCTTACGACAGGGTCATGGACATTGTAAGTGCCCCAAGATGAACGGCTTTCATAACCCGCAACATCTTTGTAATCATCTGACCAAGGATTAGGAGAATCTACGGGAGCGTAAGACGGTTTCGGGGCCTCCCCACACCCCGTTATCAATAGTCCAACCGTCATTATTAACAAATAACCAAAATCTTTCATATCTTAATTTAATTAAAAGTTTGATTGTGTATTCTTTTTGAAAATTTTGTTAAGGCAAAGTTAAGCACAAAAAAAAAAAACGAGGTGGACTAACAAAAAATTAAAGTGGACAAAGGAAAAAATACGTTTTTCATAAATTTCTCAAAAGGTGGACAAAATAAATTTTAAGGTGGACATTTTTTCTGCTTTTTATCTTAACTAACTTAAAATCAAGTATTAAGAAAATACACTATAATACTTCAAAAAAAATTTTAAGAAAAAAACTTTAAAAAAAATTTCTGAATATAAAATTTAATTTCTAATTTTCGCTATCAAAAACAATCACAATTCTATTAATTAAAAACAGATAAAAAAATATGGACGCATTAACAAAAAAATTAACGGCTGAATGTATCGGAACATTCACCTTAGTATTAGGCGGCTGCGGAACGGCTATTTTTGCCGGCGGCTCAGTAGGATTTTTAGGCGTTGCAATAGCTTTCGGTCTTACCGTCGTTGCAATGGCTTACGGCATCGGTCATATCTCCGGCGCACATCTTAATCCGGCTGTTTCGTTCGGAGCATTCGTGGGCGGAAGAATGAGCGGAAAAGAATTCGGCTTGTACTCTTTGGCTCAAATCATCGGCGCAATTTTGGCGGCAGCAGTGCTTTTCCTAATCGCTAAAAATTCTTTGGATTCTATCGGTACTTTCGCAGCTAACGGTTTCGGTGATGAATTTTACAACAAAGCACCCGGTTATCAAGATTGCTCACTTCTTGGTGCTTTCGTAACTGAAATGGTTTTAACCTGCATTTTCTTAATCGTAATCCTCGGTGCTACCGACAAAAACGGCGGCGCAGGCAACAACGCAGGTCTTGCAATAGGTTTGACTTTGGTACTTATTCACTTAATAAGCATTCCTTTAACAAATACCAGCGTAAACCCCGCCCGTAGTATTTCTCAAGCTCTTTTCTCTGAAAACGCTTTAGCATTGAGCCAATTATGGGTATTTATCGTTGCTCCGTTATTAGGCGCAGGTTTAGCAGGATTGATTTACAAAAACATTTTCACAAAAGAAAATAAATAATCCGAAAAAAAAATAATTAAATACAATAAAGAAAAAGAGATTGCCTTTTTTAGTGAAGACAATCTCTTTTTTTTATTTTTCGTGTTTAAAAAAAAATCTTTTTTCTTACAAATTGGTTTCTATGAATTTAATCATTTTCTTATAAAGATGATACGTAGTATTTCCGCCGTAAATTCCGTGATTTTTGTTGGTGTACTGCATAAATTCAAATTCTTTATCAGCCTGAACCAAAGCCTCACAAAAAACCATTGAATTTTGAGGGTGAACGTTATCGTCAGCACTGCCGAAAATCAAAAGAAATTTGCCTTGAAGTTTATTGGCATAATATATCGGAGAATTTTTAACATACCCGTCGTGATTGTCTTTAGGCAAACCCATATAACGCTCGGTGTAAATATTATCATAATATTCCCAATTCGTTACGGGAGCTACCGCAATGCCGATTTTATAACTGCCAGCACCTCTTGTCATAAGGTTTGAAGCCATAAATCCGCCGTAACTCCAACCCCAAATGCCGAGCCTTGAACCATCAACATAATCCAAAGATGAAAGATATTTAGAAAAACTTACAAGGTCTTGGGTTTCAAGATTGCCGAGTTGTCCGTAAGTGCATTTTCTAAATTCTGCACCCTTTCTGCCCGTACCGCGAGTATCAGTACAACAAACCAAATATCCTTTTTCAACCAAAGCGTTGTACCACTGAAACTCATAACGATCGTTTACAAGATTATAATTCGGTCCGTTGTAACCTACCACCAAAACGGGATATTGTTTTTTAGGATCAAAATCTCTTGGTTTTATGATAAAAGCATCGAGAGAATCACCCGAAGAATTTTTCCAAGAGAAAAACTCTTTTTGGATGCCCGCCAATTTTAAACGCTCTTTAACCACGGAATTATCTTCAAGGACTCTCAAAATTTTGCCATTATTATCATTAACCGTAATATAATACGGCTCGTCTTTTGAGGTATGAAAATTGATAAAATACTTATAATTTGAAGAAAATTCCGGAGTGTTCATACCGTAATCCTGAGAAATCGTTTTGCGATTTTTGCCATTTAAATCCGCTGAACAAACAACCTCCTGATAAGATTTTTTGCCAACAGAGGTAAAATAAACTTTCTTTGCTTTCTCATCAAATCCGAGAAAATCCACAACCTCGTTTCCTTTTCCGAAAGTTACTCTATTTAAAAGTTTTCCTTCCAAAGAATAATGATAAATATTTCTAAAACCCTCGGTATCAGAGGTTATCAAAAAGGATTTTCCGCCATTTAAAAACGTAACCGACGGCATTACCGATTCTTCCAAATATCTGCTGTCTGTCAAAGTGAAAAATGTTTTTACAGTTTTGTTTTTCACATCAAAAGAAAGCAAATCCAAACGGTTCTGAAGACGGTTGAGACGGCAAATTGAAAGATTTCCCGTTGAGGAAATCCACGTAATTTTAGGAATGTAAATATCCTGATCGTCTCCCGTATTAACTTTGGAAGTCTCTCCCGTGGAAAAGTCAAAAACATGAACCGAAACCTTTGAATTTTCTTCACCGACTTTCGGATATTTGTACTCGTAAAGCTGCGGATAATTTTTTTCAGGGTCATATTGTTCGCTGACAGGACTGTAATACTCCAACGTATAACTTTTTACGTTCGTCTCGTCAAATTTTATGTACGCCAAATAATTTCCGTCAGAAGAAAATTCAAACGCCTTATTAAAAGCAAATTCCTCCTCATAAACCCAATCCGGCAAACCGTTCAAAATGAAATTCTTTTTGCCGTCAAAAGTGATTTGACGTTGCTCCTTGGTTTGAAGGTCTTTGACATAAATATTGTTTTGATAAACAAAAGCAACTTTCTTGTTGTCAGGCGAAAAAGTTGCAAGCTGCGTGTACTCAAAGTCAGAACTCAAAGGCTCAAATTTCTTGCTCTGAATGTCATAAATAAAGGTTTTAGACAAATAAGAACGTCTGTAAATCTCCGTATAATCAGTGTTAATAATAATTTTTTTGCCGTCTGAAGATATTTCATACTCGTCAGGATAATAATCCGAAAAAGAAGAAAAATCAACAAGCGTATCTTGAACTCTCCCCGTTAAATACGAATACTTAACAATTGAATTATTTGTCAAAACGGTGTAACTCTCACCGTCACTCATAGGCCTTATTCCGTAAACTGATTTCTGACGGAAACGCCCTAATAGAATTTTTTCTAAAGTTACCTCTTGGGAATAAACCGAAGAGGTAACTAAAGTAAACAACAATAATATTATTTTTTTCATGGTCATTTTTTAATAATCTTCAACTCGTACCTACGATTCTTCATACGGTTGGACTCAGAAGTGTTAGGAACTAACGGCTCGGTAAACCATTTCGTAGTACAACGAATTTGTTTTTCCGGTACTCCGCGTGAAACCAATTCTGCTTTGATATATTCAGCACGGTGCATTCCGACTTCTTTGTTTGCCTCCACAGAACCTATATCGCAAGTATGTCCGACAGCCTCCAAAATAACATCTGGATTTTCTTTCAACAAATTAGCCAATTTGTCAATATCAGAAAACTGTTTCTTACGGTTCTTAGGATTCGTCTGATTGAACTCACAAGCATTTGTGTTAAGATTCTTTATCAAATTGTTGAGCTCGCCCGTAATGTCTTTTTCAACAATTACGACCTCTTCTTTCGGCTCTTCTACAACCTTAACCGTATCTTTCGGCTCTTCTACAACCTTAACCGTATCTTTCGGCTCTTCTACAACAACTTGTTTTACAGAATCAACCTCAGGTTTTTTATTCCAAACGGTATCGCCTTGAGGTGTTATGTAAAATTCCTCATCTTCCACTTGACGGTGCTGACGTTCTTTTTCAGCCAATTCTATGGTGTCTTGTTTGCGGCGACGACGTTCGATTTCGTCATCTTCCAAAGCCTCCATCAAATTAAGGTCTTCGTCCTCGGTTTCTTTCAGACGGCGGGCTTTACCCAAAGCCTCGTCAAATTCAAGCGCAACAGTAGGATCTTTCTTACTCATTCTAAAACGTATACCAAAACTAACTCCCATAGAAACAAATTTAACGTCTTTTGCCTGCGTCGTTAAAACTGCATTATAAGCAGGTTCGTATGAGGGAAACGTTTCGTCATCTTGCAACTCACATCCGGGATCAAAAATATGCTTGCCCGAATAATTTTTCATCGCTTTTATAAGACCGTAAGTGCCGGTAAAATTCATCGCAAGCTCCAATCTCGAATTAAGAGCGTAAAGCAAACCTATCTCACCTATTGCCGAAACCGTTACATCGTATTTATAATGTCCTCTGAAACCACTCGTATCATAAAGACTATAACGGGGCAAGTCATACGCATCAAGATGAATTTCATCATAATAAGCATGAGTTGAAATCTCACCCGATGAATTTTTGTAATTGTTAGTAATGTTAAAAAGATTTGCTTGAAGTCCCAAACCGATATTGAGTTTTAAGCGGCGTGCCAAAGAAAACTGCATAAACCATTCAATCGGAATTTCGGTCATTACAACGTTTTGTTTTTCTACATAATCATTATAAAACGTTCTATGCAAATATTCTCTCGGGGGCGTGTAATAGTCCAAAACACCGCTAATCTCTTGAACATAATTCACTTTAGCCTCGGCACTATAACTTTGAAACCTCAGTCCAAAACCTACACCGAAGTTCGGATGAAAATAATATCTATACCCCGCCTTCACGTCAAAACCGAAAACATCACTATTAACATCACCGGGGACTAAAAGGTCATAATTCATACCTTGAATACCAAGACCGCCCTCCGCCGTAAGATAATGCCCCGTCATACACGGCAATTTCGGCTTTTGGGTCTTTGGGTTTTCATTTGGTTGTTGTTCGTCTTGTGCATTAGCTCCGAAAAAAATTAGGAGCATCAACACTGTAATTAATCCGCGTTTCATTGTCTTATTTTACGATAATTTTAAAACTCAAAATCTTTGTTCCGTCTTTTAAAACGACTCCATTGTAAAAACCTTCTTTCAGGCTTACTTCCGTGATTTTTTCAACATCGGAAAGCTTTTGTACTATGCCGCCCAACTGATTATAAATCAATATTTCAATATCTTTATAATCCTCGTCTAAGAAATTTTCCAACTCAATAAAAAGCCTCTCTCCGCTCTTTGCAGGATTAGGATAAGTATTAACTTTCAAGACTTTTGCCTTTTGAATAGGCTCTATCGTGAAGTCATCGCTCGGACATACCCTAAAACGGTATCCTTCAATGTCAGTAACCTCAACGTAAAATTTATGAACCACTCCGTCCTGAATATAATTGAGAATGTCAAGGAACTGACGATTTTTGCCCTCCAATTCCACCATATCCAAATACCAATAATACATATCGGCAAGAAACAAATCCTTACTGTTATCAACAGCCAAAACATCGTTATAAAGTTTTATGTTGTATTGAGCAGGATAATTTCCGGGGAAAACAGCTATATCATTTGCTTGATAACCGTCCTTGAAAAACTCTACCGCAATTTTTTCGTTACCGCCGGCAAGCACATTTTCGGGAACTTTAAAACGCAAAGCCGTTCCTAAACTCTGCTGAGGAACTTCCAATTTGCTGATTGAAACATAATCCGCACTCGAATAATTCTCGTCCAAAGAGAATGTTACCATTACGGAATCTCCGTCACAAAAACTTTCGATTTCCGGGTCGGTCGGCTCTGAAAATCTATAACCAGTACTTATCTTAACGGTATAAGTAATATCAAGATTGATTTTCATTATCTGACTTTCATAATCTTTCGCCGTAAAATCTTCCCAAAACGACATATCCTCAAAAGGCGCAATGTAAACATAAAGCACGTTTTCCTCATCGGGTTTCAATGTCTCAAGATACGATTTTTTCACGGTAATCACATTATTAGAAGAAAGACTTACATCCGCATCTTGGGAAGCGTCATACATCCATTTGTTTTCCTTAGAATCGGTTACCGCAAAAATAGCGTTTCCGTTAAGATTCAGAACAAAACTCATATCCTCACCGCCTTTTTTCGAAGCATAATAATAAGGTGCGGAAGTCAAAGCTTCTTCATCTGAATTTTCCTCAAATGTTGAAGGCTGAAAAACAGTAAAACCTATACTGAAAACCTCAGAATCATTTCCTGCTATATCCGTCGCTTTCAAATAGAGCGTATTAGCACCCTGCAAAAGCGATACCTTTTCGTTATTTTCATAATCAAAAGGTGTAAAATTCGTTCCGTCCCAACTATATTCGGCTGTTTTTACACCGCTGATTTTATCTACACCCTCTTTTTCGTCTTTGGCATTAAGCTCAATTTCTGCACCTAAACGGAAATAATATTTTTTCACTTCCCCTGTAGGGTCATTAGCTACGACTTCTACTTTATTGCCATTGACAAAAGCCTCTGCAAAAGGTTCCGGTGCCGTTTTGTCAAGCAAAACAATAAATTCTTTACTATAGAGAATATTCTCATCTTCGGTTACGACAAAAACCACTTTGTTTTCTCCTTCTTGATCTACAATCTCTTTTTCTTCTTTGTTTACGGTAATTTTCAAACTGATTCCATCTCCGAAAACTGCCTTTACTTTGGTCAAATAGTCAGTTGCATTTAACTCAACATCTTCATTATACCATTTTTCACTCTCTATATCAGTTATGTCTGAATTAGGAACAACCTTCAGACGAACAATATAAACATCAGATCCGATAGTATAAGTACCCGGTTCTATATTATCAGTAGTTTTTATGTGAATTTTGCCGTCAGAGGTTTTCTCTATTGAAATATCGGAATTATCGTTCTTAAAATTATTAACATTAACATCCTCAGTAAATATCACATCAGCATTAACACCGAGAGTATACTCTGTTGTTTTTATAATTTTAGCATCAGTAATTTTAACTTCATTGGTTGAACTTATGTCTGTCAATTCATAATATTCTTTATTTGTCTCATATATATATATATATGCCGTTATAATTCTGTCTCCTACATTGCTATCATCATATCGGATTCCGGTAAATGTAAAAGATAAGCTATTTTCTTCACTTTTACCTATATAAAAAAAGTTAGTTCCGCTACCGCTTATATAATTTTTAGTTCCTTTTTTGAGTACATAAACACCACCGTCGTATTCTTTATCAACTTCAATGAACTCTTTTATCATATCTATAGCACTAACTTTATATTTAACGTTAACTACCATAGTTATTTCATCATCACCGTCAGCGGCAATAATTTTATATTCACCGCCTTCTATTTTATCTGAGGTTTTAATAGTATACTTTCCGTCAGAATTTTTAGTTACCGTTATTCCTTCCGGTATAGTTGAGAATTTAAATTTATCTGTTGCATTATAAACTGTAACAATTGCCTCGTCATTTTCACCGAGAAGTAATTTTGAGGGTGAAATTACAGGTTTTGCTTTTTTTACCGTAGCCTTTTTTAAGACGTTTTTTCCGTCCCAAAGATAATCCGAACCATTTAACTTTATATATTTATCTTCCTCATAAGTTTCATCAGGGAAATAAAGCATAACATCATCAGCATCATAAAAAGCATATTGAGTTTCACCGTCTTTCAATGTTATACCCGCAGTATTTTTATAAATTGCTGCTGTTTGTCCATCAAATTTTCCGCCGAACAAATCAACACCGCTTTTATCCACAGCCAAACCATAGCGTGTTCCCGTAAATTCTCCGCCTTTGATAGTAGCACTACCCATCTCGTTAATACCGATACCATCACCAAAAGTTCCCGTACCGGAAAATGTTCCGTCTTCAATAACGACATCGTCTGTATTGAATGTTTGTTGAACCCAAACACCATTATTAGTTCCCGTAAAAGTTCCGCCCGAAATTTTTACCTCACCATTCTCTACATAAACAGCATCTTTTCCTGAAAAACTACCGCCCGTTATCGTGGTTGTTCCGTTAGTAGTATATACACCGCGATGTTCTTCTGTTCTATTCTCTTCGCTGTTATATGTATAAGTACCACTTTCTATCGTAAGAGTACCTCCGTTATTTGCAATACACGCAGTATAACTCGGAGTATGCTCATTAACAAGATCGGTTTGATCGGGAGTATAAGGATCGAAAGCCCCTTGCGCAGTCGTAAAAGTAACATTACTATTTAACGTAGCCTTACTATCGCTTTGTAGACTCACGATTTCAGTGTAAAAAGAATATTTACCTCCGTCTAAAGAAAAATCAGCACCCGATTTAAGGTTAAAAAACGCATATACATCGGCATTAGCAGCATTTTTAAAAGCAAATTTTTTACTAATATCAAGTGTCAAAGTATCTTTATAACTATAACCTTTCAAATCAACCATTACATTATTAGACACAGAGATATTACTTAACGGGTTACCGGCATGATCATATATATACTTCGAATTTCGGGTATAATTTTTTGTTAGAGTAATAGTAACGTCTGAAGTTCCATACCCGTTAAAAGACAAAGCTTCGTCCATACGCTTAAAATACTTTGTTTCACTTCCATATTTTGCTTCAAAATATCTTGCATCAATAACTTCTAATTGTGTTGCATCATCAAAACTTAAAAGAAAATCCTCATTAATATCTTCATTTAAATGCGGAACTAACGAGGTCTTCGGACCGTCATCCGTACTTTCAGTAATTTCAAGTTCCGTAAATTCATCAAAGTTTAAATCTGCTTCTGATGCGAAGAAACTACTACCTGTCGTTTCTCGTATAAATGTTACGTTGGCATAAAAATAGATATTCATCATGTTTTCAATTAGATAACTGTCCTCTTCCGATGTTGATTCAATTGTTACATTTTTAAACGATATCGGACCCCAACTTGTAATAACCGTCGAATTTTCAGAAACAATATAACCAATATAAGGACTTTCATCAGATGCACCGATAAAATTAATACCGGCATCAGCTGTAATTGTCAATTTGGCTCCATTAAGATTAAGATCATGACCGTTCAATTTGAAATCGCAAGTTGAACTTTCACCTGAAAATTGTAAACTGAACTCGGTTCTTTCGGTTGTTTCAGTATAATCAGCCGTCATTTCAACTCCGGTTATATCAGTATAATTTGACACAGCAGACAAAGTCGAAACCTCATCAGTTTTTTTAGTTCCAGTTTCTTCATCTTCAATATAGGTTACCTTAAACTGTCCGAAAGAATTTTTCGGCAGAAAACTTAAGAAAACAGCCGACAAAACCAGCGTTTTCAACCAAAAAACAATTTTATTCATAATCTTATTAATTTTCGCGTTAATACTCTGATTAGTAAATTAATTAAACTTTTCAAGCACAAAATTATAAAAAAAAGTTAAAAATCACAACTATTGTTACAAAAAAATCGCCGATGTTTTTTACTTGTCTGACATCGCGTTCAACGTAAGTTTGTATGTAATACGGAATGCCGCCAAAGTATCATATAAAGTTCGAGATTTTTTTTATGCTGCAAATATATAAAAAAAAAGAACAACCGATAACGATTGTTCTTTTTTCCTGTAGCGAGACCCGGGATTGAACCGGGGACCTTATGATTATGAATCATACGCTCTAACCAGCTGAGCTATCTCGCCATATTTTGTTTTTCTAAGACGGTGCAAAAGTAGAAACTATTTTTGAAACCTGCAAACTTTTTTTGCACTTTTTTACTATTTTTTTTATAAAAGTCAATAATTCAAAATGTTATAACATAAAAAAAATTATAACAAAAAGTTTTCAATAAATTAGGTATGAAATTTGAGAATAATTTTATAACTTTGCCTTTTGGAAGCCAATTTTTTTTGAATTATGAAGTTAAAAACAAAATTACCTCTGTTTACAAGTGTTACGGTGCTGACATCTATTCTGCTCATCGCCTTCACCTCTATTTATAACTTCAGAACGCAGGCGGAAAAAGATATTGAGCGTTTTAGAGCTGACGAAACCGACAACATAACGAAACAGTTAAAAGATATAGTGAACATTGCTTACGACATGATAGAACATTCTTACCGTCAGAGCAATGAAGTCGGCGTAAGGGAGCGTTACGGATTCGGCATGACCGATACTGTTGAAGATTTCGGTGTCAAACTCGTGGTTGCCAATACGCTGAATATTACTTTGGAAAATTTAAGGGTTTTGCGTTTCGGTACGGACGGTTATCTCTGGATTAACGAGTACGAACCGCCGCATGTGGTTGTCATGCACGCTACTATGCCAAAACTTGAAAGAGAGCCGCACGTCTTTTACATCGGTCAGACCGACGTAAACATGTACGACGCATATTCTCAAGTCATAAAAGACAACAACGGCGAGGGTATCTTAAAATACGACTTCTACAAACCCGATGCTAAAGAATGGGTTCCTAAAATTTCATTCATAAAACTTTACGAACCTTTGGGCTGGGTCATCGGAACGGGTGTTTACGAGGACTATATCGACAAAGCCGTAAAACAAAAGAAAGAAGACCTTAACAAACGTATCAACGGTTTGATAAGGCTTACCGTCATTATAGGTATCGCACTTATTTTTATAGCTACCGTTGTGCTTTATTATTTCGGAAATTCTGTCAGCAAACCTATCCAAATGATTGAAATCCAGCTTGACCAGATGTCAAAAGGGCTTGTTGTGGAAAAACTTCCGATTGAAAGAAGCGACGAAATCGGTCAGATGAAAAACTCTTTGGACGCTTTGATTGACGGTTTTGCCGCGTATGCGGGTTTTGCCCGTCAAATCGGTGAAGGCAACCTTGACTCAGAGTTCAAACTTCTTTCCGACAAAGACAATCTGGGCAACTCGTTGATAGAGATGCGTAACTCCCTGCGTCATGCCCGCGAAGAAGAAAAGAAACGTCAGGAAGAAAACAAACGCCGTCAATGGGCAGCTGAAGGTCTTGCCGTCTTGGGCGATATTATCCGTATGGGTTCGGGTCGTACAACTGAAATGATGACAGATGTTTTGAAAAAACTGACAGAATACGTAGATGCTGTCATGGGCGGCATTTTCGTAATCAACGACGAAGACAAAAACAATATCTTCCTCGAGCAAATGGCATCTGTGGCATATCAGAAAAGCAAATTTATAAAAAACAGAGTTTATCCGGGCGATGGTCTTGTGGGTACATGTTATCTCGAAAAAGAGAAAATATTTATGACAAAACTCCCAGATAAATATATCGAAGTCCATACAGGTCTCGGCGAAACAAATCCTAAAAACCTTATTCTTATACCCTTGATAATGGATAAAGAGGTTTTGGGCGTTTTGGAACTCGCCTCAATGGAAATTTTGGAAGATTACAAAATAGAATTTATCGAAAGACTTGCCCAATCTTTGGCAATCGCAATCGCATCTTACAGAATCACCACAAACACCTCAAACGAAGAAAATAACTCGCAAGAGGCAAGCGTGGCATAAGAAAAACTTACATTTTGTCAGTCGATGTCAGACTGACAAAATGTCAAAGCGGACAATTTGTCATTTAAAAACTGACAAGTTGTCCGCTTTTTTCTTTTGGCACAAAATATGGATAAGACATAAACGAATTTGAAAATTAAAGTATAACATTTTAAAATATTAAAACAAAATGGCATTAAACATTAAACCTCTCGGCACGAGAGTAGTAGTTAAAGTGCAGGAAGCCGAAACTAAAACAAAATCAGGAATTTATATTCCGGATTCGGCAAAAGAAAAACCGCAACGTGGTGAAATCGTCGCAGTAGGTAATGGTACAAAAGACGAGGCTATGGAACTTAAAAGCGGTGACATCGTACTTTACGGCAAATATGCAGGTACAAAAATCGAGATTGACGGTCAGGAGTACCTCATTATGAACCAATCTGACGTTTTGGCTATTGTTTAAATAAAACACATCAAAAAAAACAAAGAACAAAAATTTTTACAAAAATGGCAAAAGAAATTAAATACAATATTGAAGCAAGAGACCTTTTGAAAAAAGGCGTTGATGAACTTGCAAACGCAGTAAAAACAACTCTCGGACCCAAAGGTCGTAACGTTGTTATCGAGAAAAAATTTGGTGCTCCCCAAATCACAAAAGACGGTGTAACAGTTGCAAAAGAAATCGAACTTGACGACCCGTTTATGAACATGGGCGCACAACTCGTTAAAGAAGTTGCTTCAAAAACTAACGACCTCGCAGGCGACGGTACAACAACTGCAACCGTTTTGGCTCAGGCTATCGTCGGCGTAGGTTTGAAAAACGTTACAGCAGGTGCTAATCCTACCGACCTCAAACGCGGTATTGACAAGGCTGTTGCAAAAGTTGTTGAAAACCTCAAAGCAAATTCAGAAGAGGTTGGCGATGACAATTCAAAAATCGAAGCAGTAGCAAGAATTTCTGCTAACAACGATCCCGAAATTGGTAAACTTATCGCCGAGGCAATGGCAAAAGTAAAAAAAGAAGGCGTTATCACAATCGAAGAAGCAAAAGTTGCTGAAACTTCTGTTGACGTTGTAGAAGGTATGCAGTTTGACAGAGGCTACATTTCTCCTTACTTCATCACCGATTCTGAAAAAATGGAAGGCGTTTACGAGAAACCTTACATCTTGATTCACGACGAGAAAATCTCGATGATGAAAGACCTTATGCCTATCCTTGAACCCGTTGTAACTCAGGGACATGCACTCGTTATCATTGCAGAAGATGTTACCGACGAGGCTCTTGCAACATTGGTTGTTAACAGACTTAGAAACCCCTCATTCAAAGTTGCAGCAGTTAAGGCTCCGGGCTTTGGCGACAGAAGAAAAGAAATGCTTCAAGACATCGCTATTTTGACAGGCGGTACGGTTATCACAAAAGAGACTGGTCTCAAACTCGAAAACGCAACTATTGATATGCTCGGTACTTGCGATAAAGTTGTTATCAACAAAGAAAATACAACTATCGTTAATGGCAACGGCGACAAAGAGGCTATCAAAGATAGAGTTAACCAAATTAAGGCTCAAATCGAAAAATCTACCTCTGACTACGACAAAGAAAAACTTCACGAAAGACTTGCTAAACTTGCAGGCGGCGTAGCAGTTATCCACGTAGGCGCAGCATCTGAGGTTGAAATGAAAGAGAAAAAAGACCGCGTAGAAGACGCTCTTAGCGCAACACGTGCAGCCGTTGAAGAAGGTATCGTTCCCGGCGGCGGAGTAAGTTATATCCGCGCTATCGAGGCTTTGAAAGACCTCAAAGGCGACAACGAAGACCAAAACACCGGTATCGCTATCATCAAACGCGCTTTGGAAGAACCCTTGCGTCAAATCGTTGAAAACGCAGGCGAAGAAGGTTCTGTTGTTGTTCAGAACGTTAAAGACGGTAAAGGCTCATTCGGTTACAACGCTTTCTTAGGCGTTTACGAAGACCTCAAAAAAGCCGGCGTTATCGACCCGACTAAAGTTTCAAGAGTCGCTATCGAAAACGCAGCATCAGTTGCAGGAACACTCCTTACAACCGAATGTGTTATCGCTGAAAAGAAAGAAGACAAACCCGCAGCTCCCGCAATGCCTAACCCTGGCATGGGCGGAATGTATTAAAAGTTTTTCACCGCTCGCCGCGGGGGCGTTCCCTTTTGGAAAAGGGAACCGGAAAACTTTTAAGAGATATAAAAAAGGGAAAGCCTTTTGGGGCTTTCCCTTTTTTATATCTCACAAAAGTTCTTTGGTTCTTTCTTTCAAGAAAGAACTGCCCCGCCGGCATGAGGCGAAAAAACTATAATATTTTGAATTCTACACGGCGGTTGAGGGCTTTACCGGCTTCGGTAGAGTTTTGGGAGACGGGTTTTTCGGAGCCGTAGCCTACGGATTTGACGGTGTTGTTAGGGCAACCGACAGAAATTAAATAGTTTTTGACGGCATCGGAGCGTTTTTGGGATAGAGATTTGTTGTAATCGGGCGAGCCTGAATTATCGGTATGACCTGATATTTCGATAGTTATACCGGGATTATTTTTGATAAAATCGGAAAGGCGGTTGAGTTCGGGATATGATTCGGGTTTTAAATCATATTTATCGGTATCGAAAAAGATGTTAGAAAGGCGCACTGACACTTTTCCTGTCAGAATGTCAGGAATTGAATTCATGACTATATTATGTTCGATATTTTTGCCTTCTTTGAGTTTATCGGTGTTAAGATTGCCTGAGACGGGATAATAACCGTTGTAATCGACGTAATAGCCGTAATTTTTTCCGGCGGGAAGAGTTATGAAATATTTTCCTGTTACGGGGTCGCATTGAAGATGACCAAGGAGTTTTCCGGTTTCAAGGTCTTCCCATTTGATTGTAGCAGGAATAATTTTGCCTGAGGGATCGGTAACCTTTCCGCTGATTGAGGCTATGATTTCGGGGCGCATATTAACGGGAATGTCAATAGTGCAAATATTTGAGGTTGAGGATGTTATCTTACAAAAACAAGCTGTTTTGCCATCGGTTGAGATGATATAATTATAATCGTCTTCAGGAGTATTGATTTCTTTTCCAAGGTTAACGGGTTCGCTCCATTGAGTCCATGAAGTATCGGAAAGTCTTACAGCCCTAAAAACGTCAAGTTTTCCCAAACCGTAATGACCGTCAGAGCTGAAATAAAGTGTTTTCATGTCAGAGGCCAAAATAGGGCTGCGTTCGGAATAAGGCGTGTTGATAACGTTTCCGATATTAACGGGTTCGTTCCATGTACCGTCCAAATTTTTGGTGCAGACATAAATATCCGTATTTCCGTGCAAAGAGCCATGAAAATTTTTCTCGTGTTTGTGATAATGTCCGACATTGCCGTTACGGTCTGAAATAAAAAATATGGCATTGCCGTCAGGAGAAAACGAGGCGTCAGCTTCCCAAGATTTATCGGTGTTGAGAGCAGCCATTTTTTTCAGCGGTGTCCACGATTTGGAACTTTTTTCCGTGTAATAAATGTTTGAATCTTTATAAATCAACAACATATTACCGTCAGGAGAAACGGCTAAAGGTGCTTCGTTGCCAAGTGCGGTGTTGAATTGCGGAAAAATTTCAGCTTTTTGCCACTGACCATCAGAAAATTTCGCCATAAAAATATCCTCGTTTCCGATATTATCCTCTCTGTTATAACCGCAAAAATAAAGCGTTGAACCATCAGGCGTCATAACGGGAGCATATTCGTAAAAATCCGTATTTACAGTACTTGGAAGCGGTTTTGAATTGAATTTGTGTGAGGGAGATTTCAAAATCGCAATTACTTTTTCAATATCCTGAAGTTTGTTCGGGAATTTGCTTTTGTATGAGTTAAGCACCGAGATTGCCTCGCTGTAACGTCCGACCTCCAAATACGGCGAAATTATCCTAAACAAAGCCACGTATGCCAATTCCCTCGGAGCGGCTTGATTGATGTATGAGGTATAATAAGACTCATAATCAGTACTATATTTAAAATGCATTTTCAACTGTGCCGCCGTCTCGGCCAAAGTCCATTCAGCTTTGTCTTGGGCAGTGTAAAACGGATAATCGGGATATTGTTTTTGAAAAAGATTCATCGACAAGAGTTCGCCTTCGCTGTAAGCATCACGACAAAGGTCTTTCCACATTTTTTGATAATTCTCCAAAGCGGGCTCTTCGTATTGAGTGCCGGCGTATTTATCGGCAAAATCTTTCCACGCCCTAAACGAAGGATTAGCTTTAACGGTTTCGATTTCGATTTCCGCTTGAAGTTTTTTAGCCTCAAGGACCAAAGAATCAGCACCGTCAAAGGTATCAACAAACCATTGATAATCTTCAAGTGTATTTTTAGCCTTAACTTTATCCAATTCTTTTTGAGCGGCAAAGTTCATTTTGGTTTTAATAGTTTCTATATCAAAACCATAAACGTTTTTGTAGGTGGTTTGGGATTTCAAACTCTGAGTATGAAACCTATCGTATGCCATACGCAAAAATCTAAAACCCTTTACATTATTGTATTGAGAATAGTTTTCGTTTGTCATTAGACAACCCATTCCATAGGTGGCGGCTAAGGTTTCAGAGCCTTTTGACAATGCCTTAGAAAAGACTTTAGAGGCTTCATTAAGTTTGTTATTTTTAAGGTGTTCAAATCCGGCTTTAAGTGCTTGTGCCGAAACGTTAAGTGAAATTAACGCATAAAAAACTAAAAGTAAAATTATTTTCATGGTAAAATTAAAAAATTGTTTTTTCTAATGCAAATGTAGAAAATTCTTTTAAAATTTCTTGTTTTTTTCGCAAATTTATACTATTATTGCAAATAATTTTTTCCGGTAAAAATGCCTTTATTAAAAGATATAATCTCAGAGTTGGAAAAACAGTTTCCGCCTTGTCTTCAAGAGAGTTACGACAATGCGGGCATTCAGGTTTTTTCCGGTGATGAAAATATCAAGCAATGTCTTGTAACCCTTGATGTTACATTAGAGGTTGTGGAAGAAGCCGTCAAAACGGGTTGCAATCTTATAGTTGCCCATCACCCGCTGATTTTCGGTCGGGGACTTATGCACATAACCGAAGATACTTTGACGGAACGCATTATATTAAAAGCAATTAAAAATTCCGTTTCGATATATTGTGCCCATACAAACGCCGATTCAGTGCTTTACGGAACAAGCAAAGTAATGTTTGACAAAATCGGTATTTCTGATTACAAAATATTATTACCGGACAACAAAAGTACTGATTTTCAGAGCGGTGCAGGCGCAATCGGCGAACTGAAAGAGGAAATGCCGAGTTTGGATTTTTTGAAAATGCTCAAAAAAGTTTTTGAATGCAAAGCTTTGCGGCATACGGAAATCATTAAAGAAAAAGTAAAAAAAATAGCAATCTGTTCCGGCTCAGGCAGTTTTCTACTGAAAGAGGCGATAAAACAAGGCGCAGATGTTTTTGTCTCAGGCGATTTTACTTATCACAAGTTTTTTGATGCGGACAAAAAGATAATTATCGCCGATTTAGGACATTTTGAAACAGAAATCGGAATAAAACAAATTTTTTGCGATATACTTCAAAAAAAATTTATTAACTTTGCAGTCCGAATTTCGGACATTAATACGAATCCTATAAAATATTTATAAAATAATGACGACAGCTACTCAACAGAAAGCAGAAGCAGCCGAAGTAACGATTGAGGACAAACTTCGGGCATTGTATTCTTTACAGATTATTGATTCCAAGACAGACGAAATTCACCGTCTTTGCGGCGAATTGCCCTTGGAAGTTCAGGATTTGGAAGACGAATTAGTCGGTTTGGAAACGAGAATTACGAAAATCGAATCGGAAATTACCGCTTACGAAAGCGACATCGTTAAAAGAAAAAATGATATTGTGGTTGCAAAAGAGGCGATTAAAAAATATCAAACGCAACAGATGCAAGTACGCAACAACAGGGAATTTGATTCAATCAGCAAAGAAATAGAATTCCAGAATCTTGAAATCAATCTTTGCGAGAAAAAAATCAAAGAGGCTGAAACTCAGTTGGTTACCAAAAAGGCTATGTTAAAAGACTCCAAAGAACGCCACGAAGACAGAGCGAAAGATTTGGAAAGAAACAAATCTGAATTGGATTCTATCATCGCCGACACTCAAAAAGACGAACAACAGTTGAAAGCAAAACGCGTAAAATACGCTGAAAAAATCGAAGAACGCCTTCTCAACGCATACAACAGAATCCGCGGCGGTGCTAAAAACGGTCTTGCTATCGTACCCGTTCAAAGAGATGCTTGCGGCGGTTGCTTCAACAAAATCACTCCGCAAAGACAATTGGATGTTGCATCACACAAAAAAATCATCGTTTGCGAATATTGCGGTAGAATTTTGATAGATACGGCATTAGCAGAAGAAATCAAACTTGAAGATTTAAATTAATTAACTAATTTTATAGTAATTTTTTTTAACTTTATTTTGTTTTTTCCGTTTAATAATATAGAAAAGTGATTGCCCGTTTTTTTTCGGGCAATTCACTTTTATTATAAAAAACAAATAGCACGGGAAAAATAGACTATTATGACAGCAAACAATAATAAAATTTTTCAAGAAAATTTGATTTTCACTGACGACGAAGATGATTTCGAAATCGGCGAATTGGAAAATTTCAACATCGACCAAATCGCCCCGAAACAAGAAACTGAAGATTTGAAAATATTTTTCGACGAATTTTCAGAAACAAGTTTATTAGCAGACGACAACGACGACAGTGATGATTTTTTTGAAGAAAACGATTTGAAATCAATATTCAAACTTTTTGAAAACTAACTAACAAAACATAAGAAAATGAAGAAAAAAATTTTAAGATTATTTTTAGGTGCAGCTTTGTTGCTGCCTATATCAACGGCAATGATTGCCTGCTCGGAAGATGCTCCGACATACGCTTATTCTATGGAAGATTTAACAGACGAAAAATGGACTTGGACAACTGAAAAAGGCGATATTGCAGGCACATTAGAGGTTACGATAGAAAAAATTGACGACGATAAATTCGCTATCAATAATTTTCACGGAACTAACGAGAAAATGGTTGTTACAATGTCCGGTTCAAGTTCTACCCCCGTATTAACTTTTTCTGGTAAATTAAATTCACGATTTACGGTTTCGGAAGGTACAGGCAACATTACGGGCGGTTATCAGAAAATGAGTCTGAAATACAAAATCAAAGATGAAGAGGACGAAGATACAGATGAACTTGAAGATATTGAAGCTACTCTCTCTAAAGGTATCATCGCCAAAAAAGCAGTATCAGAATAAAAGATGTTATAAGTTTTCATAATTTTTTAGTTTTAGCCGGACAGAAAGATTTTCCTTTTTTTAAGAAAAAATCTAAAGTCCGGTTTTTTATTGTCCAAAAAAAAATTGCCTTCCCCCCCAAAAAAAATAGAAAAAAAAAGAGCGGAAAAATTATTTTTTTCCGCCCGAAATAAATAAAGAATATAAGAAATATGATTATGATACTTTTTTATTAATCTGCAAAAGTAGCTTCAATTTCCTGAGCCTCAGATACATGAATTTGAACACCTTCGTTGAAACAAACGATAAAAGATTCTTTAAAATGCATCGACTCTTCTGCTGCTTGCGCTGCACTATACGAACGGAAACAACCGATCCAATATTTGTAATAACCGTCAGTTTCCTTTTCGTCGATTTTAAGGTCGCCCTTGTAAAGTCTTTGAAGTTTTTTCAGTGACCAAGGTTTTTTGTCAGCACAAATCTGAATTCTGTATGCAAGACCCTCATCAGGATTGTCGGAAGTAGCACGTTTTGCCTTCGCCATATTCTGAAGATTTGCTATTCTGCGTTTTGCCTCGCTAACATATTTACCGTTAGGAAATTTTGAAATGTACTTGTTGTAAGCATCAATCGTATTAACCTGAACCGCTTGATTCCAATATGATTGATCGGCAGCATCTTCTTTGCTTTTCTTGTCAGCTTGGTCGGCATAAAGTTTCATCGCACTGTAACAATCGTTGCCCGCCTCCTGAAATTTCTGTTTCGATGCAGCCAAATCGTTTTTCAATTTAGAATAAGTGGTGGTCTCAAGACTTTTCGTGGTAAGTTTTGTGTATGACGAAAGTTTTGAAGAACCGTCTTTCAAAGCTGTTTCAGCCTCATCCATATATTCATCGGCTTTGGTTTTGTCATTAGGAAAGGTAAATGTTGCATCGTCCAAAACTGATTTGTATATGTCATAAAGGGCTTCAAAAGATTTTTCATAATACTTGTGGGCTTTAATACGTAAAGATTTTGCCTCTACGGATTTTTTTTCGCCTTTTTTCTGTTTACCTTTTTTGTCGGAAGAGAAAAATTTGGCAGTTGCCTTATCAAGTGATTCTGCTTGTGAAACAAGTTTCTCACCTTTCGCTATATCTTCCTGAAGTCTTGTCAAAGAAGAACTTTGCGTTTCATTGATATATTCGGTAAGAATATCGAACATATCAGTACCATCTTGAGCTTGAACGCTGCCCGTAGCTGCAAGAACACACGCCAAAATTGCTATTGGTTTAAAGATTTTTTTCATATTAAAATTTGTTTAAAAGTTTTTCTGTTTTTTAAATTATCAAAATTGCTGCCAAAAATATAATTTTCTACACTGCAAAGATAAATTTAAAAGTTTGCTTTACAAAAAAAATAAATTACTTTTTTTCAATTTTTTTTTAATTTTTAGCATTGTATTTGCACTAAGACCGATAAACAACTGCTTGTTTTGTAATAATAATTTTTTTCAATTATGATAAAAAACTTTATTTTAACGGCATTTTTATTATGCCTGAATTGTTATTCGTTTTCACAGATTGAGGATTTGGACAAAATTGATTTCAAAAAGTCCATGTCTGCCAATCTTGAAATGATAAAAAATATTGAAGCACAAATGAAATATATTCCGCAATCTTCGTTTTCTTCAATTGAAGGAACCATTAGTGCCGGAGATTTTTATATTTCAGCTTACGAGGTTACAAACCAAATGTACAACGCTTTTCTCATGGATTTGAACGGAAACGGATTGATAAGTCTATGCGAAAAAGTTAAAATCGATGGTTTGGGTTGGAAAAAATTGAGCGAAGCATACGTAACGGCTTCTAAATATTATGATTCCGACCCGAAATTTCACTCTTACCCCGTTGTAAACATTACAAAAGAAGGTGCTGAATTGTTTTGCATTTGGCTTACAAGGCTTTATGCTCAATACGACGGTGCTAAATATCCGGGTGCAGAATTTCGTTTGCCCAAAGATAGCGAATGGGTTGTAGCTGCCTCAGGCGGTGTTAAAAACGCCCTCTATCCTTGGGAAGGAAAATTCTTACGCAACAAAAAAGGCGAATACGCTGCAAATTTTAAAATCGCAGGCGAGGAAAACATCAGATTGAATCCTGAAACAGGAAACATCGAAATCCTTGACGATAACGTACTTTATCAATCAGCATTACAACCCGTAAAAGCTTACGAACCTAACAAATTCGGACTTTATCAAATGGCGGGAAACGCTGCTGAAATCACTTTGAACGACAAAATTAAAGGCGGCTCTTGGCATTCTTACGGCCATTATATGCAAATCGCAGCTGAAGAAGAATACAATATTTCAAACCTTCCGAACCCATTCACCGGATTCAGATTCGTTTTAATAACAAAATAACTTTTTAAAAATTGACAATTGACAATTTATAATTGATAATTGTCAATTGTCAATTTTTTTTTAGTTTTCTTCGGGTAACATTATAACGTTCACTTTGTTATAATTCTGATAAATTCTCTTGCAATAATCTTTGATATCCTCAAGCTTAACGCTCTTAATTGCATTTACAAAATCCGTATGTGTATCGGTTGAGTAAATTTCATAATCTTGAATAACGCCAAGCCAATAATAATTGCTTTTGAGTGTTTCTTGATAATGTTTTACGAAATACTCTTGCGCTTTTTCCATAAGAGAAATATCAAAACCGCTTTCTCCCACCGTTTTCAAAATATTATACATAACATCTTGAGCCTCAAGAGCATGCTCGGGTTTAACGGGTGAATTGAAAATCATTATATCATCGGCTTTGCCTTTTTTCTCGGAATGAGCAAAACTGCTACGGGCACCGGCACTATAAGCGATAGATTTTTCTTCACGGATTTCGTTGAAAAACATCTCGCCCAAAACTTCAGCAGCGATTTTTGAAATTGCATAGTTTTTAACAGTGTAATCAACCTCTGAATACAAATAATCGTAAACCAAAGATTGAGGAGTTTCCATTTTGCGTTTGAAAACAACATCTTTTTTGCCTTCGTGATATTTTTGACGTCCGCTAATATAAGACGGTGAATTTACAGCCGACTTTTTGAAAGTGCCTATATATTTGGTAACAAGAGTTTTAAGAAGATTTTCGTCAATATCGCCGACGAAAAAATATGTGAAAGATGCCGGGTCAGAGAAAAGTTTTGTATAAATCTCCAACATAGCATTTTTGTCAGCCTTGTCCAAATCTGAAAGAACCAAAGGTTTCGTTCTGAAATTATTGTCATACAAAGCTTTAGTCAAACTGTCAGAAAATGCCGTCATAGGATTAGCATCACGGTTTTTCAACGAGATTTTCTGCTGATTAATAAACGAAAGATAATCATCTTGGTTCGTATTAACATCGGTAAAATACAAATAAAGCATTTCAAACATGGTTTGCAAATCCTTCTTCGTAGAATTGCCGGAAAATCCTTCAACCGTATTGCTGATGTAAGGACTTACATTACATTGTTTTACGGCAAGAGTTTTGGAAAGCTCGTTAAAAGAAAAAGCTCCTAAACCCAAAGAATTAACCAATGAAGCGCAAAGTGATATGTTCGCAAAATTGCTTTCATCAATATCGTAAAGACTTGTACCGCCAAAACGTACAGCATTAAAAACAATTTCGTCGTTCTTGAAATCAGTCTTCTTGAAAATAATTTTTGCACCGTTGGAAAGCGTCCAAACCTTTGTGTCAAAACCGTTTGAAGGAATAATTTCGGATTTTACTTTGCCGCTTTTAAGTTTTTTTGAAAACAAAGGTTCTACTTTAACATTATCAACGTATGCCTCAATTAATTCGTCTTTTACCTGATTTACAGCCGTTTGCATTTCTTCAACGGTGATATATTTAGCACCGTCTTTTTCTGGCTGCATTGCAAGGCAAACCATATTTTTGCCGGTTTCTAAAATCATAGAATTAACAGTCTTATTAATAGCCTCAAGCGTCAAAAGCGGCATGATTTCCTTAACTTTTTGATATGTCTGTTCGATAGACATCAAAGGTTCGTTGTCAAGGAAATTATAAAGACATTCTTGAACAAAATAACTGTTTTCCTGTTTGTTACGATTGTTATAAAGGCGCTCCAAAGAATTGAAATAAGACTCTTTGGCACGGTCTAATTCCGTTTGAGAAAAACCGAATCTTTTAATTCTTAACGCCTCTCTCATAATAGATTTCAAAGATTCTACTTCCAAACCCTCTTTGGCAACGGCTTGAAAAGAAAAAGCATTTTTAGTTTTAGAAACCAAATACTCCTCAACGCCCGCACCGGCATGAACAAAAGGTGCATCAGGATTTTGCATCAGCTCGTTAAAACGCTGATCTGTCATATCAGAAATCAAATTCTCAATAATATCCCAGATAAAATAAAGCTCATTGTCTTTTTTTTCTCTGTCCCAAGCCTCGGTCTTAAACATCAATGAAACAATGTTGTAAGTCTGCTCTTTGTCTTTTTCGGCTACGAAAATCGGTTGTTCGTTGTCGGGAACGGTATAATATTGTCGTTTAGGAGCATCTTTCGGAGTTTCAAAAACAGAAAAATATTTGATAATTTTTTGCTCCATTTCATTAACATCAATATCGCCAACTACGATAATACCTTGATGGTGAGGATAATACCACGTTTTGTAATAATCTTTCAAAGCTTGATAAGGAAAATTATCAACAATATCCATCGTTCCGATAGGCATTCTGTAAGCGTATTTGCTACCGGGATAAAGTGTCGGCAAACTACGCTCCAACATTCTGTAAGATGCTCCTGTGCGCATTCTCCATTCCGAATGAATAACGCCTCTTTCGTTGTCAATTTCTTTGTCGTCAAGAGTTAAACGATGACTCCAATCGCTCAAAATCATAAGACAAGAGTCCAAAAGCCAAGATTTTTTGTTAGTAGGAACTTTGTCGATATTGTAAACTGTTTCGTCAAAACTTGTGTAAGCATTGAGTTCACTGCCAAAATCCACACCGTTTTCCTTCAACATATCAATAATTCTTTTTCCCGGAAAATTTTCTGTACCGTTGAAGGCCATGTGTTCAAGAAAATGCGCCAATCCTCTTTGATTATCCTCCTCCTGCATACTTCCGACTTGTTGGGCGATATAAAAACACGCCTGATTTTCGGGTTTCTCGTTATGCCGGATATAATAAGTAAGACCGTTTGATAGTTTTCCGACCTTTGTATCAGGGTCTTTTGGAAGCTGACCTTCCGTAAGTTGGGCTTTTGCGCAAAATGCAAAAAACACCAACGCCATTAACAATGAAATTTTTTTCATACTTCTTTTATGAATATATTATTTTTCTAAAAAAAATTAAATGCAATCACTTAGTCCATAGCTAATTATTATTGTTGTTATTGTTATTA
>JAFPYR010000099.1 GCA_017412115.1 Bacteroidales bacterium | reverse complement strand
CGCTCCGTCGGTGATGTCATATTTCAGTTGGCAAGTGGCGAGTTGGTCTGCTGCGCTCTTTGCCTCAATCTGTCTTGAAAGACCCCCGATGCCCATCGTTACACCGTTGAATCCGTTGTTTGCAGTCTGTTGGAGCGTGTTGGTCTGTCTTTCGATTGCGAGTTGGTTTTGACAACAACACTGTTGGAATTGGCTCATCAATGCTGCGTTGCCGGCTTGAATTGCGTTTTGAACTTGCAAAGTACTCATACCCTGCTGTGCCGCTAAGGTTGCAAGGCTGTTCTGGACGTTCTGAACTGCTGAATTAACGGTGTTAAAGTCCTGTCCGAGCATAGTTGCAAGGTTCTGAATTGCTGCTCTGCTTGCCTCTCCATTGCTGTTAATTGCGTTCATAATCAATTCACGACCGCTGTCGTTGTTGAGCTGATTAGAAAGGAAAGCACCCTGACCGTTCATGCCGCCACCAAAACCGTTGCCCCAGCCACCATTCCAGCCAAACATGCTTGCAATGATTGCGAAACCGAAAAGGTCTGCGAGAGAGTTGTTGCCGTTGCCGAATAAGCCACCATTATTTCCGCCGAGCGGAATTGAAAAAGGAATGCCCGAATTTGAGCCACTACCAGTTTCAGGTAATTGATAAATTTCTGCCATTGATTTAATAATTAGAAAGTTACATTTTAAAAAATTGTAGCAACAAGTTACTTTCACTTTTCAGAATGCACAATTTCTAACTCCGTCAGTTTCTTTATTGTTTCCTTGTAATAACTTCTATATAACTGCCGATTTTCATCTAAACTCGCAACAAAAATTCCCCTTATCCCTTCATTGCTACGTTTAATTGCTGTTGCTATCTGCTTCGTCGAAAATCCGTATTTCAAACACACATTAACAAATAATTTCCGTGCAAGACTGACTTCTTCTTGCCGTGAGCGTGATATAATCTTCTCACTCGAAATTTGAGTTACATCAGCAACAATATCAAGAATCTTATTCAATATATCCATTTTATTTTTCCCCTTTTTAAGAAATCAGCTCACCTTTTACAGCGAGCCGAAAAACTTACTTCTTGCACATTTCTGAATACAGCATTCCACTCATAGCAATCTGCACCATCTCATCAAGCATATCCGAGCCTACCTTGCGAACTTCCGTCGCTTTCTTAGCGAATACTTCCGCTACTTCTTCGTCTGATTTGCCTTGTGCTTTGAGTTCCTCGCACTCTTTGCTGACCGCTTTAATGTCGCGTTCAAAACGTTTCATATCCTCTCTTAAAAGCCTTGCTTTAAGGGCTGTAAGATACGTCTCCATTCCAGCGTACTGCTGACGTAAAAGTTTTTTATCTGCGCTGTCAAGTTCGTTGAATTTGTCCGATTCCATAAATGCAAGGAGTTTGGTTGTCCTTGCTTCCAACTCCGCCTTTTCGACTTTCATTCTTTCAATATATTCTTTCATAATTTTCCCTTTGCTGCTTTTACAGCTTGTCTTATCATTTCTTTGTCAATTTTCAAGTTGTTCGACAATTCGCAGACGGCATTTTCAAACTCTGTTTCGGAGATGTTCTGCTCAAATGCCTTTTCCAAAACAGAGTTGCTTTTGTTCATTGTGTCTGCATTGATGTTACTTCCTAACATCATATTAAACATCATAAAACAAATTTCATTTATTATCTATTTTTATTATTATTGATAATTTTTTTCCATATTACAACATTATTCGTGTTATTGCGTTTGAAGAAAAATTAATCTGTATACAATAAAATGCGTTATTTCTATAACCGAACTCAAATTCTATTGAATTAGTAGTATTATCCATTACACAGTTAAATGCCTTGAAACGGCAATACATTACCGTAGTTCCCGGATATATTCCACCTTGGATATAATATCTATTACTTAACGTCATAATTCCCACGACAGTAGCACCATGGTTACTATTTATTCCATCTCTACATGTATAAGCATAGTCAGTTATCCATTTAAAAAGCTTTTTGGTTTCAGTATATTCATATGGTGTTTCTGCATAATTACGTTGTCCTAAATTAATAAAAATATTATCATTAGTGTCTTTCGGATTTTCAACCATTAATCCGGAGGCATGGACGACACCACTACTAATTGCCTTAATATTATTTATAGTGTTATATATTGTACTGTTTTTTACAGGATTATTACTAATGGAATTTAGTGAGTCATCTACACCCGTAATAGTTGAATTACCTATTGTTAAACTTCCATTTATAGTAGCATCACCACTAACAATCAAATCATCATTGATTGTTCCTGCTGCTGAACCGTAGAAATGTCCGTGAGTATAAATCAAATCATTTCCTTTGCAAAAAACCAAATCATCGTACAACACATCAGGCGTTCCTGCTTGTTGCACAGTATCAAGACCTTGATAATATGTAGTATTCGAAGGGTCTGCGGAGAATTTTGTTTGTGCTAACAATGCCGCAGACGATAAATGTTTTATTCTTAACATAGTAATTTCTTTTAAAAACCGCCTTAATCCGAGAACTAAGGCGGAAATATAACTAAAATTATAACAAACCTATGAAATCTCTACCCATGTAAGCAATCCGTCCACGTATGCTTTAACGTCGCTTGCTTCCGCTAATCCTTTTGCAGAAGCACCCGAAGTATTGACTGCTTGAGTTTTAACAGAAACTCCGACGGTCTGACTTTTAGCACCCGTATTGCCCGTCTTGCTGCCAACCGTTGTCGTTACATACGTGCCGTCAGTTCCTTTTGAAATAGACTGTAATGCGCTGTCTGCATATCCGCCTTGCGTACTTGTTGCATAGTCCGTACTTTCCGTATACGCTGCCGAGCCTAAACCAACAACCGTTGCGGAAATCTGACCTTGTTCAGAGATACTAAAATTAACAGTTCCGTTAGCCGTGCCGCCAGAATACAACGTGATAGCACCAACTTTGCCGCCAATACTCGTTACACCTGCCACAAGAGCGTTTGCGATACCCTTTGCGAGTTTTCCGATTGCGGTGTCCATGCTGTCGCCTGACGTCGGTGCTGCGTAAGTTGTTGCTGCTGCGTAACTTGCAGAAAGATTAAGGTTTGCACCGTCGTAAACGTCCACCAAATCTTCCATACTGATACGCTGTACACTCTGACCGCTATCAGTGTTGAACGTGAATTTCAAGTAAGGTGTATGAACCGTTACACCGCTTTCTGCCGTTGTCTTTATTTCAACGCTTTCAAGCATACCGTCTTTCACAAAAGGTGTCGCTGAAAGTTCAGAAATTACAGCGTCGCCGATACCTTTCAACTGAATTTTTTTGTTTACGCTGTCATAGTCGATTTTAAGCGTACTTGCGAGTTTTTTTGATGACAAAGAAATGATTTTTTCGTTTGTAGCCACCCCCTCGACAAGATTTTCCACGTCTGACAAATCAACCGCACCTTTAAGACCGTTTGTGCCTTGACTTAGCGTGACATTGCCTGCCGTTGTCGTATCAATTTTAATCGCTACTGCCTTGCTGATATTGCCGTTTGCCGCCGTCCCAGTTGTCGTGATTTCGATTGCCGAGCCACCTGTAACGTTACTAACTTTGCCGTTTGCTGCCGTCTGTGCGTTATCTGCCGCTGTCTGCGCTGCTGTGATTAGCGATTGTAAACTTGTTAAGTCTGTAGGACTTATTCCGTAAAAAATACCATGCGTATAGATTTCTTTTGAATCTGCTATAAACACGACATTATTGAAGTGATTTTCTTTTACTGCGTTAAAACCACTTTTGGTTTCTGCATAAACAAACTTTGGAATTGCCATATTTTATTCCCCTTTTTTAAATTAAACATTTTATTCTATTATATTCCATTTAAACCATTCCCTGAAATCCGGCTGAACACATTTAAGTAACCACTCGTACGTTTCAACCGTCATTCCTTGACTATCAACGTGTCTTTCTGCACAACTATCAGCGAATTTATAACCACACCCTTCGATATACAAGTTTGTGCCTCGTAGAATGCCGATATAAATCGGAATAGTCTGCACTCTGTATATCTTCGTGCCGGTCTGATAGTTAAAAAAAACATCTGCCTTAGACGATACCGCTGTGCTTGTATTCTTGAATAATATTGCACCGTTTGAGAGCACCAATCGCCCCGTCTCGGATTTTTCAGTAACCTCATAAAGATTTCCGTTATTATCCCATATACAATCACCGATTTCAAGCAAAGAATAAGGACTACTATGATAAATATTGCCATCTCCTGAAACGTTAGAATATTCCTCTATTTCGACAGTTATATCCTCATCTGTTTGCCCGATTTTAATGTAATCTCCTTGCGGAATATTCTTAAAATCATCTTTCAAAACTTGTATATACTCAGTCGAGAGTGGTATTGCTATGTCTGTTAGTTCACACTGATAGATATATCCGTTTGTATATTTTTCGTTTGTCAGACCGATATATTGAACAATTTCACCTGCCTTACCTTTGTAGTTATCAATGTCTGCGACTTGTTTTAAGCCTGCTGTATTTTCGATTTTTTCAATATCGCTCTTTACCTGTTCAATGCTTCGTTTTATTTCCGTATCAGCAGTTTCAAGTGTTTGAATACGTGTTGTATTCTGTGCAACTGTTTGCAGTTCTTTCGTTAAACCGTCAATATCTGATATTGCGTGCGTGTGTACCTTGTCTGCTTTTCCGTCTAATTGATTTTCAATAGATTCTATATTTTCGACAAGGTGTGAAATGTCATTTTGCACATTACTAACCTTGCCGGTCAGATTTTCAATGTTAGTTGCCGCAGATGTTATGCGGTTGCTTAATTGCGTATCTATTTCGTGAAGGTTTGAAATCTCATCAGCAAGGTCAGTAATATCATCTTTAACGTGCGTGTGTTCCTTGTCTGCTTTCGCTGCTACAAGTGCCCTTACTTCTTCTAAATCAACACCTAACTGAATAAGCCGTTCTTTGATTTTTTCTACTTCTTCACTGCTTGCACCACCAGAACTTGAACCGCCTCCGTATATTACTCCGCTGCCCTCACCACTGTCTATATCGTACCAATCCATTTCGGGAATTTCGGGACGGTCAAGGTCTGCGATTTCTTCGATATTAACCTTGATAGAGTTACCTTGCGTGTCAATACCATAGAGGTACGAACCGTGCAAGTCGCCAATCTCCGAACATTCCGCAACGAACTGATTAATATTTTTTACCTGAATTTCCCCTGCCATTTTGTTTTCTTAAAAAAGATTTTGTTATCTCATAATCAGAAAATTACCGTCTAAGTCCGTGAGTGTCACTCTTGTATTATCTTCACTTAAAACGGTGATTTTTCCTCTGTCCGTGAGCGTAAAAGTAATAGAAAAATTGATACCTGCCAAGCCGGACGCTAATTTTTTATGTACATTATTACAAGTGCTACTCTTATAATAGCACCCTAACACTTCCAACGTACTTTTAATTACAACCGTTCTTTCTCCTTTGCGAATTAAGAAATTAAGAAGTGCATAATATTGCTGTACGCATTCATCTAAGTTTTCCCCTCGAAGAAGGCAATTAACGGTAAAATCGTTGCTGTCTGTTATAACAGAACCGTTTGAATCATAAACCGCACCAAAACGGCTGTTTTCGTTTATTAATAGCCTTTCTTTTACCTTTCCGCATTGCCGGATTGATTTTAAAGTATCTTTCAGAATGTAAACGCCAAAATCGGCTAAATCCTTGTTATCTACTTGCAGATTGCCGCCGCCGTATTGCGGAACATCTGAGCATTGCGGATTCTCAATACTGAAAGGTTCATCGTCCGTAAATTGTAGACTAAAACTCTGCCATTTCTGCGTTACTGATTGTAAAACCGAGGAATTAATCCTTAATTGCATTTCAACGCCTAATTCGGGAAAACAAAAGGTGTTTTCTGAGTGTTTTTTAAGATAGTTTAAAAATGTTTCATAACCCTCAATTCCTTGTGCATGAAAGTTAAGAGTAACGGTGCGATTATTCAGTGTCGGATTAGATAAATCCGGCTCAATATAATCATATTCCGCCCAACTATTTGTTTTTACTGATTTAAGCGCAGACCATTGCAGTAAAGACTTGTAACTACCCTCGCCCAAGACAACGCCCAACTCCAAAAGCGGAATATTATTAACAAAAACTAATTCGTTCATGTTCTAATTCTTAAAAAGTTTTTCATAAATGTCGGAATACGCCGCTGAAATACCAAGATATTTGTCCGTATTATCCCAATTCCCACGTTCCGAAACGGATAATTTTTCGTATTCTTCAATTTTTGTTTTGAGGTATTTTTCAACCTCTCTTAATTTCTCACTCATATTTTTTTATTACTTTTTATTGCATTGTCTCGCAAATTGCCGAGAAAATAATTTTTGTAGTGATATTTTTTATCATTCCCCATTCTTATTTTCTATCAGCCTTACTCCGAACATCTGCTTTAAGACATCTTCTAATGCGCACCGTGCCGTGCAGTATCTACTTTGAGCCGCTTTGTCTTTCTTATGCTCGCTGTCTAATTCCAAGCCGTAAAAGTATTTAATTTTTCGCTCAATGTAAATTTTTATGCCATATAACTTAATTTTTTCCTGTTCTGTCATTATAATCCGTCCGTTATATTAGTAAGACAAGAAAAATCAAAAATTGCAAAATAGACCTCGTCGTTATCTTCTAAGTCATTTAGTGATGAATCGTCCGCAATCTGAAAACGTATATATGATTTTTCATCGCCATACCACGATTGATGAAGTCTTGCATTAACATAATACTGTTTGTTAATTTTATAACTTCCTGCTGTCGCTAATACAAAACCGTAATACACCCGTGTCGGGAAAAACAACTCATATACACCATGCTTAGAATCAATAGTATTTTTGCTGATAGTAGCACCTGATACGCGTTTCCCTTTATTATACAATTCAAGTTGTAACTGCCCGCCCCAAACGCTAAAAACGCCGGAATACGGAACAACGTCCATGATTGCTTTTAGCCTGTCGCCTAATTTTTTACCGCCGATTTTCAAGTCGTTGCCAAATTCAGGAGTATTGGTAAAATATGTATTACCGACAATTTTCTCTATTCGTGTACCTCTTATATACAAGTCTGTAGCAGTATTAGTGCTCGAATAGTAATTGCTCGGAATAACTTTAAACACTTGCTGTCCGTCATTCGCATAATATATCATCTCCCCGTTGTCTAATATATTGAAGACATAATTCCCGTCGTTATTAAATCCTGCCCATATCAGAGAGTTATATCCGTATTTATTTGTGCCACCTAATCCTGCTTTTGCTGAACACTCGCTATTGCCTACCCATATTCTGTTAGATATTAATCCGTCTTTGAAATTAAACCGCCCTTGAATAATATTATTTTCAAGGTCTATAACCGTACTGCCGTCGTTGCTTACAATACGTCCTGTGTTTATGCGATTGCCGCTTATTTCAGTATGCCCGTAAATCGACACAAAAGAACGTTCTCCGTCTTTCTCTGAGTTCAAAAATCCAATCGGGAAATAATAAAATTCCGAGGTATCATTTTCAACCGTTTCAGACAGAATAAATTCCGCAGGTGTAATAAGTTTGCCGTATTGGTTTTGCTGCGGTTTTACGGCTTTTAGGTATAAATAAAACGGTTTATCTGCGAATGCGGCGCCATGTTTTAATTCCGTGTTTTGACTTTCTATTCGCCAATACGGATAAACTTGATTTTGTGAAATCTCGCCTTGATTTTGTGTATAAACCAAATGTCGTGCGTTAATCGGTGTGTTATTCACGAAATTAGGCACTTCAAGACACCCTTTTTCAGAGTTCCAAGTTGGTGTATATGTTACCCTTTGCCAATCTTTGACTTGTTCGTTTACAGTCGCAGACGTGAAACCAAACTCGACTTCCGTTTTTTCGCTGCCTAATGCTAAGTACATTGTTTGCAATGCGATAGGGGAGATACTATTGCTAAAATACTGATTCGTACTTGCTAAACTCTTTGCAAAATCTTCCGAAAACATATTAATCGTTTCAAGGATATTAGCAAACGAGCGCGAATTATATTTTTGTCTTTCCTCAATTTCGTGGCTTGTATAGACTTGATTTTGAGGTATTTTTTTTAACTCACTGCTAACTGAACCGCTGACGGTCGAATTAGACAATGTCAGTTCAGGAGCGTGCGGACGGTTGATATAATCCTTAACAGACAATATACGCAGTAATTTCCCATCTCTGCATATTGCGTTGTCCGTGAATTTAATATATCCACCGAGTTTGATATAAGGACTAATATTTCTCCAATTTTTTACGCTCCATATTCCGTCCATCGTGCCGTTAAATTCGACCTCGATTTCTCCGTGTTCGTACAGATATTTGCACCCCTCAAGCATTAACTCTAATTCCGCTGTGCGCAAATAAGCGTCCGGCAAAGCAATATGAAAGACTGCAAATTTTTCTCCTTTTTTTCGGATAGAAACCGCTCGCCTCGTCCGGCATGGTGATTTCGTCAATAACCTGCGGAACTATCTTAAATTCCTTTGTTTTGTGATTGTATGCCGAGTATTCAAACTCTTTACCTGTAAGCATTCCGTCCTCAAAAATGATAGTCGGATTTTCGGACGTTTTCAAATCGTTGTTAGAATAGTCCACATCGTTACTCATTGCGACAATTTCCCAAAAGTGCTTATCCTTGTCGCTATTCGTTACAGACGTGATTTCAAGAACTCGTTTCGGATATATTTCAGTCAGTTCAAGACTTTCCTCGAAACCGTTATTAATTCGATTTTGCCGCCAAATGCCGAACCCGTCCTCATCAACGTACACTTGCATTGCAAGAGGATTATTTTTTACAATATCGGTAACATCAAGAACCTTTCCTGTTTTTATATACTGACTATAACGAGATTGTAATTCTGAGTGTATCAGTCCTACACCGCTTCCGTAACGTTCAGTTATGCGTGCATGACTTGTCGTTAAATCAATATAGATTCTGCCTTTTGCTTGTTTATCTAACGTGTCAGGCACGTACCAAAATACAAGGTTTTGCGGAAGTCTTATTTTTGAGGAATGCAAATAATCTTGTTGTTTGCCAACAACTTTTGCGTATTTATATTTTTGTTGATTAATATTCCTATCACCCCCCTCAACCCACAAAATATCAACCGCATTACCATCTCCTTTCTGTCTCGTAATCCCTGACAAAAAACCGTTACCCTTGCCGTAACTTAATGCAAGAGTTGAGTTCGTTTTGTTATATTCAACCTTTCTAAGATTGATTTTTTTGTTTATAATTTCCCACTCGGTATCGAATAATTGTGCAATAGAATTAAGTGCGTCTAATACGCTGTTATGACTGAAAGATTGCGTTTTTTCCACGCTTTCAACACAAAATCCAACGCTCCAACCGCTATCTCTACCGTCCATGTTCAGATTGTCTACGATGTGCTGCAACATTTCAAACGGTTGTGCAGTAACCGTGAAATTCAGTCTGCCGTCCTGTGGATTGCGGAATTTGTATCGCGTTAATATCTTCGTACTGCCCTCAAACGTGAGGGTGTAATCATACTGCCGCTCTGATACTTTCGTAAAATTCGCAATATCGAAAGTCGTGTATTTTTCATTGTCGTAGAATATCCATGAACCAATCGGAAAGTCTACAAACTCGGTCAATGAAAACGAAAGAACGAAATTATTGTCGCCCATAATCTCACGATAGCGGTAAGAACTATCCGAGATTACAACGTCAATATGCCGTTCCTGACCTTGAGTAGTATTGTAATAAATTTTCATATCATTTCTTTTTTAAAACGATGCGGATAGTTCAATATCCGCATCGTAAAAGTAAAATAGCACATTTTTTAATTAATTCCCCTTTTTTAAGCCAAATAACTAAATGATTAAGAAATAGTAAAAGTCTTTTAAAAACGGTGCGGAAAATTCCAAAACCGCACCGTGATTAATTCCCCATTACTAACTCAACAAAATATCAAATACAACCAAAAAATTATTATGAAAAAATCCTATAAACGGTGCGCAATCCCAAAACGCACCGTGGCAAAAGTCGGCGGTGTTAATGCTTTTTTAAGTCCGCCGAAAAATATCATTTGAAAAAATCCCAAAAAGATTTTTCATTATTTTTCTTGACTTCATCAAAAATAATACGCTGTCCAACTTTCAACGTATCAGTGTCTGCTTTCAACGTATCAGTATCAGCCTTAACCGCTTTAATTTCCGCTTTAATACGCAAAATTTCGGTTTTTAGACTATCAAATTGTTTTTGATAATCCTTCGTTTCTTCGTTGCGAAATGCGGTAAAATATACAACAATTAACGCAACTAAAACAGCCTCAGTCGATATTGTAATAACGTTTTTCATGTTTTAACGATTATCACCGTTCCCGTCAATTACGTTCCGTTTTTGACGGTCGGCAAGTTTGTTTAAATTCTGTTTTGCGATGTCTTCAAGGCTTACATTCATAACCGTACATAAGCCTGAAAGTTGCCATAAAACGTCGCCTAATTCTTTACACGCTTCCTCTTTGAGTTCGGGGTGCTCAACCAAAACACGCATCTCCGTTTGTAGTTGGTTTTGGTTTATGTTGCTCTGTCCTTTACGGATTTGTTTCGCTATTTTTCCTGCAAACTCCCCTACTTCCGCAACTAAATTAAGTAGCATATAAGAGAAGTTATTGCTCGTCTCCATGCAGGTAGACATCGCTTTCTGCTGATATTCGTTTAATTCCATTTTTCCTTATTTAAACATAAATTTTTCGTTATATTTGATGAGGGATAAAACCTCATCTTTTGTCTGTAATCCTTGTTTTTCCGCCGCTTTACGTAAAAACTCACGACCGGACGGATAAATCTTTCTGCCCGTTGTTTGTTCGTATTCCGTTACGGCTTGTTCAAATATTGTTTGTTGCTCGGTTTCTGCGTTTCCGCCGCAACAAATCAAAAACGGCGTTACTAAGATAAAAACCAACGCCAAAACGCAAATCCAAAATTCACGTTTTAAGGTTTTGTAATATAAAATCCATTCTGTCCAAGTCATTTTATAATTCCTCTCTTAATTTTTCAATATTAAATAATTTGCCGCAACATTCAGTTGCATTACCATACATTTGACCGTGTTTATACACGTCTTTTGCGCTCAAATCGTGCGTTTTTAACACCTTTCGTGTCAGAATTAATAAACTCTGCCACTGTGCCTTGGTCGGTTCGTAATTATTGAAATTACCCGCCAAGCAGATTGCTACCGCATTGCTGTTAAAATTATACGAGTGTGGAACGACTTCGTTCTCACTTCGTAAGTTGTATACCACACCGTCCTTGTCAATGTAATAATGATAGCCAATTCCGCTCCATCTATGCTCTGCAAGGTGGATTTTGGCAATATCGTTAATACAGCAGTTAGGGTTTCCTGCGGTATGGTGGATTACCACGGCAATCTTTTTCATTGCCGTAACGTTGCCCGTATTGTAGGCTGCGGTCAAGTCTACAATATGCAAATCTTCGTCAGACTTTCCCGAACTAAGGGCAAGGACGAATAATAAACTTACAGCCACAAAACCGCAATCAGCCGCAACAATCCATTTCTTTTTCTTAACGAAATCCGCAAAGGCTGACGGAAATAAAACAAGCAAACAAAGTGCTTTTATATACGATTTTAAAAGTACCATCATCTTAAAGTTCCTCTTTAAATTAACGTCTCAAATTTACTAAAAATAAAACACATACGCAAATTTCAAAATGTTAAAATATGTATAAATTTGCATTAATTGCATATTACCGTTGCGTTGCGTTCTGTTATGATATGGCAAGTGCAATCGTTGTTTATTTTCGACACCTTTACCACCGCACAATTCGTTGCAGTTATCACAACCTCTGCTCCGGCATAGAGTAAAACAGAGTACGTCCGCTCCGGCAACGAGAATTCCAAATTCGCTGTCGAATGATACAACACTACATCTCTATTATACAACTTCAATCCGTTTTGATTTCTGAATACGCCGTACGGCAATAGGTCTTGTTCGTACTGCTCGAAAAATGCCGATGTGGGGAAATTTATGTTTTTGCACAACTCGATTCCCCACGGCTTTTTCCATAATTCCACCAAATCCGAAATATTATCCTCTCCTTCGTATGTACCACACGCGACTTTGGATAATTCGCGTTTAAGATATTCTCCTGCTGTCATTTCTATTTTAATTTAACTCCTTTAATCTGTATATCATCAACGGTTGCTTTCATATCCGAAACCGTCTTAACTAATGCACTCGTATCTGTATTGATATTGCGCAAAACAATTAACTGCTGCGATGCAAATTCCCTCATTTGCTTTACATTTTCGTTAATCGAAAAAGTATGCGACTGCATTTGCGTTAATCGCCCGTTCATCTCATCTGCCGAATCTTGCGACATATTCGTTATGCCGCCGGAGGATGCTTGCCGCTCTGCCTCTGCCGTTTCCCACAAATCGTCGAATTGTCCGAGATAATCCTCTGATATTCTTGCAATACTTCCTTCTAATCCCGTTAAAACTTTTTTTTCTGTGTCGCTTATGACGCCGTCGGTCATTGCGTCTCCAAGTGCTTTTGCATATTCATCTGTCTTAGGTTGTAATCTTTGCATTAGTTGCTGTTGTATAGCGGATTTCTTAATACTTTTACTGATATTCTTAACAGCATCATCGACACTTGTTTCCGCATCGTCCATTGCTGACATTACAGCACCAGAAAAATCTTCTAACACAGATTTATAATTTTTGCCGATTAAAGTTTCCGTGATAGTCTGCTGTGTTTTAGCCCTCGTTTCAGCAATATCTTCTAATTCTTGCCGCCATTCTTTTATCTTATCATCGTCTTGTTTCTTTTTCTTTTTCGACTGCTCCTCTCGTATCTCTTGTCGTATTAAAGCCTCTTTTTGTGCTAACAGTTTGTCTTGTTGTTGTATTATGTTTGTCGCATCTGTAGCGTATGCGTTCTCCATTTTATCACCAAGTTTATCATACGCTCTATCCAAATCTTTAACTTGCCCCTCGATTTTTTCGATATTTTTCTCCGCTTTTGCCGTCTTTCCGTGCTTGTTAAAAATCTTAACAATAGCCATAACTGCTTGTATTGCCGCACCAATAACCGCTAATATTGCCGACCCTTTTTCAGCTGTTTTTACGGCTTCACTTGCAGCAACTCCGGCAGTAACCATCGATTGTGCTGATTGCTCTGCATATTCCAATAATCCACCTATTGTATCGAAAAGGATGTCGCCGAGTTCCATCATTCCGTTTAATACATCTTTCGTGGTATCGGATAATCCCTCACAGCCGTCTATAACATTATTGACGGCATTTTTAACAAGTCCGTAGTTTTTTGCTGCTTCTTGATACGCTGCTTTCTGTGCTAAGACATTTTCTAACTTCTGCTGTGCTTCCGTAAGTTCGGTTGTCTTATCTGCGACTTCATGCTGTACATTAACATATTCTTTCATCTTCGATTGCAATTGCGAAATTTGCGCTTTCGTCATTGCAATTTCTTTTGCAACATCTTCTCCTTTTGCTGCTCTCGTTTCTAAAGCGACAAGGTTATTTTGAGCCTCTTGTATTTGCTGCTCAAGATTTACGACACCACTTGTTGTGATAAACTCCAAATCTGCAAGTGTTTCATTCAACGCTTCTCGTGCCTCGGTTAATGGTTTCGATACGTCTATCTCTCCAATTTTACTCTCAAAATATCCGATTTCTGTTTCGAGTTTTGAAAGAGTATTCATTAAAGAATTTACCTCTGTGTTTGTTGCCGAACCAATCTTGCCTAATATCATATCAGTTGTTTCTTCCTCTGTCATTCCTAACTGCTGTCGTATGATATTAGCTTGCGATGTGAATGCCGCTTCAACCTTTTCTGTTTCTTCTTTCAGTTTTTGTTCGTTAATTATTCCGCCGCTCTGTTTTGATTGTAATTCTGCGATTTTCTGTTCTTTTTCGTTTGCAATGCGGACTAATTCGTTGTAAAAACTCTCATATTTCTTTGTTTTTTCGCTATAATCAAGCTTTTCTTCTGCCTTAGCGATATTCTGTTCCAATCCTGCTTTTTCTGCCGTTAAAGCGGCTTGTTTTTCTTTGCTTGCGATGTTATTTCCGTTTGCCGCAGCGTTCTTGATTTTTTCAAGTTCAGTCGTGATTTGAGCAAGTCTGTCTTTCGCTTTATCGACCGGCATTTCAAGTGCATTTGAAAATACTGTTTTTATCTGCTCCGCTGTTTTGTCGGAAACATTGTAGAATTTTGCAAATAACAAATTGAGATTATCGTCTGCTTTTTTGTTCACATCCTCAATCTGCATATCTATAATGCCTTGATTTGCACCTTGTTTATCACGACTTCTTTCGAGGTTTTGAATATCATTTTGACGCTTAATTTCAAGTTTCGTATATTCCGAAGCAAATTGCTTGTAGAGTTCGATTGATTTCTTATACTTCGCCTCTTGCGCACTCAAATCGTCTCCATAAACGTATTTCTGTGCATCCCTGAGTGCTTTTTGTGCTTGTACATAATTTTTTTGCAGTTCTTTGACCTTTTTGTCTAAGTTAGTTTTGTTTTGCTGAGACCCATTCCTGAACTCATACTCGAACAACTTAATTCCACCTTCTAATTCACCCTTAGCCCTTTCAACATCGTCCTTGTACGTCTTCAGCAGTTCGGTATTGAGATAGTTGCTTAACTTTTTCTGATTTTCAACGTCTACCTCATTATTCAGATTTTTTACTCCTTCTGCTGCTTTATCGGCTGCATCTTTGAATTGTTCCATTCGACCCATTAGCGCACCAAGTTTAGAATCATACTCTTTATATCCGTTGTCGGTAAAGTACGACATGAATTTTTCCTTTATGCTTCCCGCCCAACTCTCAGAATTGGTATAATTTCCTATGTTTAGAAAATCAGTAAGTCCGAATGTTGCTCCTGCTAATGCACCTTTAAAACATTTCTGTGTACCGGATGCTGCATCTTCAAAAACTTTTTGAATTTCTGCTGACATCTCTTCAGGTTTCAGCCCATCCATCAATGCTACTTGAAAGTCTGTCGATAAGCGATAAGCATCCTCAATAGAATACCCTTGTTCTGTTAGTTGTTTCTGAAATTCATCAATTACTGCTTGTTGTTTTTCAGATACTTTTGCCGCATTTTCCGCGACGGCATTTTCCATAGCTGCCGCTTGATTCTTTTCGATAATACTCTTTTTTACAGCATCATACCCTTTTGCTAATAATTCCTCTTTTGTTGTATTATCTGTTATTACTTCTGCTAATTCAGGATATTTTTTTATTAATCCGTCGAGTGCTTTTTGATATTCATCTGTACCTTCTGTTAGATTTCTGATTTTATCGAAATCGGGAATTGCCGTTTTTTGCAACTCCTTTGTTGCTTCTTCAAATCCCTTTGCTTTTGCCGCATCGATATTACCTTGCGCTTCTTCCATTGCTGATTGAGCATTAACAATATCATAAATCGCCTGACATAAAGCAACTGCACCGGCGATGGCTAAGGCGTATGGATTAGAGAGTAGGGTAGATTTCAACAGGTTGCCTAACTTTGTAATACCTTTGCCAAGTGCGGTCGTCGCTTTATTCCACAGCATACTTGCCGTTGTTGCTGCTTTAGTCGCTGTCGTACTTTGCATTGTAGCAAGTGTTTCTGCTTTAATCGCTGCCGAAGAAGCATTCGCCGCAATTGCTTTTTTTTGTTTAGAAATAGCACTTAGATTATCCTGACTTGCATTTAATTGCGCCTGAATAGTTGCTGCTTTTGCTGTTAGTGCTTCTTTCTGTAAGACATCATTACTTTGTTCTGCTGCGAATATTTTTTGCTTTATTTCTTCCCTTTCTCTTACAAGAGTTTCTATACGTGCTGTTTCTGCACTTTCGAGTTTCGTTATATTCTCAAGTTGTAATGATGTATTTTGCTTTTCGGCTTCAAACATATCTTTAACGGCTTGTGCATATTCAGCCGTCCCCTCCTTTAATCCTGAGAGTTCCATTTCATAGGCTTGGTCTGCCGAAAACATATTTTTTATTTCTTCTGCGTGTTCCTTGAATGTATCAACAAGATTTTGTTCTGCCTCCGTCTGCTCGATTATGCCCTGAATGCCGGACATATCAACGAGTTTGTATGCGCCATAGACCTTTGCAACGTCGATAATTACGTCTGCGATACTCTGATAATTTTCGACAAGTGTTCCAGCAAGGTCAATCGCTGCCTTCATATAAGGTTCGGCTTTTTCACCCATTTCGTTATACATTGCCGTCATATTATCAGATAATTGCGCAGCACTTGCCGAGAGGTTGTCTAATTGCTCAGCCATGAGGTTGTGAAACATACCGCCCTCGCCCGTAACCTTTGCTAATACCTTTTCAAGTTGCTGGAATGTTACTCCAGTGCTGCTTACCGTTTCACCCATATCTCGCAGCGTTTCTTTAACCAACACGCCACGAGCCGCCCAACTTTCAAGTCCTTGAGAATCAACTTTACCGACACTTTTCGCCTTGTTGTACATTCCGACCATATCATTAAGATTTGCTCCTGTACCTGTCGCAATGTTAGAGAGTTGGTCAAGAATGTTCGTTACGTCTTTTGCTGCCGTGCCGTACGAGATTAGTTGCTTACTTGCACCGACTAAGTCTTTGAACTCGAACATATTGTAAAAGGCATAATCTTTCAATTCATTGATAAATTTTGTGCCTTTTTGCGCATCGCCAAGAAACACTTTCATTGAACTTTCGGCATCTTGAAAATAGGAGCGAGTTTGAAACATCTGGTCTACAATGCCTTTTGCCGATACGCCGAGAAACATTGCACCAGCAAGTCCTGTGATAGATGTGAATCCGGCATTTAACTTGTTTAAATCTGCTGATATAGAGGTTGCAGTCTGCTGACTTTCCCCTCTGACCTTTGCGCCCGCATTTGTCGCAGCAACATACAAATCTTGAAAGACTTTGTTGTAATTGCCACCTGCTTGTTGTGCTTTTCTACTTGAATCAGCAAAAGCGTTACCAACCTGACCGCTGATAACGCTTCCAGAATCACCTGCTCCCTTTGACAAACTGTCAAAGAGTTTACGTGCTTGCTCTATATCTCTTGCTAATTGCGAATTGTCAAGTCTGATACCGAATACCAAACCACCGTTGCTTTCTTCTGCCATTTTCAATTACTTGTTTAAGTAGTTATTCCACTCATCATTGTCTAAATCTAACAAATTTGCCTTGTTAGATTTTCGCTTGTTTGATTTTGCACTTTTCTGTTTGTCTTTGTCGAGATTATAATCCGGCAATGTGCGATTGTACATTATGATATTGACAAAAGGCATATCGTTAAGCACATAATCGAAACTCACATTAAAGTTTTTTACGAAACTTGCGACGGTTGCCCAGACGCTGTCGTTTCGCTCGTCGTCTTCTTCAACTGATTTATACCTTGCAGGGAAATGATTATGCCTAAAAAAAAACCGCAATCCATACTCGAAAAAATAGCGACTAACAATTCCGAGCATTCTTGTGAAGTAAGGTTTTCAATTTCCGCTGCTAATTTCTTAACTCTGTTCTTTATCCGTATTGTCCTGCCGAATATGCGTATTTCACGATACATATCCTTTTTTCCTAACATCAAAATTGCCAAAATTTCGCTTATCTTGCCGCAATTCTTAGCAATACTCAACGTTTGCTGTACGACCGCAGAATATTCGTTTTTGATAGCAAATTCGGGAAATTTCGCAATATGTTTTGATACTTCAATCAACGTTCCCAAAGTTGGTCGAGGAATTTCAATTTCCTTGTTTCTAAATTTTACTTTTATCGGATTGTTGTTTACCGTATCTGCTATAAGTCTCTCTATTTCCATTCTATTTTCTTTTTTTTACGAAAAAAGACCGACCTTTTTTGAAAGCCGGTCTCTATCAAACCAATAACTAATAAAATAACATAAAAAATATCACGCCCAAAAAGACTAATCTGCTGTTGCTGCTTTCTCTTGGTTTACACGGATTTTTGCTGATGTGCCGTCGGAGTTATTGAGAGTAACCCAACCCTCGCGACGAGAACCCGTGTTCTCTGTTGCAGTTATCGTTACCACGCCATCTGATACTGTCGCCGTAATCCAAGAGTCTGCTTCGTCTGCCGCCGCTGTCAAGGTGTCAGTCGTTCCGATTGTTGCTGTTACCGTTGCGCTGATTGTTTCTCCACTGCCTGCCGTTGCCGGAAGGTCTACGAAGTTCTTGTCAGTAACCAACTGCTTTGCCAAGAACCAATAATCCCAAATATTTTCATGGTCATCTGTTTGGAGACCTTCGAATTTGTACTGACAAATCATACCGTCTGCGACAGAAAAACTTGAAATACAAGATACTTGTGCTTTGTACATCAACATACCATGACATTCAGGGTCTTTCGGTGCAAGTCTTACGGCATAGTTGTCTACGATAACGCCGTTCTTGTCGCCAATCGGTTTTTTAAAACCTTTTTTTACGAACAAATCGAAAACGAATGTAAATCCGCATTCCTTTTTTTCAACGTCCACTTTACCGCCACCCTCTTGGAGGTATTCGGTAGTGTCTCCCTCGCTTGTTTCGAGCGAAGTAGTGCCGTCTTTCGGAGTGTCAATCTCTTTCCACTCTCCGATATTGTCGAACTTGTCAAGTTTTGCAATCCAAATCCTCGGTTTGCCTGTACTTAATACGCTCATAATAATCCCATTTCTTAAAACGTTAATAATCTTTATTTAAAATTTGGAAACTGATTTTTATGCTTACAAAGTGTTCCTCGTTGCTGTCGGGGTAAGACTGAATACCTGTTTGTAATTCAACTTTCTGATATTCCGACAATTCTTGCCGAATTTCTTCAATTGCTTTTTCCCCTAATTCTTCAAATTTATTCAGTTTTGTTATATTCCGTTTTAAATTGCCTTTCCCCGATACTTCACTATCAGGAACAAACACTAAAATCGTCAAAACCCCCTCTTGCAACTGTCCGACGGATAAAGTCGTCAAGCGGATAATAATATCCTCTTTCTTGCTATTCCTTGGTCTGAACCCGTCCCGATAAACTTCACCGCTAATCTTGCGGCTCAGTTCCGTCTTCTTCGCAGCCCTATAAAAATCAGTTTCAACTTGTCCCCCCGTTTTCATTTCTTATACTTATCGAGTAATTTTTGAAGCGATTGTTTGCAAAAGATTTCTGCGCTGTCAAGCACATCATAACCTTTCCGTGATACATACGCCGCATATTCCATTCCAGCCGTTAAAATTAGCACAATGCCTTGTTGATTACCCTCTAAGGCTTTCTGCGCTAAAACCCTTGATTTATCGCTATTAAAGTTTAAATTCAAAGGCTCACCGTCCACCGCTATCATATAACCGATACTGTTGCGCAAATTGCCGGTATCGTCTATGTAATTAGGCGGGTGAGGTTCTTTTCGCATTTCGACCGGCGGACTTGGTAGATTTCTCGCGACATTTACAGCTTGTTCGGCTATAAATGCCAACCGCCGGATTATAATTTGATATTCCAGCGTTAAACGGTTTTCCAACGTTTTCATAATTGCGTCGGTCGGTGTTATCTGATTTATCGTGAACATATTAAATGCGTTTCTGCTATATAACTATATTGATTAACTCTTGTAACAACGAACTCGCCAAGTAATTGTTTTCCTTTGTCATAAATCCTGAGTCTTTCTTTCGGTTCTTGCAACTTAACTCTTACTGATAGTTGCTGTTGCTTATAATCCGAATTTTCACGACTCTTTGCTGTCAAAGTCGTTGTATCTTCATAGCCGCACTCGATAAATTCAGACCACGTTTCCTCTTGTCGAATAGGAATGCCGTCTTCATCAAATACCGCCGATTCAGGCGTTAATTTCCACTGAATATAGCCGTTAGTCCAAATCATAACCTGCTGCCCTTGTACCCATATACTGTACCGTAACCTTGCTCATCGTTTTCGGCATAAATCTTATTCGCTAAATCAACAAATCGCTTTTTGTCGCTTTCCGAAATTGAGAATGTTACACCTCCTTGCGATACGGTTGACGGTGCAAATGCCAACCACTTGTATAAATCAGCTTTAGTTAATCTGTACTCACGACTTTTGCGAATTTCACTTGTTGCTTCATCCGACGGAGTAACACCATGTTCGTTGCAGTAATTCACAACGACGTTGTCTGGTATCGGATACAGATTAATCTGCTGTAAACTCTCTTGTATAGTCATTGTTCAGGTTTTTTTAAAAAAGGACGGTGGTGGTAGTTTCTCACAGGCTTTTTTTGGAATGTGCCACCGCCCTTCATCATATTAATTCCCCTTTTTATTCCGTGTCTACGATTGCCGCAATTACGTCAGCCTGAACTTTCTTGTTCCAGCTGTTAAAAAGTTGAACAACTGCCGCATCGGTTGTGTTTGCCGGAAGTGTTACACCAGTAACAGCAGCGATTGCCGTCAAAATGTCAGACTTTTTGTGTTCAGTTTCGCCAATCGTAATTTTGTTATCCTCGCTTGCGTCTGTAAGCGTCGAAGTGGTGTCGAGCTGGTAGATGCCCTCTGCGCCGTCAATCACAGGAACTGTCCTCGCTTGGATTTGCGTCCACTCCTTCAAAGTAGGCTTACTCGTTCTGTACTTAGAGAGAAGTACATTGTTGTCGAGTTCAATGTAGGTAGAGGATGCGTCGCGGTGATTGGCTTCTGCAACTTTTGCGTGCCACAGTTTGCCGATTTTGTTGGAACGTGTGAAAACGACCATACCATTTTTCCACGGCACAACGGTTGTGCGCTGTCCGTTGATTTCACGTACTGCCTTGAAGTCAATGAGACGGATTTCTACTCCGTAAAGTTCGTCCTCGCGCAAGATTGCGTTAATATCAGCAAGCGATGATTTTGGGAGCGAATCTGAGTTAAGACCAGCCACATAGACTTTCTTGTCGCGTCCAGCGACGTATTCGCGAACTTGCTTGCTGTCGCGGAAATTTCTCCATGCAACCTTGTCCATCCATACGTAGTTGAGGTCGCGTTTTTTTGAAGATGCAGCGTCGATGACTTTCTCGAAGTCGTCAAGCGGCTTGGAATGTTCTGTGTCGCTCCACAAGACTTGCGGCGAGAATTTGTTCTCGTCGAGATAGCCAACGTTGATTCTGACGGCAATACCAGCCGTTTCAGTATCTTCGATTTCGCAAACACCTGTGGAAAATTCTTCGAGCAATGCACATTCCATAAGTTCCTTGTGTCCGCGTATGCAACGTGTGGTATCTTCCATTACAGCGTCTACAATGTCTTGTTCGTCTGCTCCGATTGACATCATTGTGTCGATGTCTTGCATCTGGCTCTCGTTGAGAGGAAGTGCCATTCCTGACTTTACGAGTTTGCCTGTTACCTTACCAAGACTATCGCACCTTTTGAGCGGAATTTCACTATCAAGCGCAACGAAATCAGCCATTACGTAGGTGTTGTCAGATGTAACGGCTTCAAATGTGCCAGTAACAGCCAATTTCGGTGTAAGCAATTCGTCCTGCAAGTAGTTGCGGTCGCCTTCTTCTCCGTTAATAAAGCGGACAAGGCTGTCCACTGTCGGTTTGTACTTGTCCGCGAGGAACTCTTTGTACAAAGATTCTGTTGATTCTGCCATTTTATTTTCCCCCTTTCTTTTTAGTCAGTTACGAATGTGATGTGCGGCAATGCAGTTTTGACGGCACTTGCAATGCTGTCGATTTTGTACTTGAACGCCGCAGGATTGACACGACCGCGAGTAAGTATTCCGACAGCGGGCTGCTTGGTAAGCACCGTTGCGATTACGAAGCCGAAATAGGCGAAGTTCGCCGGAAGGCTGCCGTACGATTTAGTTCCGTCCTGAGCCGTTACAAGCGGCATAGGTCTGAATGCGCCAGTAGTGGCGTTGTGGATTACGATGTGTCCACTCTCAATCACGCTGTCAGGGAAGTCCGTGGTGTCAAGCACCGCGCCGCCAACCTTGGTCTCGATGATGTCGGTTATGCGGATATTGTCCCACTCAGTGTTGAAAGAGGTTCTTTCGGTCAAGTTTAATTCTGCCATTTTATTTCCTCCATTTTCTTTTTTTAGCGGTTCAATAAGCGTTTAGCAAATTCGTCCGCCCTTTCCTTTGAAATTTGAGGTTTAGAACCGTCGTTGTTGTTCACCATAGGTGGCTTGATTACAGCCGCACGTTGGTTCAACTCGTTCTCCTTTTGCTTTGCAATCTCGCTGCGCTCAGCCTTAAAGGATTCAAAGTCTTCGTCAGGCATATCAAGTTGCACATACTTGAAGTTAGTCTTGTCTGTCGGTTGGAGATTTTTTTCTATCTCCTCAATAGCCTTGCGCCTTTTTTCAATGCGCTGTGCTTTGTCGTTTTCAGAGTTGCGCTTCTCCAATTGTTCTACTTTGCCCAAAAGTGCCTTTGCCCAAGAGGGAATTTCTTCTTCCTTTTTAGGTTCGGGAGTGTCTGCCTTTTCGGTTTTGACAGGTTTTCCCTTCTCCTCGGTCTTTTGTTCAATGTCTGTGTTTGCGGTGTTTTTCTTCGGCGATTCATCCGCTGTGGTAGTTTTCTCTTCTTCTGCCTTTTTCTTTGCCGTTGTTCGAATCTTGTCAAACTCCTTTTGCTGAATTTTCAGCAAGTTCTCAATTTGCGCGATACCATCCTCAATCCCTGCTTCCTCAGTTATCGAAGATGAAAGATAGTCAGCATAGCCGTCTAAAACTTCCTTACTCAACCCAAGGCTGGAATACTTTGTTTTGAGTGCTTCTAAAATCTTATCTTTCATAAGGAAAAATGTTATTTGTTAATAATTCGCCGCAAATATATAAAAAAAAAATTAAACTACGTTTGAGAAACGTATTTTTTTTTATTTTTGCAAAAATTTTTTTCAATTATGATTACAGAACAACTCATTTGGGACAAAATAAGCAATGGCGATGAAGATGTGTTCAGTCTTTTGAGACAAAAAACATATACTCCTCCGTCGTGGGAAAAACTCAAAAAAGAGTACTACCCATTCTTGCACCCTGTCATTACAGACCCTGACTACAAGGACGAATATGACGACGAAACTGACACTTGGGACAGAAAGACACGTATTACATACGCATTGCAAATGCTTGCGACAAAGCGTATGACAGAGTTGACTTTCGGCATCCCTGTTCAACGTGTGTACTATCCACAGAACGACAGACAGAAAGAACTCCAAAAATACATCGAAAACATCTTTAACCGAAACCGTATTGACAGCGTGAATATCGAGCGTGGCAATATGCTGTTTGCAAGTTGTGAGGTAATGACGCTGTGGTACGCCGTGGAACAGCGACACAATACATACGGGTTCGACAGCAACATCAAGTTGCGCTGCCGCACATTCTCTCCTATGAATGGAGACACAATCTATCCGTTGTTTGACGAATACGGCGACCTTATAGCATTGTCTATCGAATACACGAGGACAGACGGAGACGACACAAACACCTACTTCGATATGTACACCGCTACACGGCACGTAAAGTGGAGCAATGCTGAATCCAAAGGCAGCGAAATGCAGATTGTCGAAAACGAGTACACATCAGCCATCGGGAAAATCCCTGCTGTGTACATAGTTCGCAAATATCCTATTTGGGAGGACACCTCACGTATGGTGTACGAAATGGAATGGTCGATGTCTCGTAACGGCAACTACCTACGCAAGAACTCAAAACCTGTTTTCGTTGTGGCTGCAACAGAGGATATTCCTTTCGGTCAGGAGAAATCCGAAAAAAAGGAGTTCAGAACAGTGTTACAGATACCACAAGGAGCGACAGCAAACTATGTTACTTGGAGCGGTGCAATCGAAAATCTCAAATACAGCATCGACGAATTGCGCGAAATGTTCTTTACGCAGTTGCAACTCCCTGATTGGAGTTACGAGAAAATGAAATCTACACCGATGAGCGGCGAGGCACGTAAACAGTTGTTCATCGATTGTCAGATGAAAGTCAAGGACGAGAGCGGACGCATACTCGAAGCCTTAGACCGCGAAGTCAACGTAATCAAGGCTTACCTCAAATTGATGCTGCCGAGTGATGCCGCAGACATTGACGCACTCGAAGTTGAGAATGTTATTACTCCTTTCCAAATCAACGACGAAAGGGAGACAATCACAAACATTATGACAGCAACAGGCGGCAAGGCTATAATGTCGCAGCGCGAGGGTGTGGAATTGTACGGACACTCGAAGGACATTGACAAGACAATGGAAGAATTGCAAGCAGCAGATATGTCTAACTTGTTTGAACCGACAATGTAATGCAGAGGGGAAAACAGAAACAAGAGCCTATTTTGCACACTAGTTCGGAATGTGAATATATGTATTATCCTGACAAGGATTACGTGAATTATAGGATGTATCTGAACGTTAATAACGATTTTTTTCTGTGTAAGTGCAAGAAATCTACACACGCGCATTTTCTTAACGAGAAACAATGCAAGGAATTTAGATTGAGAAAATCTTAATGGACAAATACGAAAGCGAACATAACAAGACGATAGAACGATACGCGATGCTGATTAAGCAACTTTTCGGCATCGCATTGAACGAGTTTGCGCAAGTGGCAAGCATCGTAGAGGGCGACTATTCAGGTAACGAAATGTTCAATTTCGACGACTACCCACAGACAATGGCGACAGTGGCAAAAATTGTCAATACTCTTGCTAATAATATGAATGTATCAGTAGTCAATGGCTGTAAAGCGGTGTGGGATATATCAAACATGAAAAACAACGCGCTTGTCGAAAGTCTATTCAAGGGCAAAGACCTGACAGACGAACAGAAAATCCGCTATTTTCAAAACAACGAACCAGCATTGAAGGCTTTTACTGAGAGAAAGCATAACGGGCTTAGGTTGTCGGATAGAGTATGGAATATTGTGGGTGGTTATAAAAATGACATTGAGACCGCGTTATCAGTTAGTATAGAGCAAGGGAAATCCGCTCACGACTTGGCGAAAGAGGTGCAGCAATACCTCAACAAACCCGACAAGTTGTTTCGCCGTGTCAGGGACGAGTTCGGAGAGTTGCAACTATCCAAGAACGCGCAAAACTATCATCCGGGCGCAGGTGTCTATCGCTCGTCATACAAGAACGCCTTGCGCCTTGCTCGTACCGAAATCAATATGGCTTACCGCACTGCCGATTTTACGAGGTATCAGCAATTTGATTTCATTGTTGGAATTGAGATTAAGACATCAGGCAACCACCCAGAACACGACATCTGCGACCAACTTGCGGGACGTTACCCAAAGGACTTCAAGTTCGTTGGTTGGCATCCGAATTGCCGTTGCTATCAGACTACAATCCTCAAAACAGAGGACGAAATGGATAAGGACGAGGAACGTATGCGCAGAGGTCAAGAGCCGATTGCAAACAGTAAGAATACTATAAAAGACGTGCCGGACGAGTTCAAGAAATGGGTAGAGGATAACGAGGAGAAAATCAAAAGGGCAAAGAACAAGCCGTATTTTGTTACGGATAATCAGAAATATATGCCTAAAATCAAAGGGGATTTGTTAGAAACAGAAGGGAATAATCTAATACAGAGTCTTGACGAACGTTCTATTTCACGCGGAGGACTCAACAAAATACATAGTACGATATTGAATAAAGATAAACCGCACACTGCTATTAAGCAAGAGTATAAAAACGCTGACGAACTCAAAGAAACATTACTAAATATTGACAAAGGAAATCAAGAAAAATGGTTTCCGCGAGGTTTCACTGAATTAAATACTTATACTAATGAAAACGGGAGCACTGACTTAAAAGGGACAATATCACTATCGAAAGAGCGATTACAAATGTGCGAATCTGCATTTTCAAAAATAGGGAGAAATTTATCATCTAAAATTTCATACGATGAGGCTGATTCATTAGCTACATTATGGCATGAAATAGTTCATAATAGATGCAAATTCGGCGACCTCGAAAATGTAAGCGTAATGCATAAACCTTACATTGAATTGATAACAGAATTTATTGCTCGAAATACACTACCACAATTTTACAAGAAATTAGGAGTTGTCAATATTCCATTCCCAATTTTAACAGAGGAAAGACCATTATCAGGAAACGACAAAATGGTTCGAAACTTCGTATATATTATTTCACAATTAAATCTTAACAAGAATAGCATTCTTGCATCAGCAAAAGAATACTATTTTAATGGAGATATTACAAAACAACATACAACTGCATATAGAATATTATGTAGCAACGGACTTGACAAGTACAAAAAAAGTAATGGGCAATCACTAAGCAAGACAGAAATTGAAAATTTAATTGATTTGTGTATATTCAATTCTGACAAAGTAGAGATAGATAACTACTTAAAGACAATATATTAATAGTTATTCATTTAATGTCGAAGATATTATATCTTTATATTGTTTTACAACTGCTTCGAGCAATTTGTTATTACTCGTTAATGTTGCATATTTTATCAAGGTAAAAGCAACACGCCACTTGTTAGTCGATAGATGTTTTATATGCTCATTTTCCGTACATAAAGCATATTTTTCGGCTGTATTATTATCTGTAAAATCAAACACAGTCTTGCCTTTCAAATCAGAATAATCTTGTTCCATAGTAGCATTCGTTTTTAAATTTGTTGCAAACATAGAGAATATTTCAAACATAACAAATATTAGTTACGCCTAATGTCTAAGATTTCACATTTTTTAGATGAAATCTTTATTGTCGCGTGTTCGGCAATCTTGTATTGTCGGAACATCGACTTGCGGCACATTCCGCAAAATGGGAATGTGATGTCAAAGGAATTTGGAAATCTGAGCGACATATAGTCTTTGGCGATTGCGACAAATTCTGGCTTTACATTATCCAAGATGTTGTTTCCGTAATAAGGAATGTAATTGTCAGCAAGGTAGTCGCGGAAATAACTTGGCAATTCGTCACGCGAGACACCAAGTATTGTTGTTAGTTCAGTGTAACGTTTAAAATGCATCGTCCTGTAATACTTATCCTTTGTAACTTTTCTGCAGCAATCTTTGGAAAGGCAAATGTCGCCAAATACAGATGCACCAAACGAAGGATTGTTCGATACAAATATATCATCCGCCCTCGGAGATGGTTTGTGTGCAAAGCCGTGTTCGTACATCGGATGGTCTATATCCTCCAAATGCACGTATTCCGCACAGAATAAAATCCGCAACAACGAAGGATATTTGTCTCTGAACATTCCAGCAAGTTCATTAAATTGTCGAGCATAATTTTGTAATATGTCCATCTCCTTTTGTTTGTATATACTCCAATCGTCGTTGTTGTTTTTCGGTGCGAAGCCGTATTTTTTACTATCGTGTGCAATTGCGACGGATTTGTGTGCGAGGTATTGAGAATGTCGCTCGATGTCTTTTGCAGTCATCAATTCTGTGCTTATGTTGTTCGCAGCAAGTATCTGTGATGTCGGTACGACGAGTGCTGTGGATTGCTCGCCGTACAATTCTGCGACAAGAGTATTGAGAGCGTCAATGTTAGTCTGTGCAAAATTGGTATCATCATTCATATCCACGTTGCCTTCTGTCAAGACAAGAGTGTTGAGCGAAGGTATCTCCGCGCTGCCGAGTTCAATACGTTCAACCGCATATTTAATCAGGTAATAGATATTCCACCCGATGTAATCTTTTATGTCAAATACGTATCTTTCTGGCGTCTCCTTTGTCGCAGCCATAGCGAGCGTCATATTCGTACGCCTTCGTTCTTTTATTTCCTCAATGATGCCGTAAGGCAAGTCGAGGTGATTTTCTCGGTCTTCTGAAATACGTGAAGCATTGCGGAAGTTATCGATTTGGTCAGGATTGGTGTAATCATATTTGTCTGTCATAAGATAGACGCTTCCGTTGCGAGAGAACGAAAAGACAAAGTACGACAAGTCAACTCTTTTTTCAGAACATTCCAATAGTCACACGCCATACGTCTCCACAGTTTGCTGTGCTTATCAGTTCTTTGATGTTCGTTGACGCAACAATAGCATCGGCAATTTTGAAGTTGCGACAGCCACAGATGTTGTCGCCATCTCCTGCGTATCGGTAAAGATGCATATAACGTCCTCCAATGTTGTTTTTTATGCGGAAAACATGGTATGCATTGAACTTGTCCTGTTCGTTATAGAATACCCCTAACTCATCGCGTACAAGGTTTTGCCACTCTTTTTCGGCAGTTTCACAGACTATCAAAGGTTTCACCGCGCCTTGCAAGATTGTGGCTAATTTCGCCACGAATTGCGCGGAATATTCAACATTCCGTTGTTCGTAGGATATGAACTCCTTTATGAACTTGTGGAGTTGGCATAATGCGGCGTACTCTTCGCCTTGCATATACGCCGTGATTGCTTCTACGAGCAACTTGTTTAAGTCGTAATAGCCCAACGTGCCTTTGAACTCAAATTTGTTGCTCCGTATCATATCGGCGACTTTGAATACGTCGAAGTCGGTCGCAGTGCTTATCCATCGTAGTATGTCATCAATTCGTTCCATTTTATACTTTTTTATCGTGAATGTATCAATACTTTTAGATTTCGTTAATTGCGTTTTTTATAGCTTTATTTGCAACATTACGCTCCTTGCGTTTTGCGTGTCGTGCAAGCGCCTTACGGCTGCGTTTTTCTTTGCGATTGTCGCCTCGCATATCAAGCGCATCAATCCAATCGTATCTGGCGTTGTATTTGTGATATATTCTGTTACCTGTCATTTTTTGTGCTTTTATCGTGAATATTTTCTTTTATTTCGCTGAGCATTGCAAAACAATTTGCCATTGGTTTGCCGTCCTCTGTTACAAAGTCGAAACAGCCGTTGCTGAATCGGCAGATAAATCTTTCGCCGTTCCATTCAACTATGTCGTCCTCGAATATCTTGTTGCGATGCTTGTCAAACAATCCTGAGAACTGACATACAGTTTTCGGATTTACAATGACGAAACCATCATCTGTAATTATCTTGTGCAGACCGTTGGTAAAGATGTAATATCCGTGATACCACATCCCATTTGCCGGGTCAATTGCTTTAAATTCGATGTCTCTCATACGATTATCTTTTTATTACTGCTTTCCACAATGATACACAACTACGAGAGGGGGTGTATTCAGTTTGATATACAATCTTTGCTTTGGACTTTTTGATTTCCCAACCATACAAACCGTCGCCGTACAGACCGTGTTCTTTTAGGAAATCATCTGTCTTGCAATTGTACTGCTCTACGCTGTCATCTGTGTAATATGCTCTTATCTGTGCCATTCCATTTTCGTTTTTATGCCCTACTCCGTTACCGTTTCGTGCGGTTATTACTGATACTTTTCCAACAGAGGTTCTTCGCCGTGGAATGCGACGTACATTCTGCGATATTCGTTCCAAATCTCTTGGCTCGTTCTCGCCGAGAATGAGTTGAATTTGCGAATACCGCTGAGCCAGTCGCCATTTGGCTTGTCAGTTGATTTTTCGTCTTTCACTGATACAATCTGTTTGACGTTTCGTATCATCTGTGCAAGACGAACTTCGTTGGTTTCTCCTCGCAACGCAGTTGTTGCAATGGTATGCTTTGCACGAAAATCGACATTGCCACGTTGGCGTTCACGGAAACGTCTTCTTGCGATACTTGAACCATACAACTCAGATTCGACTGAGAATACGGTTTCAGGTGTCATTTCTGTGTTCGGTGCGTCTTCTACTATATTCATTTTCTTGTCCTCCTAATTAATGTTAGTATTTTGTTTTATTTGATAGTGTAAAGATATAAAGTATTATTTATATATCCAAATTTTTAGACAAAAAAGTGCTAATTTTTGTTTCTGATTTAACATTTATTAAAAGACAAGCCGCGCACAGAATTTTATCCATACGCGGCAATTACTCTTCAAATTTTTATGGTGTCATATTTGTAATTTAAAATAATCTGTCACTGTTGCCTTGAACTCGTCTATGCTCCGGCACACAACGTACTTGTAACCGACGCTCTCGACTGCCGTCTGCCATTGCTTCTGAAACTCAGACTGTCTTCCTTTGTCAGTTTTCATTTCGATACACAAACCGTGATAGTCTTTCGAGGGATAGAGTAACAGCAAGTCGGCAACTCCGCGAACAACTCCCTCAGCAACCATATTACGTGCTGTGGCGATGTTGCGGTAGCCGCCGTTCGGAACAGAAAACAAAAGGCTGCGAAGTTTCGGGTATTGCATCCGAAACCAATACACACAGGCTTTTTGGAGATTGCTTTCGAGGGTTTTCATTTCTTCTTAGAATACCTTCCGACAACAGTATTGAACGTGACACCGCCGTACCCAGCATTTGATACTTTTGCGTGCCACTTGCCGTCTTTTTTAGATTTAGAAATAGCAACTCTCAAAGTATCGACAGTTACATAATTTTTGTCGTAATACACACCAGCACCTCGTTCGTTCAAGTCATCTGCTATTTTCTTTGCGATTTCTGATGCAAATCTCGAGCCGTACATATTAAATTTCCCTGTGTCAAGATATTCTTGTACGTGCGATTGCAACTTTTCGACAGTTGGATTGTAAGAATAAGCAGCCATCCAACCAGACAGACCTTGAACGGATGTTTTTTCTCCTAACTTTTTAAATCCGTAATTACCTGCTTTTGTAAGATATTTAACTTTTATTAAAATAGCAAATCGTCAGTTGAGGTTGCTTGTGCTGTATCAGTGATAGCCATACCTTTTTGCGGCATCTCTCTCATACCGCCAAAGACCGGCTGAGATTTTTTCTGTTCGTCAGACATACTTTCGTACACTTCTTTGGGTAGGGATTGCACGATTACGTGAGTGTCGCCGTACTTTCTGTTTTCTTCTTTGATTTCTCTGATGTTGATGTCAAAGAAAACACCTTTCTCTCCAACAAAAAGAGCGTTGTCATCAATAGGGATGCACACACATCTTTTCGTTGCCGTCTTGCCTTGAATGTTTGTTGCAAAGGCATTACGGAATTTCATTAAGTCTATTTTCGCACTGTAATTCATATTAGTAAACTTTTTTGTAAATGTCTTTTAAATTCATCTTCTTCGGTACTCCGCCGAGTACTTTTTCAAGCACTACATATCTCACTGCATCTATTGCGTGATTGAACTTGTCTATGGGGGTATTGAGCCACTTGCCTTCTTTGTCTTGCGCCCACGTGTAGTTCTTAAACTCCTTCCATACATTTGCAGAACTTTTGGTAATGCAAATCTTGTATTCAAGCATCTTGGTGATGCCTGCCTGAATAGAGCCGCCGTACTTATGTACCGGCTTGATATTGAGCCTTGCACGGTAGATTTCTTGCACAAGTCGAGGGTCGGCACTCTCTGATATGATTTCTTCCGTCCGGCAGTTGTTTTTGAGGATTTCGATGATGTCAGAAGTAAGCAACTGCGTGTTGTACGCAATCTCGTCAACAAAGATTCTGTCTTTCGAGAACGCTACACGAACAATTGCCGTAGGGTCGTTGGAATATCCGTAGTCAACGCCAATGTACGTGCGCTCTATGTTGGTGGGGAAGTGGTCTATTTGCTCTGTATTTGAAAAAACAAGTCCCTCGACTATTGCTTGCAGTCCGAGTCCATAGATACGCCACAGACTTGGATTTTTCCATTTGAGGCTTTCTATCTCGTCGATGATTGTCTGTTCCAAAAACGGATTATCCTTATAGGTAGAGATAAAATGGTACGTGCGAGGGTCGGAATTGAGTTTGCATATCCAATGGTCATCGCTGAACGACGGATTGTAGTCTATGATTGCAAAACGAGTGGTACGCATTATCAATTGCTGCCAAGCGATGTAATGCAACTCGTTAGCCTCGTTTACAAAAAGCACATCACGCTTTCGTCCGCGCAGTTTCTGTTCGCTGTCAGTAGAGAAAAACTCGACCCACGAGCCATTAGGGAACGTATAGATGAACATACCTTTGTTCATTATGCCGTTAACACCCATCTTTTGAACAATCTCCTTGAAGTCTTGGAACACAGAGCCTCTAATACTTGGTAAAGTGGCACGAACAATACTAACACGTGTTTTTGGATTTGATAAGCAATACAATATAATCCAAATAAGCGTGTTATATGTTTTCGAGGAGCGCGAACTTCCTTGCAGAGATACTGTTTTGTATCCTTTCTGAATTGCGGTAGTAATTTCGCTATAAATCCTCGTCGTCTGTACCAACCGTTCTGACATCCTCTCTCTTGTCTATTATCTCTACTTTCAAAGACGGATTAATATCACCGTCAATTTCTGTCTTTTCGACGTAACCGCGTTTCCTTCCTTTGGTTTTGAGGAAGAAAATAATTGCCGTCAAGTCATTGTCTTGGATTTTGTTAAGCAACTTGCTTTCTACGATGTCGATATTCTCTTCCGAAATATCATCAACAGCCTGTTTGAATTTCTTGTCCTCGCGACACCACATATAGAACGTTTGGCGAGAAATTCCAGCGTTCTTGCAAGCGTAACTTACAATTCCACGAGATTCCTCCAAGAATTTTAGGACTTTATCTTTCTTACCAAGTTTCATTTTTAGAACAATGTTTGTTGAACAATACCATCCTCAATCTGTTTCATAACATCCTTGGGCGGACGAGGTGTTAATTTCGCAGAGTTATAGAATCCATTCGCTTCCAAATAGAAAAATCTGTCCCACGAACATTCATCGAACAAACATTTCATCAACGGGCTAAGGCTCTCTTGCTCTGTCTTTACGAAATCTTTCTTTGTGCGCCCAAGATACTTCCCCTTTGCAGTATGGCAGTCGAAAACATAATCAGGAATTATCCTTTTGTAATTGACTTCAATAGGTTCAGGCGCAGGGATTATTACATCTTTGAAAAACTCTTTACCGAATATCCTCGTTTTAAGAATATCCATTATGGCTTTTGAGACGAAAATGGAACTTTCGTTTTTGCTGCCTACTTGTTCCATATCTACATCTCTCAGCGTTTTTACCTCTGTTTCTAATTGAGGGAATATGTTTGCCAATGGCATTAATACTCTCCAAAGATTCTTCCGGTATCTCACCATAAGTTCGTTTGCGCAATAACCTATGAGTTTGAAATCGGTTGGCGTTTCTGTTATCGCTTTTTCGAGAGATTTCTTAACATCATCAATCCCGTGTCCGTTCTTGGTGGGAAATTGTTTTGACGTATCGAATGGTATCTCAATTCTGTCCCTACTATTAAGCAAGTTGCAAGCGAAATAATCGCTGTCCCTATTTTTCCTTGCATTTGTAAGAGCAATCGTTGCACACTCAATATCAATATTTCCTCCGAAAATCGCACTTGTTGTAAAGTCAATGCAATCCTCTGCCGATACTGTTTTTAGCCTACTCCAGGCAAGGTTTTTGTTGAATGACACCAACTCTCGAACTGCGAAAATCGCATCATCCTTATTGCTTCTTCTTATTGCTTTCTGCAACATTGAAGAAACCTCGTACATATTGTAGCCGTGTTTTGTTACTAATGCCATAACTTAATCATTTGTTTTATTTTGATGTAAAGATAATAATTAATTACTTGATTACCAAATAATTGAACAATTATTTTTGCACTATTTTTGGAATATTTTGAATGAAGTTGCAATCGTTATTAACGGAGTACGCGCCAATGTTTTTTATCATAACAACATCACCAATTCCAATCTGTCCGCAGAAATCGCGATGCAATACATCTGTCTCTACACAAGAACACCCAACAAAACAAGCGTGTCTTACATCTTTCTGTTTGCCACGATGCTCGACAATTTCGATATGTGGATTTTTGGTAGCACAAGACGCACCGACATCTTCTTTTTTGACATCAAGTGCGACAAATGTTTTGTCACAGATAGTTTTGATGCTGATTACTGATGCAACCAAGTGCATAGCGTTTGACACAAAGGGAGTGCCGCCTTCCGAAATGAGCAATACATCCTCGTTAGGGAAGTGCTTTTTGAATGTTTCTCCGATTGCTTTTGCATAATCAGCGAATGTTGGAATATTGCAGTCAAATTGTTTGGCGAAGTCCATTTCCATTCTACCGTACATATTTCCACCGAGGTCAACGATTTTTACGTTAAGTCTTTTGGCAAACTCAGCCATCTTTTCTGCCCTCGTCTTGAAAAATTCTGCCGCCCTCGCGTAACTTATGTGGCAATGCAATGCGTTGATGTTAAGCATAGGGTGTTCAGACGAGAGGAAGTTGGCAAACTCGTCGCTTTCTGTGTCTATCCCGAATCGAGATACAAAGCCGTTATCTATGTCGAAATTCAGCCTTAATCCGACATTGACCTTATGAGGCAATCTTCTTTCAAATTCTGAAAGTTCGTCGAGATTGTCAAAGTTTACAATTCCGCCATTGTCGGCAACTGCATACTTGTTAGTATAATCAGGCAACAATCCATTGTAGATAATTTCACTGTCAGAAAAACCGCTTGCCTTAGCCATTTCATATTCTCTTGACGAAACTACTTCGGCATATTCTCCAAGACGTTTGACTGCGCGAACAAAGCAATCGGTGTAGTTTGTCTTAAAACTATACCCTATTTTATAGTTCCCGTAATGCTTGCGCACTTCGCTTTTCATATCTGTGATATTCTTTGCGAATGTTTCTTCGTCGCACAAATAATATGGTGTAACTTCTTGCTCTTTCATCTTTTTATCGATATGTATGATTGGTTTTTACGTTCATTCCATTGGTAATACTTACCCCACTTATGCTTCAATGCAAGTCTGTATCGTTGCATAATATCGGATTTTACAGTAGTGCCACCTTTGTTTTTGCCTTGCACAGAGGACTTTTCGTTAAAGTACATAGGCATAAGCATTATCCTATTTTTCATTACTTCTTGCATTACCATATCAATATCAGACGTAGCGAAGTCTTTGGGGTCAAACACAGCCTTAAAACAAGGTTTGTTTATCCATCTTACACCGCCGGGCGTTCCTTTCAAATGGAACTCTTTGTCGTACTTATATGGGATTGCAGAAGGACAAGTGGCAGCAAATCCAAGTTGCAAATCAACTATCAACTGAGCGATTCTCTCAATTTCTGATGTCGCAACCTCAACAGAGTTTTTGTATTCTGTTGTAATATTGACGGATTCTGTCAAAAGATAGTTGAAATATTCAATGTCATCGTCAACGATTGCAATTACGCTTTCTGGCGTATTCTCAATAATCCAATACAGAGTGGTCATAAATGACCATATCTTTGTACCGCACTTCAACTTTGCGTCTTTGGGTATGACAAGCATATTTTTTACACCTGCCGCCTTATACTTATCGGCTTCTTCTTCCCTGACAACGTAAGTGCAATACTCCAATAATCTCTGAGTGAGGATATTGTCATAACGCTTATAAGACATTACATATATGTTAAAAGTATTTGGTGTCAAAGTACTTTTTCATTTTAAGTCCTACATTGATTTTTTGCTGTTCGTCCTTGTATGGAAGTCCGAGTAATTGCTTGCATCTCAGATACAACATATTGCATCCAGCCTTAGCGACAAACGGAAGGCTTGCGTTGGCTCTTGGATTCACTTCGAGAAGCACTACTCCTCCGTCATCTTTCAGGATAAAGTCGAAGGCGATATTACCGTCAAGTTTCAAGTCTGAAACGATGTAACGTGCTATTTCATACGCCTCATCGTTAGGTTTGATTTCGCCGTACATTATCGAGCCAAATTCGAGCATATAGCCTACATATCCTACAATGTGCGTAACTTCTCCTTTGTCGCACAAGCAACTTACAGTGTAATCAAGTCCGCCGATATACTCTTGCAATATCACTTTGTTACTGCCGTCGCTTAGGATTGAGCGCAACTGGTCTTTTGTGATATAATGCTTTTGCGCAAACCTATGGAAGTAGAAAGGATTGTTAGCCTTAGCATCATCAACGACAGCGAAACCGCGCCCACCACAATTGTCAGACAACTTCAAGCAAATACTCTTGGTTGCCGACAGAAATCCTTCAACGTCAGAGGTCGTTCCATTTACAATCTGATTTGGCATAAAACGGTTGTAACGTTTCCAAAGGTTGATTTTGTCATTTGCGACTTCAAGGCTGTCGGCATTGGTAGTGGAAACAAGTATTCCATTATCAGCAAACATTTCTTTGTTTGCAGCCATCAGATTTAAGTCGATGCTTGAAATCGGCACAACTATCTGGATTTGATTGTCTTTGCACAATGAAAGGAGTTTTTCGATGTAATCTGGTTCAGTTACATTTGGCATCAAAAAACCACCATCGCAAATACTTTTTGGAGGCAAGTCAAATTCATTGCTATTTGTGCAATAAACTTGTACTTTTCTGTTTTCGTAATTGTCTTTAAGTGTCAATATCATATCCTTTGCGTGGATATTGGAACACGTCAACAATACTTTGATATTACTTCTTGTTCCCATTTGGTACTATTTTTACGTTTAATTTGTCATACCACACTGCCCTCGCGTGAATTTTTCTCGGAGTGTTTGGTATTCTTATCATTTCTCCCTCTATTCCGAGGTCGCGTACAAGATTAAGATAATCAATCTCGTTTCGACACACTAACAATACATAGTCGTATTTTTCGTAGTGCATCAATTCCATTTCCTTAATCTCGTGGTTCTCTGCGTCCTTAACTTTGATGTCAAGTCCAAGGTCTATTGTCAAGTCGGCAGTCCAAGCGGCAAGTTTATCGAGGTCAAATTCTCCTGCGTGTGTGTTTGCCTTGATGTTGATTGCCTTTAATTCAGGCTCGGAATATCCTATTAACATCTTGCACAACACAACATAATCATCGCCGTACATTGACCTAAGAACTTTCACTCTCTGATGTCCAGATATGATACGTTTGTTCTCGTCTATTACGATGATTGAGAAATCGCCAAACAACTCGAAGGATTTTTTTAATTCTTCTCTCTTGTTTTTGGCGCATTTCCTCGGATTGCCGGGCATTTCTGTCAACTCTGATATTTTGACTTCTACGACCTCAATTCTTTTGCTTTCTTTCTGTTCCATCCTGTTCTTGTCATTTCATATCGTGATACATCATTGCTTTTGATACTGCGACCTACAAGCGCAAATTTATTTTTTGCGGCAACCTTTATAGATGCAATGTTCTTATTGTTGATGTAACAATACACCATATCAAGTTGCGTAGTGCTAAAAGCATAATCCGTGATTAACCTTACTGCTTGGGTCATTATACCTTTGTTCGTTAGGGTGGGTGATAAATTGCAATACGACAACTCAGCCGCCCCATTTGCTATACTTAACAGAGATATTACACCAACAAGTGAGTCGCAATGCTCAATCGCAAAAAAACGAGCATCTTCAACTTCAAGTAAAGAAGATACATAATCTTCGACACTTGCGAACCTCATGACATCATTCTTGGGGTTGTGCGTCATATAACCGAGGTCAAGTTCGTTGTTATCTAACAACTTTCCAAGAGCTGCTGCATCATCAATCGCAAGTTCCCTTATACTTGTCATATATCTTCTCTATTATTTCGTTCATAGTATAGTACTTGTACTCAGCCAATCTTCCGAGCATAATATACTTAGATGTGTCGATTTGTGCCTTGTATTTGGAGTAGAGATTTATATTTTCTTCGGTAGGCACTGGATAACACGGATTTTCGGCGTTAACGCACGGATATTCATAGGAAACTATTGTTTTCTCTGATGTGCATTTGTGCTGAAAATGTCTGTGTTCAATGGTGCGCGTGTAGGGAGTTAGGTCTGTATGATTTACGACTGCAACTCCTTGGAAGTTGTCTGTGTCGTAAACGTGTTCATCGAACATTACAGAACGCCATTCCAATGCTCCATACTCATAATTGAAAAATTGGTCTATTGCACCTGTATAGACTACTTTATCTGCCTTCTTGTCAAAATACTCTTTGTCGTCGAAATAGTCAATTTCAAGTTGGAAGTCAGATCCAGACATAAGTTTGCTTATAAAATTGGTGTAACCATTCTTGGGGATTCCTTGGTACAAGTCGTTAAAATAGTTGTTGTTATACGTGTACCTTATAGGAATACGCCGCATAATGTCGGGTGGCAACTCAGTACAAGACTTGCCCCATTGCTTTTCTGTATAGTCTTTTATCAGATACTTGTAGATGTCAGAACCAACATTTGCGAGAACCCATTCTTCGAGGTTTTTGGGACTGTCGTTACTTACGATTTGGCTTTGCAGTCTTTTCTTTGCTTCGTATGGTGTAATCACACCCCACAACTGATTGAACGTGTTCATATTGATAGGCATATTGAACACTCGGTTTTGATAGTTGGCAATAGGAGTGTTGACAAACGGCTCAAATTCAACGATTCCATTTACAAAGTCCCAAATCTCTTTTCTGTTGGTATGAAAGATGTGCGCACCGAATTTGTGGACGATTATTCCGTCAACGTTTTCAGTGTGACACATACCACCGATGTTTGCTTTTTTTTCGACAACAAGGCATTTTTTGCCTTTCTTAGTCGCAAAGTTAGCAAACATCGCTCCTGCCAAACCTGCACCTACTATAAGATAGTCGTACTTCATACATTTTTGTTTTTACACTGCAATATTATAAAATCTTATCAATATATACAAACATTGCAATTTTTTAAGCAAGTATTTAACCTTAATTAACACTTTCGGATGCGCGAAAATCGTACATCGGCAGATTTCGTGGTACTATCAATTTTGTGCTGTCAAACAGAGAGTAGGCGACTTCTTGTTCGATTTTCTTTATCCTCATCTCGTCGGCTTTGAGTTTGATTTGAGGCGTTATGTATATGCAATTGTGCTTTGCCGCAAAATCACGGCATTTCTGACCGCCACCAAATACAACAAAAAGCAACTGATTGTCCTCAGCCCACTCTTTCGCTATGTTGTACTCAAATTCGAGATATTCAAGCCGCTCGACATAGCCTCTCGTACAGAATGAAGAATATCCGCGAGGAACGCCAAGCATATTCAGTTTGTAGAACTTGTGGTTCACGTTCAAGTCCACGAATACGCCAATTCCGTGGTCTTGGCAATACCTTCCTATTGCACGTTTCTTGTAGATATGCTGTAAGCCAAACGCAATCGGTGTTTCACAAAATAACGAGTAGTTAGGCTCTACTATGTTCCTCGGATTGATTTCAACAATCTTGTTAGGTTTGTCATAGACTGTATTGAACCGATAATCGTCAACGTAGAAATGCAACGTGCCATAGCCGTTCATTTGTGTCTTGCGGCTCTGTTCTCCGTATGCGAGAAATGGTATGTCGCATACTTTTGGCTGTCTGTCAAGTCTAAGCGTTGGTATCTCTAATTCGTTGTCGCTTTGGAATAACTGATATGTCAATGAGGTTTCCATATATATAATTTTGTGTATTAGAATAGTGTTAGAACTGATTGTTGCTCTTTTATGCGTTTCAATGCTAATGAGTGATATTTAGCATCGATTTCATAACCAATGTAATGCCTATGAGCCTTGATTGCCGCAATTGCTCGAAGAATAGATGTGCTGTATTAATTGTTTTCATTATTCACAAAATTCTTGCTCGTAATATTCTCTAATTTTTATTGTTAGAACATCCATACAGCGAACACAGTCTTTTGAATTTTCAAGGTCAAAACCGTCCGGCATTGGCATATAATCATATATACCTTTGCAGTTTTGATATAACTGCTTCGGTTGAATGACATGAAAAGTCTTGATATACGCTTCCGAAAGTTTCGCGGTATTTACGTATTCGCACACTCCAACGGCTAAATTAAGCAGCGAATTGATTACTACTAACGTTGCAAGAGTATTTTCGTATATTATATCATCTGACAGCATGTAGTTAGCAATAGTCGTTTTCATTACGACTGTGTCCGGCTTCATCTTTTCGGCGATTTTGGCGCATTTTTGTTGAATTATGCGCATATCATCGTTCTTAACTCGACTATATTTGTCGAAGTTAAAAACACGGTCTTCCCATGCTTTATATGCACCTCTTGTAAGGCGCATATTCTTGAAAGCACGGACGAAATTGTCATCGTGTAATGTCTTATCTAAATCGTCGAACATTGTCGCCGCAAGCATCGTCGCTATTGCTGCGGTCATCATGGCGAAAGGATATGATACCTCTTTCTGATTATTTTCCATTTTTTTTTCTTTTGATTAAGATGTTGAATATTTTCTTTGCTTCTGCTTTTTTCTCTGGATTTTTGGAAATACATTTTTCTGCCAACAACGTTTTAACTAAAAAAAGTTGTTGGAGTTGTCTGTCTGTCATATTGTCATAAATCGTTGTAAATTCTTTTACTTTAATCATTTTATCTAAATTTAAAAACAGGGCAATTTTCGCATAACCCTCCAAAGTTGTTGCCCTTTTGACAACCTTTTTGGGAATAAAATTTACACATTGATTGAATTTTCAATACAATGTCCTTGGTAGTTATATCGTTAGACTCTCCGGCTTGGAGAGTAACTAACAGCCGAAATTTTGGATTACCTGTCATTTTATTTCTGTTTTGCTATTCAAAATCTTTCGGGTCTTCAAGGAGTTCCGTCTCGCCCATTTCGCGGAGCATAACATTGAACTCCTCGACCGTGTTGTTTGTCGGTAAGAAGTACCGCTTGACATCTGCAAACGGCTTGACGTGTTTCGTTAGCACTTCACGTGCTTCCTCTCTCGCCCTTTCCGCGCACATTTCGATATAGTCGTTTTCTGACATATTGTAGTGCGTTACGGTGTCTATCACAGTGGAAAATCGGCAGTATTTACAATTTGGCTGTTTTGCTATAAATGCGCCCATATTATTTAATTTTTTGTAATGGTTGTTCCTCTTTCCTGTACCTCATTATCGGTAAGGTCTTTAACAATCCGCTCAGATACTATTCTGATTACACGAGGGTAAAAATCCCATATCCCAGCAGTAGTATACATACCAGTTGATTTGCGAAATTTAATGTTGCTATTGTTCGCTAACATAAAGTGATATTTGTAAACTTTCACTACTTCCGTAGTGATTTTCCCTGTTGCATAAGCAACCTCAACAATATCACCTACCTTGATATTTGATAAATTCAACATTTTCTTTCTGTTTATGCCGGTTGTCCGGCGTTACCTTGTATGAAAATAAAAATATTTGTTGTAATTATTGCAGCGAACAAAGTCGCTACCATAACATATAGCACTATTTTTCGTGTTGAATCCTCTTCAAATAACTCTTCGATATAATCTAATAAGTACGTAATACTTGCGCCAAGGAATATGAGCCAAAAAAATATCATAAAGAATTGCACATTCCCTTGAAATTCTAATAATAATTCTTTCATTTCTCCTCCTTTTTTAAAAGTTCGGGATTATCGAAAACATTTCCGACCACCTTTTTGCCAAACTCCACCACCCAATCGTTTTCGATGTGGCAGCCGTTGTCGAACTCGTTTAGCGGCAACTTGTACGCAAGGAACGCAGCCGAATCATCGTCGTACTTGACAAGGTGTCGCATTCCGCTCTTGCCTTCTATGATGTCGCCGTCGTAAATCTCCTTTGGCGGCGTGGAGGTGTCGCAGATGCCTATGTACTGACCGACAGAATCGGGGGCGAGTGGAAGTTCTTTGTCAAATAGAGGATTTTCCTCGCTCTTTGACATATCAAAGTACGCCCACGTATTTTTGTACTTAGTGTCTTTGATTCGAATTTTTATCGTTCTCATTTTATTTTGAATTTTTCAAGTTTGACAATGTCAAGGAGCATATTAAACTCATTGACGGTGATATTTTTCGGGATACGAATATCTGCCTTTTGGTCTGTCGTATCATCGTAATAGTAGAATGATACTTTATTTTCCTCAAAAATTACAAATGCGACATCAGCACAATATTCATTGAACCTTTCGCCCTCTTTGCGGAATTGTTGCTTGTAAGGGTATCTTCTATTAATGTTGGATTTCCACCCTGCCGCCGCCAGAATTTCGGGCGTGAGCGGTCTATCGTCAGTGGAAATGTCTGCAAGCAATTCTTCCAATGCTGCAATCCTTCCACCTAAACTAAGTTTGTCAATTTGGGAAGCACCAACCTTGCTTTTTTCCGATTTAAAGCAAGATATTTGATATTTTATACGTTCTATTAATTTTTCCATAATTATTAATTTATCGGTTATCCGTATTTTGCTGCACCGCCCGAAGTCCCGCCTTAATACTATCCTGATTTCTCAGTACAGAATCAATCTGTGCTTTGAGTTCCAAGCGGACGGCTTCGAGGTCGGATTTGGTGGCGTTGTTACCATTGCCTTCACGGACAAGACGTAACAACGCAATTAAAGCGAAAGCAATTAAAACGACTAATACAAAGTTAAATTTTTTCATATCTACTTAATTTTGAGTATACTATACTTGTATGGTGATTGGAACTCGTATTTTACATTCCCTTCGATAACGAGTTTGCAAGCATTGTTTGCGTATGAGTAATCTTCATCGACAACTTCCTCGTTGTCGAAGTCAAAAATCTCTCCGTCGTAATCAAACATATTTTCATCACAGTTTACAAAGTTGATAAATTTTTGTTTATTAAGAGCCGTTTTCAAAGGAACACGGACTTTCTGAGTTCTAACAAACTCTACGTAACTTTCTTTATTGTTTCCCATTTTTTCTCTCGTTTAATATTTCATTAATAACTTTCACCGCTTCTCTTTTACGTGCGATGTCTTCAGTGTTGCCTTTCGTATTTGTCGCACTTAAAATGCCGACCGCTAACGTCCCAAATGTCAGGTATATAAGCATCAAGGTCGGCACGGTATTTTCTATGTTCGTAGCATAAATATATCAATTCCTCAGAGCCGTCGAAATAGTGTTTAATTTTCGGACTGCGGTGTTTGCATTTTATGCACGTTTTTGGTTCGTATTTAGCCATTTTTGCGATACTTTTTGAGGATTGATACCGAAATATCAGTCGTTTCTTGTTCGATAATTTCGTCATTATTGAAATCGGGCAATTTGCCGCTATTCCATAATTCTTTTGCGCACTCGTCTTCATCCCAATCAGGGTGCGCATTTTGAATTGCGTTGAATTGCGCGATTAGGTCTGCATTAAGTTCCTTGCTGTAAGTAACTTTTTCTGTTAGTAGTACTCTGATTTTCATTCTGTTTCGATTTTATCTCCAAATAAGTTTTGATTTATTTTCGTAACACTCTTTGAGCAATTCAACAAATTGATTCCATGTAAAAGGATTATCCTGCGCGGCATAGCCAATTACAAAATCATCGCATTTACCGTTGATGCCGTCATATATTTCTTTGCAGCAACCATAAGTAATTTCCGCTCCTGTATCAGGCAAAAACAGGAAATTCCAAACTTTTAAAGATACAGGTTTATGTTGATTTGCGTAAAGGCTAATAGCAGATAACGCTTCTTTACGCTTGTCTCCAATTTTACACAAAGCATCTTTGTACAAATATCCTAATTTTTTGTCAAACAACTCTGCTACTTTTATTCGCAATTTGAGCATACCACCGTACCCCAAATAATAGGTTGTTCCTGTCTTCTTACATTTAATATAAAGTCCCATTATTTTGTTATTTTATAAAGTCAAAATTGTACGCGAATACATACGGATTTCCTGCCCACGTTCCTTTGCCGCTTATCTTGTCGATAAGTTCAGCATAAGCCTTGCGCGGTGTGTCTAAATCTGCGTGAAATGTCTTTTTGCCGTTCTCGGTGTATGTATAGACACCGTTTGCGTACTTAATTATGCCTTCCGCCATGCAATCTTCATCACTAATATCTTGCAGTCGCTCAACTCGAATATTGGTTATTTCGATTTGGTGCGGCATAAGTTCCGCACGAACAAACATTTTATTCATAAAGCCTGCTGAATCTATTAATTCAGTGCGCAATGGCTCTTTAAAATCTCCGTAAAATGCTTTGTACGGTTGAGCTACTGCCACAATTTCTCCGACCTTGTACCTTGATTTTGCGACAACGATGTAGCCGTCAAGCAAATGGACGTATCCTGCCTCTTCCTCTAAACCGTAGGAGATTTGTGGCACTTTCGGCATTGCATTAATTATCCGCCTTGTTTGTGTTTTTGTGCCGTTTAGTACGGCGGCGGTCAAGCCCCATCTATCGCTGAACATTATTTTCTTAGCCATGTTATTATTCTTTGTTTACCGTTTTATAAGTGTATGTGGTGTCGTATGTTACCTCCAATATTTCAGCATCGTCTTTAAGGTGCAAAGTTCTGTATGACTTTGCTTGACCGATACACCTAAACGGTGTACACGCCGTCAGTTCCTTTTGTGGAAAACCTTTGTCGCCCTTGCCGTGATAGCCGCGCATATCCATGCGGTTTAATCCGTACACGACATAGCCGGTTTTTGTTTTTTGAATTGTTCCTTCCATTTTATTTTTGCTTTTTTAAAATTGTTTAACAATATCTTTCAGTCCCTCTATTGCGAGGAACATCCTTAGTTGCCCGACCGTGCATATGTCGAGCGATTCGGTATTTCCGTGGTCAAGGAATCCGACTTCAACGTGCCAAACGCCCATTTCGTTGTCGATAATTTCAGCCGAAATTTCCTCTACATCGTCACAATAAAGGTAATAGTCTTTATCACGGCAAAGATTAGCAAATTCGTGGTCTGGTTTGCCGTCTACTTCGTGCAATTCAAAGCCGTTGCGCATAAGGAACTCGGCGGTGATATAAGTCTTGTCTTCGTAGGAAGCAAATTTGGCATACTTTACGTCAGCAGCTTCTTTACCGTCTATAAGACCTATTTCATACCACTTCTTTTCGCGTTCTGTCTCGAAATCGTATGGTCGTACATCATTAAGGTTCTCTATTTCCTCGTATGACATACCTAATGCCGTTGGTATTATTTGCTTATCGCCCATTCTCTTAACTTTTTAATTGTTTGGCAAAATCACCAAGACCACAAAGGGTTAAGAACATTCGGAGTTGTCCGACTGTCTTAATCACACATTCGTGATGATAATTTATGCCATCGATTTTATTATCAACTTCAACAAAACGAATTTCTCCGATTGTTTCGTCAATTTTTACGGAAGAATCATCTTCGTAATCGTAATAAAAATGACGATAATTTGAGCAATTTGGAAAGTTTTTATAAAGCCACTTCTTGGTTATTGGTGTTTTGTCTTTATATCCTTGTAATTCAGTTAGCCACTCTGCCAACTGCTCGTGTTCCTTGCTGCACTCGTCGCACTTGCTTGCGGCAACCTCTTTTGCGTGATTGATTGCTTCGTTTATTGTCATATTTCTTTCTCCTTATTATGTTAAATGTTTTACAATCATAATAATAGGGAATACAACGATTCCTATTATCAACCTATAAAATCCTATTATTTTCGTTACAAAAGCACCATTGCAAATGTCATTAACCGCATCGTGCATATATTCGGGGTAGTCTTCGATTGGGTCTCCTGTCTTCATTTATGATTATAGTAATTTTGTTAAACAATATTTGATTCCTTCTTCAGCCACTTCTTCATAAGTGTCATAAACCAAATTATGGATATACTCATATTCAGTAGGTTTTTCTTTTCTTTGCAAAGTAAATGAGTACCCTGTTTCAGTAATACTGCTATCATCTGCACTTTCATAGGAATCATAATCAATCATTATAATACAATTATGAATTTTCCTTAACCACTTCATTGCCATTTGCAAGGTTGGTGCTGTATAAGCAGTATCTATAAGTTCACAATTTTGAATAGGCTTATAAAATTCTTGAAGAACATATCCTCCATTTACTTCTGGAACACCATATTCATATCTACAAACTTCATTAAATCCTTTCTCTTTCAGAAGTTTTGCAGTTTCAAATGATACGTAATCTTCTGTTATAGTTTTATTCGTCTCCATTTTTTTCGTCTTTATATGGTATAACAATTACATTTGTATTATCTTTTCGCCATTCAGCCTTGCAAGCAAGAAAATGGCAAATTGGTGCGTTTTTTAAACCAACACAACCAGTGCATCTGTGTACGTCTTTTTGTGCCGCAGTAACTAAGATGTCGCCAAGGTAGGTTTCAATTAACATATTCTGTGGCACATCGTGTCTATTCTCTTCTTCCATTTTTTATTTCGGTTTTAAATCGTTTGAAAAATTCTTCGGGAAAACTCCATGTTTGCGGTTCTCCTTCGTTTCCTCCGTAACAATCCTCGATTTTGTCGAGGTAGTCTGTGGCGTTTTCACGCAGCCATGTTACTGCCTTGTCTATAACAAAGTCCGCGATTTGCAACATATTATCAATTTCCCGGCAAGATTTTATGCCGGGTTTGATGATGCAAGTCCTACAAAAATTTACATCACTGCTTTTGCAATATAAGTCATCACATCCTACCAACTGTTTTGCTTTTTCGAGTATGGTTAAATTTTCTTCCATCGTATTATGTCTATTGGATTTTCAAATGCTTCATCGTACCAACATTGTGCGTTAGTATCGTATTCAGCAACAAGATAATCTGAATTTTTGTATGTAATATATGTTGTTTCTACAAGATAGCAACCGTCCTCTGTCGGCGGCTCTGTGTGCCACCCTCCGAGTTCGCTTATTGGTTGGCTGTCTTTGAAATCTGCCATAGCCATTGCGGACTCATAGCAATCTTCTTCGCTACTAACATCGCCGTATTCTTGGTCTCTCCATTCGTAGGCATTTTCTCTCGCTATTTCCTTTGCCTTTTCTTCGTTTGTTATCATTTTAGCAAGTTTTTTAAGTCGTTAATAATGCTTTCATTTTCCTCGTTGCAAGGAATAATAAGGTTTACAAGCGTCAAAATGTCTTTTTTACACTCGTTATGCTCTTCATCCTTCCATTGTGCCATTTCCATAGCCGAATTATAGCTTGTGCTGCCGGCTTCTTTTGAGCCGTCGTAGTATTCGGAATACTTTGTTGCGATTTTCTGTGCTTTTTGTTCGTTAGTTTTCTGTGCCATTGTCTTTTAGTTTTAAAAGTTCTTGTGCAAATATATTCTTTTAATCTTGATATGAATGCCATACGTCTCCGAAAATGACGAAATCGCTGCCTGATGGTTCGAGGTACGATTCATAGTCGGAAACCAAAACTTCTCTGCCGTAGAACTTCGTTAATCTTTCGGCTATCTGTTCAAGGTACTCACAATCGAAATTGATTACTCCTGTTACGTGTATCATAATTCTTAGCATTTTAAGTTATCAGCTATTTCGGTTAATCCCACCAAGCGCAAGGCGTGTTGCAAATCGTGGAAAAATAAAATTGGCTTAATTGTATTATCTACCTCTTCGTTAAATGTATAGAACTCGTAGTTACGAAAATCTATACCCCAATTAAATTTATCGTCTTGATAAATATCGTCGTCATAATCTATCAAGCCGTTTTTCTTTGCAGAATCAGTTGTGAATGGTATAGGCTCAATCCAATCAGCATCGTGAAAATGATTCCATTTGTCATATACACCTTCACGCATTGGTTTTTCTACTTTTATGATATGAGTTTCAGTGTGGTCGTTATTCCACTCCTGAACCAAATCGTTAATCATTAATTCTGTTGTTCTCATATTTATTACATTTTTCTGTTAAAAACTTAGCCCATTTGTCAAGTTTGCACTTACACATAAAGAACTCTCCTTTGTAATTGATATATAGAGAGTAGTTCTTATATGTTTCATCAGGGAAATAATGGTATTTGCACGTAGCACAACTACGCGTATCTTTTTCTTGCTCTATTTGCTTAAAAAAAGAGCAATTTTCTGTATTTTTCTTTGTACGAATATGCTTTAACGTACAAATTCCACTATCTTTGAAGTAAGTACAATCTTTACAGGACATTTTAAAAAATTATCTTATTTCATTTTTATCAATCCACATTTTACATTCTTCTTCGGAAGAAAAACATTTTTTGATAAAGTCTATTTTAGACTTATTGCTACTAAAAGAATCAATTGACCCATAAAAACTGTATGGGATGCATTCGTATTGACCTTTACCATTTTTTACGGGGGATAGACGGTAAAATCTGAATTTTCAAATTTTGTTAAAACTTTACAATGTTCACAATCACATTTGTTGAAGTTATCACCTTTGGCACATTTACCTTCGACGGTCTTGTATTTACAAATGTTTTGTAAGATTTTGAATTTTTCTCGTTCTGTCATTTTTTTTCCATTGTTTAAGTTTACCATTCCTCAAATCTTGCCAATTCGGCTCTAAATCTCAAATTAACATCACAGACAGCACCATTCCTGTTTTTTTGCAATAATAATTTGTCCGAGTTCTTTGGTAGATTCATTGTCATCGGCGACTTCTTTTTCAAGGATTTTCGCTCTATTTTCGGCTTCCGTTTTCGCAGTCAAGTAGTCCGCGTTTGCTGCTCGGCATCTTGACAACTCTTCTTTTAGTTTCTTATTCTCTGCATCGAGTTTTTGAATATCTTCTGAACTCTCTTTGCAGACTTTTTTGATGTAGTCTTTTGACCGTGCAATGCTTTCTTCGGCTATTTCTGCTCTTCTTTTCAACCACTCTACTGCCGATTCGGGGTAAAGTTTGAATGGTTTTTTTAATTTCAACCATTTTTGTTCATTTACACGTTTTTCGACTTCTTGTACTATTTCTGAAAGCGTGAAATAATATCCGTCTATGTCATTACCAATTGGCGAACCGTTCTTGACTATTGATATTTGCTCCATATTGGCTGCTTTACTGCCAGCCAAAAAGTTTGCAAAGCCGTATTCGTCAACGCTCTCGATGCGGACGATTTCGCCGTTGCTGAATGGGTCGTCGGTAAGGCGAACAATGTCGCCGGGCTTAATTGTCTGTTTCATTCTAAAAACTTTTTAGGATTTTTTCTCCGCCTATCATCGTTGCTATTGCAACACCGGCGAGATAGATATAGTTTAAATAACTACATTCTGCCGTTACTAATTTGTAACAGCAGAATACAACTGCTACTACGCAGATAGTTATTACTAACATGTTAATTATTGTTTTCATATATCTCTTTTTTTATTTGGTTAGAAACCAATCTCCTTTCTCTATTATTTGCAAGACGAGCAATTTTTTTTCTAAAAGAGTTTGCACCTTTTTCGCCACGAAAACAAAGAGTATCGTCCCAATCGTGACATTTTAAGTGAGCGTAATAAATACGATTACCTGTCATTTTACCTCCAATTTTTATATTTCTAATGCCCTACTTTCTTGCGATTTCGGGCGGTACTTAGAGTTCGTGAATTACTGTGAATGCCGCACCGACTGCCAAATAAAAATGTCGTACCAAGTAGTCAAACGCATCTCCAACAGATGCGCTCTTAAAGAGCGCTTCGTTGGTGGTGTACGTAAGCATCTTTGCTTCGTACTCGCCATCCACGTTCTTGATAATACCGTAAGTTACAAACTTGTCATGGTTGTCTGATTTCATAATCTGTAAATACGTAGGTTTATCGAAATCATCAATTCCAAGTCGATGAGAGCAAAAACCAGTCAAGTAGTCGCCTGCTGATTTTGTAGCATCTGCTACACTATCAAATTCGGTTGTGATGATTCGTTTTCCGTTTACTGATAAGGTTACTGTCGTTTTCATTTTTTTCCTCCATTTATTTGTTAGTATTTTGTTTTATTTTGATAGTGTAAAGATATAAAAAATTATTTATATATCCAAATATTTTGCCGATTATTTTTCTTGATTTAACCTTTATTAACAATTATGCTAATAAAGTTTTTTTGAATGCGTCTTCCTTGTTGTATTGGATTACCTTGTCGAAAAATTCTTTCACAAGCATCAACTTTGCAGTGTGAACTATATCGTATTCTTTAATACACTTTTCCTTCCATTCATCAAAAGCGTTTCCACGCTTCTTTTTTTGGATTTTTCTAATTTTTTCTATATAGTCTTTTGCTTTATAATAAGCATCCCATTTCTTCGATGTGTCTAATTTAAGTAAACATTTGTTTACTAAATACTTATAACAAATACATCCACTGTCAATAAGTTCCTTAGATGTTTTATAATCATTGAATTTTTCAATGATGAATCTATTAATATCTTTTTCTATCTCTTCTGCTGTTTGGGTAGATTTTTGAGGGAGTGCAAGCGTATCAGACTTATGGATTTTGTCTAAATACTCGTCAGACGCAAGATATGCATCTATCCAAGAGATAAAAGCAACGTATCCTATCTCATATACATCACCATATATACCACTTACTCCATTTAAAAAGGCTTTATCTAAATCACCTATCGTAAGGCGATACAAATTATATTTCCCAGACAGAGCCTTTTGTATTTCGTTTGCTGTAAACAAAATATTGTTTTCTGATGTCTCTCTGTTTTTCCTCATAAACGTTATTGTTACTAATGCAGCGATGTCAACCGCTGACAACTTCGCAATCTCCGTCGATGATGGTGGGAGCGTTGGTAGAGTTTTCATTTGGACTTACGAATAAATTGTTAAACAAATCAAATGGATTTTGTTTTTGCGAGGGTGATTTCTTGTTTGCAGTCGCGTTCTTGTTATCGCTTTTCTGTCTCTTTACCCAAGTTGCTATCGCGCAATGCCAGTTTTTCATCCTAACTTTTCCGATAACCCACCCTTTCGATTGGTGGAAGTTCCAAAACTTGTCAGGGTCAACATCTATGTTCTTGCTTTTGACGTATTCTCTTACTTCATCGATAGAGGGTGGGATGTTCTCGCCTTGTTTTACAATCTTGTTCTTTGGCTCACTTCTCGTCTTGCTTTCACTTGCTTTTTCTTGCTTATTCTTACAAGCGTGTTGATTACCGAGGTTCTTGCCTTTTACACTGCCAGCCTTCGCTCGTTCCTCTGATATTGCACGTTGCTTGTCAACGCACTTTATGAGAGGTTGTATCAAAGGCATCAGCCTACTTTCTATTTCGATTCGTTTTTCTAAGATGTAAATCCGCAACGCCTTGAACACTTTGCCGACATCCTCATCGGAGACATATCCGGCAAAATCCAACTGTTCAGATGTAAATGATATCTTCATATCTTTTCATTCCAAAACTTTAAGATGTCCTTGCCAAAATAAAACTTGTGCTTTTTGTTGAACGAGCATTTGATTCTGCCGTCATTCGTCCAATTAAGAAGCGAGTTCCTGTGGCATCCAAGAATCGCGCACACTTGGGAGACGGAGTAACGTCCGTTACTCTCCACTTTCGGTTCGGTTGGTGTCATTTATTAGTCTGTAAATTAATTGTCTAACTCCGTTGGTTGTCATATCAAATTCTTCTGCTATCTTGCAGAATATTCGATTATCTGACACTTTAAAACAACGCTTCAACTCGTCGTAACGTGCCTTTATCTTTACGTGTCTTTGACGCATACGGCTTTCGTTTGGTGTTAAAAAATCCAAACTGCTTTGTTTTTTTGCACATTCTTGCATATCTTTGCACATTATTTGTTAAATAGTTATTACATTTAATAATTAATTACTTTGCAAAAGTAAGAATAATATTTGGAATTAGCAAGTAAAAGTAAGAATTTTAACATTTTTTTTTGTTATTATGAAAGATAGCGAAAAACTCAAAGCATTACTAAGTCATTACAATCTAACGACTTCGGGATTTGCTGCAAAAATAGGACTGTCAGAAGAAAAGGTTTTGAACCAAATCCTTACTGGCACTTATAAGATTTCAAAGGCGGTGCGGACTAAAATATACAAGTACTGCCAAGACATTAATGCCTACTGGCTTTCTACTGGCTGCGGGCAAATGATAATAAAAGACTACAAAAACAAAAACATACGACCTATGACAGACGGAGAAAAAATATGTTGCATACTTGACGAATTGTCAATGACTGCATCAAAGTTTGCCGAAACAATCGGTATTGGCAAACAGACAGTATACGACATACAAAGAGGCAAATGCAGAATATCGAGGGCTGTACAGAAAAAAATTATGGACAAATATCCAAATATCAGCCGAGAGTGGCTCGTCGCTGGCGAGGGAGGCATATACAACGCAAAGAACGGTACACAACCAATAGGCGACAATAATATTGTTAACGCTACTGCTGATTCAATTGCAATAACCAAACTTAATTCAGACATCGAAATACTGAAAAAAGATGTAGAGATGTGGAAATCAAAATGCGATGCATTACAACAGATTGTCGATAATCAAAATAAAGTGATTGATATACTAAGTAAAAATCACAATGAACAACAACGATAGCCAAATAATAGTTACACGTTTTTTCTCTGCATTAGACGCGCTTATTGTAGAGAAAAAAATCCGTGGGGTAAAGACATTCACGGATAAATACGGCATTGACAACCGCAACTTGTACACATTGCGTAAGCGTCCGTCATACGGCATATTCCAAGTGTCTTGGCTAATGTACCTTGTTTCAGATTTTGGCATTTCTGCACAATGGTTGCTTACTGGAACAGGTTCTATGTTCACTCGAAACGTGCAAGATACTTGCACTACAGAAATGCTATCGCCTCAAGGTGTTGATTAGTAATAAATTACGAACTTACGGATTTTGCTTTGGGAGCAGAGGGTCGCAGGTTCGAATCCTGCTGCCCCGACACTATTCCCCTTTTTTGGAGAGATGGCAGAGTGGTCGATTGCGACGGTCTTGAAAACCGCTGAGGGTAACACCTCCGGGGGGTCGAATCCCTCTTTCTCCGCAAAAAATCATAAAAACAGCCGTTTTGAAAAAATTTTCAAAACGGCTGTTTTGTTTTTATAACTTTTCAATTAATAAAATTACAAATCATTCTTTTATCGTTGTCCTGCCTTAAAAATTTTGTATTTTCTTTTATTTGAATTATCTTTGCCTTGAAACATTAATGAAACTTTTAGAAAGAAATTTTTACCATTTACATTTTTTAGATAATATCATGAATAAAAAAATCTTGAGTGCAATAACTGCGCTCCTTTTAACTTGTTCTGTTTCAGAAAATTATGCACAAGACAGACAAAAGATTTCCATCAATGAGGATTGGAAGTTTTCTTTCGGTAACGCATCTTCCCCAAATGAAAATTTTATGGCGGGGACACGTTATTTTAATTATCTTACCAAAACGGGTTATGGCGACGGTCCTGCTGATAAGGATTTTGACGACCGCGCATGGCGGCAACTCGATTTGCCTCACGATTGGGCGGTAGAAGTGCCTTTTGCGCCTAATGCGAGTCATAGTCACGGTTACAAACAAGTAGGCTGGGCGTTTCCTGAAACCTCAATCGGTTGGTACAGAAAACATTTAACTATTCCGCAAAGCGATTTAGGCAAAAAGATTTCGCTGCTTTTTGACGGTGTTTTCCGCAATTCAGAAGTCTGGCTCAACGGTTTTTATCTTGGTCAAGAGCAAAGCGGATACCTTGATTTTCAGTACGATATAACCGATTACATCAACTATGGCGGCGAAAATGTCATAACCGTAAAAGCCGACGCAAGCCTTGAAGAAGGTTGGTTTTACGAAGGTGCGGGTATTTACCGCGACGTTTGGCTCTTGAAAACTAATCCGCTTCACGTAAAAAAAGACGGCATTTTCGTAACAAGTCTTGTTAGCGGCAATAATGCTGACATTTCAGCGCGTGTAACGGTTGAAAATGAGAGCCTTAACGCAAAAAATGTCAGTCTTAATATCGTATTAAAAGATGACAAAGGTTCGGTAATTGCCTCTAAAAAAAGTCCTCTAAAAGAACTAAGAGGCGTTTGTTTCCATGAATTTGTGGAAAATTTTTCTGCTAAAAATATTTTGCAGTGGAGCATTGAAAACCCTAATCTTTATGAGTTGGAAGTCTCTGTTTTAGAAAATGGACAAGTAACAGATATTCAGTCTGTTAAGACAGGTTTCAGGACAATAGAGTTTACTGCTGACAAAGGTTTTTTCCTAAATAAAAAGCACTTAAAAATCATCGGTGTTAACATTCATCAGGACTTTGCCGGTGTAGGTTGCGCTGTCCCGAAAGCACTTCAAATTCAGCGGGTTAAAATGCTGAAACAATACGGTTTTAACGGTATTCGTACCTCTCACAACCCTGTCAATACTGATTTGCTTGATGTTTGCGATTCTCTTGGAATGTTGGTTTTGGAAGAAACTCGTCTTGAAGGTATCAACGATTATCACAAAACGCAGTTGAAACGCATGATTTTTCGCGACAGAAACCACCCGTCAATAATTTCGTGGTCTGTCGGCAACGAAGAGTGGCAAATCGAAAGCAACATTTACGGCGAAAGAATTACTCGGACAATTCAGGCGTATGCTAAAACGTTGGATTCAACGCGTATGATTACAGCGGCAGTTAGCGGCGGTTGCGGTTACGGAACCTCAGAAAGTCTCGAACTTATGGGCTTTAACTATTTGGCTCAGTGCGAGATAGACAAATATCGAGAAAAACATCTTTCTCAACCCGGTTGGCTGACGGAGGAGACTTCGGGCTGCGGCACAAGGGGCGTTTATTTTGCTGATTCCGTAAATTGTCATATTCCGCAATTTGACCGCGCGGGCGGCACGTCGATTGAAAGAGGTTACAAATTTTGTCTTGAAAGAGACTGGATGTCAGGACTTTTCTATTGGACAGGCTTTGATTATAGGGGCGAGCCGACACCGTTTTCTTATCCGGCTGTTTCAAGTCAATTTGGAATTTTGGACGTTTGCGGTTTTCCAAAAGATCAGGCTTATTATATTTTGGCTAACAATACCGAAAAGCCTGTAATTCACTTGTTTCCGCATTGGAATTTTAAAGGCATGGAAGGTCAGACGATAAAAGTTTGGGCGTATACAAACTGCGACGAAGCGGAACTTTTCTTAAACAAAAAATCACTCGGAAAAAAGAAACTTGAAAAATACGGTCATCTTTCTTGGGATGTAAAATACTTTCCCGGCGAACTTTTAGTCAAAGGTTTTAAAAACGGAAAAGTAGTTGTAACTGAGAGTGTTAAAACAACAAGCGAGGCTAAAAATATTGTTTTGGAATATTCAAAAACTTCCGATATTGTTTTGGTGAATGTGTCGGTAACGGATTCAAAAGGCGAAAAAGTTCCCGATGCAAACAATAATATTAAATTTGAATTATCGGGAAATGCTGAAATTCTCGGAGTCGGTAACGGCGACCCGTCATCGCTAGAAAATGACAGAGAATTTGAAAACTCTTTCGGTAAAAAAATTCTTGCGCAAAAAGAACTCACGTTGAAGGATTTAAATAATTGGCAATCAGAAGTTTTAGCGGCAAAGGCGGGCGATTGGCGTGATGCTTTGGTTTACGACCGCAACGAGCGTTGGGATTTTTATCACGACACTTTGTTAGCAATAAAATGTGAAGTTTTGTTGGACGAGGTTTCTGACAAAAATACTTATACGCTGTTTTCAAAAAGTATTTTAGCGGTTCAAGACATTTATGTTAACGGCGAAAAAATTGCTTCCGGCATAAAACGTGATGAACCTCAGAGTTTTACCCTTGACAGTAAACTTTTGAAAACCGGCAAAAATGAAGTTTTCTTCATCGGCAAAAAGATAAAAAAATCTTATCAATGGGACGAGCCGAACACAGAGCCCGGAGTTGTAGGCGTAAAAATTCCTGCGAAAAATTATTCACGTAATCTTTTTAGCGGCAAGGCGTTAGTGATTCTAAAAGTCAAACCCGAACAGGGCGAGGTACTTTTAAGAGCCGTTTCTAAAGGATTAAATGAAGGAAAAATTGTAATAAAATAAATAACGAAAGTGGTGTGCTATCAAGCCGATTGCGCACCACTTTTTTTACAAAAAAAATGAAACGAAATGAATAAATTTGTGATTTTCGATTTTGACGGTACGTTAGCCGATACGTTTGAATTAGGTTCTAAACTTCTGAACTCATACGCTCAGGAGTTTGGTTATAAGGAAATTGATTTTGAAAAACATAAAAATTCTTCCGCAAAGGAGTTAATAAAACTTTCCGGAGTGAGGTTTTGGAAAATTCCTCATCTTTTGCGTTTTTTTAGAAAAAAATCTCAAGAAAAAGCTGACGAAATAAAACCTTTCAGCGGTATTATCGACCTAATAAAACAGTTAAAAAAAGAAAATTATAAATTAGGCATTATAACAACAAATTCTTCTCAAACCATTGATACTTTTATTAAAATCAATGGTTTGGAAGAATATTTTTCGTTTATTAAAACAGAGGTTTCGCTTTTCGGAAAAAAACGAGCTCTAAAAAAAGCTTCAAGGTTGAACGGTGATTTTCTTTATATCGGCGACGAATTGCGTGATATAGAGGCTTGTAACGCTGCCAAAAAGAAAATTATTTCCGTTTCATGGGGTTTCAATTCCTTTGAAATTCTGAAAAAAAACAATTCTTTCGTCGCAAAAAACACTCAAGAATTGTATGATTTAATAACTATTTTTTCAAAGCAATAGGTATTAAAATTTTGTCTTCAATGAGAGAATGAATATTCAAATCGAACTGAAATTCAAACAAAGCCGTAAGAAGTTTTCTTTTTAAACCGTTTTTGTCAATAAGGCGTATGTGCTTTAATAACAAGTTTTTAAGGTCGGCAAGTTTGGTTTCGATGTCGCCGTGATGGATTTTGGTTTTACCTTTTTGAGCGTTGTCCTCAGAGCGCAAAAGCGGGAAAAGCTTTTTCTGTTCGTAATCCAAATGTTTTTTTACCTCCGAAAAATACGATTCAAAAAACTTTTCAACCATTTTTATATCGTCCGTTTCGTTGATTTCTGAAAGTTTTTTGATGTAGTATTTTATTTCTGGATACATTTCGTCCAAATAATAACGGTGCGCATTCTCCAAAAATTCAATGATTTGATTTATGTCCTCTATGGTTTTTGGTTCATAGCAGATTTTATCGCTACCGTTATAAAGATTGCAAAAACAAGCAAATATTTCGGGATTAATGCCTCTTAAACGGCATAATTCCTCAATAGTCAAATCGGCAACCGTAAAACCGGTGCCGAAATGTTCCATTAGCAATAGAATCCGAATGTTTTTTTCAATCAAATCGTGTAACTCCATTTGCGGAGTTATTGTGCCGACTGTTATAATGTTAGAAGTCATCTTCGTCTTGTTTTTTCTTTCTTAAAACTGGATTTTGTTCTGGGTGGTCGTAACCTAAAATGTGGAACATATCGTCCACGGTTTGCTCGTCCCTGTAACAATAATCTTTGAAATTGCCCGTTGTTTCGTCCCTGTAAACTACGATATGTTTAGGCGAGGGGAGAAGACAATGTTTTATTCCGCCGTAACCTGCTATCGAATCCTGATATGCTCCCGTATGGAAAAATCCTATATACAAAGGCTCTGTTTCGGTGTTTTTGTACGAAGGCAAAATAACGTGCTGATTCATATCTTCGGAGTTGTAATAATCTGAATGATCGCAACTTATGCCGCCGATATTAACTCTTGTACACTCGTGGTTCCATTTGTTGATAGGCAAAAGTATAAATCTTTCGTTAGCACTCCAAGCATCGGGAATTGTGGTCATAAGACTATTGTCGATTATGTACCATAATTCGGTGTCGTTTTGTTGTTTTTGGTCTAAAACCTTGAAAATCACTGCGCCCGACTCTCCGACTGTATATTTTCCGAATTCTGTTATGATATTCGGCTCTTGAACGTCTTCCGCAAGGCAGGTTTCTTTCAAAATCCTAACAATTTCGCGGATGATGTATTCATAATCGTATTCAAAGCCGAGTTGATTGCGTATCGGGAAACCGCCGCCTAAATCAAAATCTTCAAGTGTCGGGCAAAGTTTTTTGAGTTCGATGTATTTTTTTACTGCTTTACCGAACTCTGTCCAATAATAAAAACTGTCTTTTATACCTGAATCAATGAAAAAATGGAAAAGTTTGAGTTCAAGATTTTCATTGGGTTTGATTTCTTTTTCGTAAAATTCAGCCATTTCCGAGGCTCTCATTCCAAGTCTTGAGGTATAATAAGCGGATTGAGATTCCTCGTCAATTGCCATTCTCAAACCGATTTTGATTTTCGTTTTGGATTTTCCGGCATATTTCAAAACTCTTGTCAGCTCGCTTTTGCTGTCAAGAACGATGATGGAATTTTCAAAACCGTCTTTTTGAAGTTTAACGATTTTTTCAACGTATTCGTCCGTTTTGAAACCGTTGTGAATGATTTTCGTCTTAAAATCAATTTGTCCGTTTTTGTAAAGACAACGAATCAAATCAATATCGAAAGATGAAGAGGTTTCGAGTTGTACATTGTATTTAAGAGCCTCACTTACAACATGATAGAAGTGACAACATTTAGTACAGTAACAATACTCGTATTTACCGGAATAATTATTGTTTTTGATAGAACGGTTGAAAAGATTTTTCGCGCGTTTAATTTGTTCGCCGATTCTCGGCAAATACATAAGACGGAAAGGTGTTCCGTACTTTTCGATTAAATATTTCAGCGACACGCCGTGAAAAGTCAGATACCCGTCATGTATGTCAAACCCGTCTTGCGGGAAATAGTAACTTTGCTCTATTAAATCAAAATATGTATTTTTCATTTTAATTCCTTAATATGACGGCTCAAAAGTAATAACAATTTTTTATTATAGTATGAAAAAAACAATATTTATTTTTGAAATTTTGCATCGAAAATTTTGCTTTTTATAAAAAATTACGTAACTTTGACAAATTGTAGTATATAAATAATTTTTTTTTAACCATGAAACCTATCGAAGATTCAGAGTTGATTATAAACGGTGACGGTTCGATTTTTCACCTTCACCTAAAGCCGGAAGATATTGCCGACAACATTATTTTGGTTGGCGACCAAAACAGAACCGATGTTGTTGCTAAATTTTTTGACACTACCGAATTAACGGTTCAGAATAGGGAATTCAGAACTGTAACGGGTTATAAAAACGGCAAACGCATAACCGTTGTTTCTACGGGTATCGGAACGGATAATATTGATATTGTTTTAACCGAGTTGGACGCTTTGGCAAATATTGATTTCAAAACCAGACTGCCCAAAGAAGAGCATAAGACGTTGAATATTGTCAGAATTGGTACTTGCGGTTCGCTTCAGGCGGATATTCCTGTGGGAGAGCCTGTTGTAACGGCTATTGCCGGAGGTTTGGACGGTTTGCTTAATTTTTATAAAGATAGAAACAAAGTTTGTGATTTGGAACTTGAAAGACTTTTTCAAGAGCATACCAAACGCAGCGAGCTTTTAGCGAAACCATATTTTGTGGAATCCTCACCGGAACTTTTGAAAAAACTTTCAAAATTCCGTCAGGGCATAACACTTTCTGCGCCCGGTTTTTACGGTCCGCAAGGGCGTGTGGTAAGGCTCGGAATCATTGACGAGGATATTAATTCAAAAATCGAAACTTTTGAGTACAAAGGCCTCAAAGTTAATAATTACGAGATGGAATCTTCAGCGATTAACGGTTTAGGAAGGCTTTTAGGACATAATACTGCAACAGTTTGCCTTGTGATTGCTAACCGCCGTTGTCATAAATTTGCTGACGGTTATCGTGATGCTATGCCGAATCTTGTAAAACAGATTATTGAAATTTTAACAAAGTAGAAGAAAAAAGAAATCCTTTTTTTTTAAAAAAAATAACGGGCGGTAACTTTCTAAAAAAAGTTTACCGCCCGTTTTCATTTTATAGTTATGGAAAAATTATTTTCCTAATTTTAATTTCATTGCTTCAATAAATTTATCAGCCGTTCTTGCTTCGTTTGAAGCGGGATAATCGGTTTTGATTTTTTCATATACGTTCAATGCGTCTTGATATTTCTGAGCTGCTTCGTAAGAAATACCCAATTTTTGCAAATAAACGGGAGCAATAAAATTGTTGTTTTGAGCTTTAGCGATAGCTTTCTGATAATAACCTTGAGCTTTGTCAGCCATGCCTTTTTCCATGTAAGCGTCGCCTAAAAGTCCTATTGAAACGGGTTCCAACATCGGGTCGGAACTTGAAAAATCTTCCAATTGTCTGATTGCGCCGTCAAAATCGCCGAGATTCATATAACAAACACCGGCATAATATTTTGCGTTGTTAGCGGCTTTGGTACCTGAGTACTCTTTGATGATTCCCAAAAATCCGGGATAACCGTTGTTGTCGCCGTTGAGTGCGAGATTGAAAGAATCTCTTTCAAAATACTGCTCTGCCATAAACATTTGAGATGCGGCTTTGTTTTCTCTCGGAGTTTTGATTAATTTTGAATAGGCCATAATGCCTAAAATCACAGCAACTACGATACCGATTCCCATAAAGATTTTTTCTTTATTTTTTTCGATATATTGCTCTGTCCTGCCTAACGAGAGTTCCACGTTTTCCAACTGGTCTTGATTCTCGTTTTCGTTAATTTCTGTATTTGCCATTTTTTGTTTTAAAATATTTCTTTTATAATTTTTTCGGGTGCAAAATTAAATTTTTAGTTTGTATAAACAAAATTTTTTTTGCAAAAAAAATCCCCAAACAGTAAGTTGTTTGAGGATTTGTTTGAAGTTTCTCTTTTTTTGAAAAAGAAAAACTTACATTCTTTTTTCTTTTATACGTGCTTTTTTGCCGGTAAGTTCTCTTACGTAGAAAATTCTTGCCCTACGTACCGAACCTCTCTTGTTGATTTCAACTGAAGAGATAAACGGAGATTCTACAGGGAAAATTCTTTCAACGCCTACGCTACCAGACATTTTTCTTACAGTAAATGTTGCGCTGATGCCCATACCTTTTTTCTGAATGACAACGCCTCTAAACTGCTGAACTCTTTCTTTGTTGCCTTCTTTGATTTTGTAATTAACGGTGATTGTATCGCCGCTGTTGAATTTGGGCCATTCTCTTTTTTGAGAGTACTGTTCTTCAACTACTTTTAATAATTCCATGGTCTTATTATTTATTTATTAACGTTATTTCTTTAAAAATTTCGGAGTGCAATATTACGGACTTTTTTCTGATTTGCCAAATTTTTTTTCAAAAAAAATAGTTTTTCAAGTAATTTTTTATTTGTCGTTTCTAACGACTTGGTTTTTAAGATGTTAATAATACAACTTAACCTCTGCGAAAAGTTTTAGGGTTTGAAAATGAAAATAATTTCCTACCTTTGCACCTTGTTTTAGAAAGTAATGACTTTAAAAAAAATGTTTGTACCGTTGAAAAAAATTGTTTTGTTTGTTTTGACTGCGTTATTTTTAGTCTCTTGCCTTGTTAATTCTGGCGATGAGCATTTAGCGTTGAATTCTGCACCTACGGGTAATTTTTCAAAACTTCAGACACCTATAATTTGTGCATATTTGCATATCGGCAACCGTAAATTGGACTTAAACTCTTTGAGGCTTGACGGGGTTAATATCCTCAATCTTGCCTTTACTAAGATTACGAACAACCGTATCGGGCTTTTGCGTCCTGAGGATGCTCAAAATTTTATGATTGCCAAAAAACTCAAAAAATTGTATCCTCAAATGAAAATTTTGGTTTCCGTAGGCGGTTACGGGACTTCTAAAGTTTTTTCTGACATGAGTCTAAGCTCATCTTTGCGTTCTGTTTTTGTAGATGATGCAATCCGTTTTGTTAGATATTACGGTCTTGACGGAGTGGATGTGGATTGGGAATTTCCGGGCATGAATGCTCAGACAAGAGATACCGACAGAGTGAATTTTACATCGCTTTTAACAGAGTTGCGCACTGCATTTGACAAAGCCTCAAAACAGGACGGCAAAAAATATTATTTGACCGTTGCGGCCGGAGCGTTTGATATGTATCTGACTTACACTGAGATACGTAAAATTGAGCCTTTGACTGATTATTTCTTTGTGATGACATACGATTTTTTCGGACAATGGAACAAGACTACGGGTCATCATACGAATCTTTATTTTTCGTCCTTAAAACATAACGGACACAGCGTTGATAAAGTGGTTAAAAATTATTATAAAGCCGGAGTTCCGAAAGAAAAAATTATAATAGGTGCCGCTTTTTACGGACGCAAATGGAAAAATGTTGAAGCTGTTAACAACGGACTTTTTTGTAAGGGAACGGGTGTCGGCTCGGTTGCTTTCCGTCAGATTCCCCCTCTTTTGAAATCCGGTAAATATATAAGGGGTTGGGATTCTTCTGCGTTGTCGCCTACGCTTTACAATCCGCAAGAAAAAATTTTCCTTTCATACGAGGATATGCAGTCTGTTAAAAGGAAAGTTGATTATATTTTTATCCATGATTTGGGCGGAATAATGTATTGGGAGTATTTTTCGGATTATAATTATATGCTTTCAAAGTCCATAAAAGAGGAATTTGAAATTCACCGCGGCGGTTATCCGAGGATTAATTTCCCCGGTAAAAAATAATTTGATTATTTTTGATTTAAAATAATCTTCTTAAAGTAAAAACACGGTTAATTTCTATTAAAATAAAGTAAACGCCTTTTTTAGTTCATAAAAACTTTTTAAATTTGCACCTTAGAACTATATTAAAAGAATTCTATGAAAAAAATAGTAAAAGTATCTGATATTGAGTGCGGTTCTGACAAATTGTTTTTGATTTGCGGACCGTGCGTTATTGAAGACGAGGATATTATGATGAAAACCGCCGAACACGTTAAGAAAACGGCAGAAAAACTTTCTTTACCGGTGATTTTCAAGTCTTCGTTTATGAAAGACAACCGTTCGAGTGTGGATTATTATTTAGGTCCGGGCTTGGAAAAAGGTCTTGAAATGTTAGCAAAGATAAAAAAAGAGTTTCAAATGCCCGTTCTCTCGGACATTCATTATCCCGAACATATACAACCTGCCGCTGAGGTTTTGGACGTGATTCAGATTCCGGCATACCTTTGTATGCAGACGGGGCTCGTAACTCAAGCTGCTAAAACGGGAGCCGTTATCAATCTCAAACACGGACAGTTTCTTGCACCCGAAAACATGATTAAACCCGTTAAAAAAATTGAGGCTTGCGGCAACGACAAAATTATTTTGACCGAACGCGGTTATACTTTCGGTTATAATGATTTGGTGGTTGATCCGAGAAGTTTTTACCACTTAAACGAAACGGGTTATCCGACAGTTTTTGATGTTACACATTCTATCAGAAAATACGGAATTCCTTCTGCCGATCCTAACGGCGGAGCAAGACAATATTTGAAAACACTTGCAAGAGCAGGCGTTTCAAGCGGTGTTGACGGTATTTTCATTGAGGCACATCCTGAACCTGAAAAAGCAAAATGTGATGCGGCAAGTCAGTTGAAACTTTCCGAATTGGAAGAGTTCTTGAAACCGCTTATCGAATTGCACGAAATTGAAGTTAAATACAGATAAAAATTTAGATAAAAATGGAATTATATCTTGATTCGGCTAATTTGCCTGAAATTGAAAACGCCTTTAAATTAGGCTTTTTGACGGGTCTTACAACGACTCCGACTTTTATGCACCGTGAAGGTTACAACGATGTTGACAGCATAATTTTGAAACTTTCTAAAATCGTTCCTATCCTTCAGATTGAAGCATTGGGCAGAACCTCTGACGAAATTATTTCGGAGGCTCACCGTCAAAACGATTTAGGACTTGACAAGAATAAAACCGTTTACAAAATTCCGGTTTCATTGGAAGGCGCAAAGGCTTGTCATATTCTTAGAAGTGAGGGTTATATGGTTAATATGCACCTTATTTATACGATTCAGCAGGCTTATATTGCAATGCAGGCCGGTGCAACCTACGTTTGTCCTTTGGTCGGCAGACTTCAAGATCAGGGACACGATGCCTTATCGCTTGTAGAACAGTGCGTTAATGCCGTTAATAAATACGGTTATCCTTCAAAAATTATGTTTTCTTCGGTTCGTAACCCCGAACATGTAAGAAACGCTTTGAATATCGGCTGTCATACGATAACAGTTCCGTGGAAAGTTCTACAACTTTTGCCGCAAAACAATTTCACGACCCTTGGCACTGAGCAGTTCTTTGAAGATACAAGACTTATGACGATGAAAGTTAAAGACGTTTACCGCACGGAAAACGCTTGTATTTCATTCAACAGCACTATCAACGAGGCTTTGGTGAAAATGACGCTTTCAAAACTCGGCGCAGTAACGGTTGTAAAAGAAGACGGAAATATTTACGGTGTTTTCACTGACGGCGATTTAAGACGTTTGGTTGAAAAAGAAGGCGATTCTGTTTTAACGAAAAAACTTTCTCAACTTCCTGAAAAACAACCTGTTACGATTGATAAAGAGGCTTATTTGATTGATTCGTCAAAACTTTTCAAACAGTACAAAATTGACACTTTGGTCGTAACCTCTGACGGCAAACCTTGCGGAATGTTGGATATTCAAGATTTGTTGTAAATGAGAGATTTAAAAAAATTTGAAGATAGGGGAGGGGAGTTTTTAATTCCCCTTTCTGATTTTAAGGATAAAGCCTTGAAAATTAAGGCGATAATATTTGATTGGGACGGAGTTTTCAATTCGGGCGTAAAGGGCGACAATGTTTATTCAGGCTTTTCGGAAGTTGATTCCATGGGTCTTAACATTTTGCGCTTCGGTTATACTTTGTTTAGTGGAAATCTTCTTATCTCCGGCATTATAAGTGGAGAAAACAATCCTTCAACGGAGAAATTTGTGAATCGTGAACATCTGAATTTCAAATGTTTAGGTTTTAAAAATAAGATTGAAGGCTTGAGGGCTGTTATGGAGGAATATTCGTTGAAACAAGAGGAAATAGCATTTGTTTTTGACGATATTTTGGACTTGACGGTTGCTGAAAAATGCGGTTTAAGGTTTCAAATTCGCCGCAAATCTGCTCCTATGTTTAGCGATTATGTAAAAGACAATCATTTAGCGGATTACGTAACGTTTTCTTCGGGCGAGGAGTTTGCTGTAAGAGAGGTTTCAGAATTGCTTTTGGCATCGCTTGATGTTTATTCAGCAGCAGTAAAATCCCGCATGGATTTCGACGAAAAATATTCAAAATATATCACCGAGCGAAATTCAATAAAACCTAAAACTTATTCCCCGAATATAAGTTATTAAATTTTTTTTTAATTTGATAAAAAAAGAGCCGCAAATTTAGTTTTGCGGCTCTAAAAATATTGTGTTTGAAATGTTTTTTTATTTTGAAGATGATTCAACAACAGGTTTTCCGAATACTTTGAATGAACCGTCGGTTATAGTGAATTTATCTCCTGCCTTGTTCATCATTGTTGCACTAAATGTTCCTGTTGAATAAATAAGTGCTATTGTAATATCAACATGAGCCTCTGTTGAGAAGTAATAGGTAGAACCACCTTCCGCTTCGCCTACGGTACGATAAATTATCATAGCTTCAGTTTCTATATCAACCGCATCTTTAATTGACTCTTGGATGGTTTTACCAGAGAGAAGATTTATGAGTGCGTTATTTATAGCATTATTTGTGCTTACATTTAAATCATATGAACCTGAAGTAGTACCTTTAATTGTAATTGCCAATTGTTTATTGTTTGATGTACCGGCAATCGTTGTTGAACCTTCTTCCGAAGAAAAAATTTGATTCAACTTCGTTGTTCCACTTTGTTCTGAATTTTTTGATGAATAAAAGCCAGCTATTGATGTTGAAAATTTTCCGTCATTCAATGTTGCACTTAAATTGCTTACTTTATTGCTGTCATCATCTCCGTCATTGTCCTTATCCTTTTTACAAGAGGTGAACATCATAGCGCAGAGCGCAAATGCCATAAGGCTAAATAAAATTTTTTTCATCTTGTTTTATGTATTAATTGTTTGTAATAAAAATTATCAAATGCAAATTTAAACATTTTTATTCAAAAACAAACGTTTTTTTGTTAAAAAAACATATTTTTTACCTTTCTTTTATAATACCTTGACGGTAAGCCATTAACAATTTCCTTAAATTGTCAATTTGAACTTGAAGTTCTTTGCCTCTGTCGGTGTCGCGAACCAACATTCTGTGGTATTTAAATTCTTCAAGTTGAACCCTCGAATGAATGTCCGTTCCGTCTTGAACCGCCTTTTCTTTGCTTTCAAATGGCTCGTGCTGAACCAGTTGCAGGCCGTGAGAGTTATAAATCAAAGTGTAACCCGCTATTCCAGTGGTTTTGTGATACGGTTTTGAAAAACCTCCGTCAATTACCAAACGTTTGCCGCCCGCTCTTAATGGTGATTCACCTAAAGTTGTTTTAACGGGAATATGTCCGTTAATTATTCTTGACTTTTCGGGGTCAAGTCCGAACTCTTTTAAAATATAGTCGCAGGTTTGAGCAGTGTTTGCGAGTTCGTAATAAGGACCTTTTTCTTCTACTGAAAGTTCAGGATCTTGAATAAAATAACGTTCAAAAGTCGTCATTTTGTCCTTATTATAAAGCGGTGAGTCAGGTCCGCACCAAAGATACCACATATAATCTAAGGCGAGATGTTTTTCCTCCGTTTCAATCGGCGAGAAATATGCCTGACGGATTATCTTGTCAAAATGTTCCATCAAGGCTTTGCCTTTGTATTTTTTACCTTTTATCGTAACCTCTTTGAAAGTTCCGTCCTCGTTGAGCGGAATAGCGGCATGATACAAAAGGCAGTTGTTACGAACCAAAAACAAACTTCCGTGCTTGTAAATGCAACGCAAATGGTTTTGAAGTTTTTCGCTGCTGGTGAAAGAATGATAAAGTTGAATCATCAGCTGTTCTTCCTCAACGCTTAGTTTGTACGGGTCTTTTGGGTCGATGGTCGGAAAATTTTTGTCTTTTAATTCATAAGTTTTGCCGTTAATTGTTATCGTACCTTTCTCATAATCAATTAAATGCAAGAGTTTGCGGTCGTTCATTCCAAATTCGGGGCGGCGCATTATGGTTTGTCCTTCAAGTTTGAATTGAATAATCGAAATAGCTTTGTGCATTTTTGCCATCAGTTGCATTGAGCGGCTCATGCGTGAATTTTCTTCAAATTCGCAACAAGCCTGAAAAACCGAACATTTGTCCTCTCCATAAGTATCAAGGGCAAAGGTTGCAAGCGGCAAAAGGTTAATCGAATAGCCTTCTTCCAATGTTTCAACGTTGGCATAACGGATTGAAATTCTGACAACATTAGCAATCAACGCCAAATTTCCGGCGGCTGCACCCATCCACGAAATATCGTGGTTTCCCCATTGAATATCAAAATTGTGATAGCCGCAAAGAGTTTCCATAATATCGCAAGCTCCGGGTCCGCGGTCATAAACATCACCTACAACGTGCAGTGTATCAATTACTAAGCGATGAATTAAACGGCAAATTGCTATTATAATTTTTTCACTTCTGCCGATGTCTACGATAGTATTGATAAGTTGCGAATAATAGTTTTGTTTGTCGGGTGAGTTTTCTTCTTCGTGAAGAAGTTCCTCAATGACGTATGCAAATTCCTCGGGCAGAAGTTTTCTGACTTTGGAATGAGAATATTTGGAGCTGACAGTTTTTGCCACTGCAACTACTTGATACAGAGTAGTTCTGTACCAATCGTCAATATCTTTTTCTTGATTTCTGACAAGGGCGAGTTTTTCGCTCGGATAATAAATAAGCGAAAGCAAAGCGTTTTTGTCGCTTTGCCTCATTGTCATTCCAAAAATGTCGTCTACTTTTCTTCGGATAACGCCCGAAGCATTTTTCAAGACGTGCGTAAAGGCGGTAATTTCGCCGTGAAGATCGCTCAAAAAATGCTCCGTTCCTTTAGGCAAATTCATAATTGCCTCAAGGTTAATTATTTCCGTCGAACAACTCGATGTGTTTGGGTATTTTTCTGACAAAAGTTTCAAATATCTTTCGTCTTCAATCAGTTTTTCAATCGGGTAATTATTCATTTTTAAAGTTTGGTTATAATTTTGTCGCCGAAATCCTGAACGCAGTTGTTTCCGTATTGTCTGTGCGAGCGGATTGCAACACCTATTGCATTGTATTTGTTGCTTAAGATGTTTTTTCTATGTCCTAACGACGGTGTTCCCTCGTCTACTAAAAGTTGCATTACGATTTCTATTGCTCTTGCATATCCGTAACTGCAATTTTCTGCTATAGTGTAGCTGTCGTATAATTCGTTAATTCTATCGTTCCAATTAGTTCCGTCAGAGGAATTATGACCGATTAGACCTTTGCCTCCCATATCTTCGGCATGAGCGGCGGCAGTTTGACAAAGTGAGGCTTCGGGATAGAGCATCGGCAAATTTTTTATAGTTGCTAATGTTGAATACAAGGAGGAAATGTAATTGCTTGTTTTGTTTTTCAAATAAGGTTTTGCATAGTATTCCATGAATTTGTTACCGTCGAGACGTGCTAAATTGCACAATTGAATTACTTTTTGCTCTTCTTGAGATAGGGTAGTGCCTTTAGCGGTTGCGGCTTTGTCCAATTCTTCTTCTGTAAAATTATCTACCGTTATGTTTTGAGAGTTGTTACTATCATCGGTTGTTTCAGAATTGTTGTCTACAACAACATTTTCAGTTTTGTCTTGGTCTTCTAAATCGCACGCATAGCCGGTGAAACAGATTGTAGAAAGACTTACCATAAAAATTAGAGTTTTCGTTTTCATGATTTGGTGATTTTTAGGGTTTTTTAATTATTAAAAACGCCGCTCAAAAAATTGACCGGCGTTTATTGTTATTTATTGTTTTTATCTGATTTCGTGTATGAAAATATTTTTATCTTAAAAAAAAATGGACGGTAATAAAAATTAAACATAATGTGGTGCTTTTTTTTATAAAAAATGACACCGCAAATTAAGGCTGAATAAAACTTTGCTTTTCTTACAAGAAGTTTTACTCAGCAATCTCTACCATTTTGAACGGTATTTTGAGGATTGACTGATAATCTTCACCGGCCTCCAACATATCCTCATCGTCTTCTTCGTAGTACCAATTGATAACAACCTCAGCTTTGCTTTTGCTGTGCAAGTTTTCCAATTTTTTGAAAACGTCAAGTATACATTTGGACGAACTTGTATTAAAATATTCCAATTGTATAATTACGTTTACCGTGCCTTGAGCAATTTCGGAATATTTGTCAAGCCATTCAACCAAAGGTTTATAAAATTCAATAGAATTTTCAGGGATAGAACGTCCTTTTATTTCTATCTGACCTGTTTTCGCATCAAAAGAGATGCTTGGAGTCTTTGGTGTGCCTTCTATGTTTATTGAATCCATTTTTTTAAAATATAAATATCTTTTGAGTTACTTTAGGGCTTTTTCATGCCACTTTAGTTTATGTGTATTTCCAATACGAAAAAACTGTATTGCGAATCGTATTTAACGAAATCGTATCCTAATTTGTTGCCGGACATTCTCGCCATTTCTATAAAACCGAGACCGCCGCCGCCTTTTTCAGAAAACTCATCGTTATTTAGCACTCTTTTGTAAAGCTCCTTGAGCTCGTAAGTTGAGAGATAATTGAGTTGTTCAATTCTGTCTTTTAAGAATTGAATAGTTTTTCCCTTAACGAAGTTGCCCGTGGTGATTTTGAAAGATCCTTTTCCTTCTTTTACTAAAGTGCAAAACGCGTAACGGCAATTTTCATCAAGATGAAGACTTTCCGAATAATCTTTCGGAGGAATTTCCAAGTGATGATATAAGTTTTGCAATGCTTCAACTAATATATTGTATAGTTTGCGTACTATTTTAACCGCTTCACCATTTTGTAAAAGCGAATCCTCAACCTTACTTAGAAACTCGGTGATAACCTCTGAAGTTATTTCACCCTCATGAGCTGCTATAAGGTTGCCTTTTTTTACTTCCAAGTAAATGCTATGTATATCCGCCTTCATAAATGGATTACAATTTAGTCATGCATTTTCAACATACAAATATAAAGATATATTTTTGAAAATTGCAAATTTTTTACCAAAAATATTTAATTTTTTCGGTATTTTTTGTGTTTAACTTTTTTTAATTTTTTGTATTGCCGTTACAATGCGTTAATTTTCTGATAGTTATCAAGATTTAATACAATCCGAGTTTAAAGTCTTTATTTGAGAATTTTACTTCAGAGACTTTAGTCGGTTGTATTCCGATAGCTTTCGGAAGGTCTTCGTAGTCAGAATGAATCCAAACTTTTGAGCCTTTAAACACTTTTTTAGCCAATTTTTCGAGAGTAGCCGTCAATTCTTTGGTTTCATCTTGTTTGTAAACGTCTACTTTCGGAGCCAAAATGATAGCCGTATTTTGTCCGTCCGGAGCATCAATGTCTACGGGATCAGATTTTTCTACGGTTATATATTTGTCCAACATTGCTTTTTTGATGTTCTGATTAGCGGCCTTAACGCTCAACTCGTCAGAATCATAACCTAAAAGTTTGAATGCAAATTCGCCGTTGTGTTTAATTCTGATTTTTGTTGAAGATTTTATATCCTGCCACATTTCGGCATCGAAATCTCTCCAAGTGAAAAATCCGAAGTTTTCTCTGCAAACTTGAGCGGGAATATTGTAAGCAAACATTGCAGCCTCAATTAGCAGAGTACCTTGACCGCACATCGGGTCGATAAAATTTGTGTTAGCCTTCCAGCCTGAAAGTTGTACAAGACCGGCAGAGTAAACTTCATCGTATTTCGCATTAACGCTTGATACTTTGTAACCTCTGTGTGAGAGACTTTCAACCGAAGAGTCAAGCAAGAATTTGCATTTATTATCTTCCGTTAATTCGATAACGATTACCACCGACGGGTTTTGTGTATCGTGCGGAGGTGTTTTATGCGATTTTTCGTTGAAATAAGCGGTGATAATTTTAGTAATTTCCGCTTTGATTTCGGCGTTGTCGTTAATAACGGGCGATTTAGAAGAAGCCTCCACTCTAAAACTTTTGTAGATGTTGAGTATTTTGCTCCAACGGTAGTCTTTGAATTGTGCCAAAAACTCTTCTTTGGATGTAAAATCAAAACACATAACCTCTTTGTAAATTTTCAAAGCGGTACGCAATTCGTAATTTGCCTGATACAACAAGTATTTGTCGCCGGAAAACGTAACTCTGCACGTATCGGTATCTACATCTTCTGCACCCATACGCATCAGTTCACGTCCTAACACATCTTCAAGACCTTCATAGGTCGTTGCAATCATTTTAATAGTTTCGACTTCCACTTTTTTTAAAGTATTTATTTATGTCCGTAATTTTTTAATTTAAATCCTCCGCAGATGTTTTGTCTGCGGTTTTAGTATTTTGTTTTTTAGATTTTCTTGTTGATATTTCCTCAATAGCGCATAACGTTACAACACCTACAATCATCAGAGCGATTGCGATAAAAGTGTCTGAGGTTAAATCGGGCATATATTTGTTGTAGCCCTCTACAATCGCTTCGCCGTGCGAGTTGAAGACTTCATGACCGTTTACTTTTTGGTAAATTTTTTTTTTCCACGGCCAAATAAATCCTAATGAACCGAAAACAAAACCCGTTAAAACAGCAGTTGTTTGTTTTCCGTATTTTTTCATCAGCCACGACAAAAATCTTGCGAACGCCAAAAATCCTATCGCTGCACCGATTGCAAACGGTAAAAGAATCCTCATATTTTGCCAAAACGCCTCGCTGCTATCAAAAAGGTGTGAAATAGAATCCACGACCACCAATTTGTAGTTTCCAAGTAGAATTAGCGTGTAACTTCCTGAAATTCCGGGTAATAACATATCGCAAATTGCAATTGCGCCGCAGAAAATTAAGTAGAAAATATTGTCGTTTTCGCTTGCGGGAGTCAGAATAGAGGTAACGTATGCCACGCTTGCACCCAAAAGAGTTAGCAATATTAATTGAGGAGTAAATTTTCCGATTGTTTTTCCGATGTAATAAACTGATGCTAAAATAAGACCGAAGAAGAATGCCCAAACGTAAATGCCGTCATTGAATTTAAACAGATATTCCAAGACTTTTGCGGCGGTAAGGATGCTGATTCCTTCGCCCAAAAACAAAACCGTTAAGAATAACAAATCTGTATGGGAGGCAAACTCTTTGAATTTGAATTGTTTCAAAAGTTTCAACGCCTCTAAATCGAAGGATTTGAGCGCATTGACAAATCTTTCAAAAATACCTGCAAGCAATGCTATCGTACCTCCGGAAACACCCGGTACAACGTTGGCAAGCCCCATCGAGAAACCTTTGAAAAACAATATAATGTGTTTTAACATAAACAATTGATGTTATTTTTGACCGCTTAAAAGCAGCCTTTTATAAGTGCAAATTTAGAAAAAAAAATTCTGTAAAAAAATATTTTTTCCCCTTATATTGAAGTTTTTTTCTGAAATGTTTTTTTTAGTGATTTAATATTCTTATAATCAGCGTTTTATATCGGTTTTGATAACATAATTTTTTTTTGATTTTTTTTAGGATTAATTTTTTATGTACCTTTGTACTTTGGAATGGTAAAAATACAGTTGAAATTAATTTAATTACTTGATAATAAGTATGATAACATATCTTCAGACAGAAAATTTGTCAAAAAGTTTTGCAGATAACGTTTTGTTTAAAAACATAAGTTTTTCGGTATTAAAAGACCAAAAAGCGGCGTTAATCGCAAAAAACGGAGCGGGAAAGAGTACGCTTCTTAATATTATATCGGGTCTTGAGAGTGCTGATTCGGGAGAAGTGGTTTTCAAAAACGGCATTTCGGTCAGTTATTTAAGGCAAGAGCCTGATTTGCGGGAGGATTTAACGGTGGGAGAGCAGATATTTTCGGTTTCCAACCGTTTGGCACAAGTTGTTGGTCAATACGAAACTGCATTATCTTCAGGCGATTTTAAGAGGATAGAAGAGGCTCAAAATCAGATGGATGCCTTGAATGCTTGGGATTATGAGGCGCAGATGAAACAGATTTTGGGTAAACTCGATATTAATGATTTTGACAAGAAAATTTCGATGCTTTCCGGTGGTCAGAAAAAGCGTATTGCACTTGCTGATGCTCTTATCGAACAGCCTGATATGCTGATACTTGACGAGCCTACCAACCATCTTGACACTTATATGATAGAGTGGTTGGAAAAGTATTTAAAGGAGACCCGCACGACCCTTTTGATGGTAACGCACGACAGATATTTTCTTGATAATGTCTGCGATTGTATAATTGAAATTGATGATAACAGAATTTACAGTTATTCAGGCAATTACAGTTATTATTTGGAGAAAAGGAAAGAGCGTTTGGAGGCTTTTAATGCGGCTGCTGACCGTGCTGAAAATCTTTTGAGAAAAGAATCTGAATGGATTTCCCGTATGCCGAAAGCCCGTTCGGGGAAAGCGAAATATAGGATTGACAGTTTTTATAAGTTGAAAGAGGCTGCAAAGCACAAATCCGATGGCAGAAAGGTTGAGATCGCAACAGGTTCTGCTCGTCGTCTTGGAAATAAAATATTGGAAATCAAGAATATAAGTAAGAGTTACGGCAGCCAAAAACTTGTTGAAAATTTTTCGTATTCTTTTCAAAAGGGCGACAAAATCGGCATTGTTGGACGTAACGGTTGCGGCAAATCCACTTTATTAAATATATTGATGAAAAATGTTCAGCCGGATTCGGGATTTTCGGATTTTGGCGAAACTGTTTGCACGGCGTATTATCGTCAGAGCGGCATTGAGGCTGACCCAGAAAGTCGTGTTATTGATGTTATAAAAAAAATTGCCGAAGTTATTGAGCTTTCTGATGGGCGCAAACTTTCAGCATCGCAGTTTTTGGAATATTTTCTTTTCCCGCCCAAAATGCAATATGCACCGGTTTCAAAACTCAGTGGAGGCGAGAGGCGCAGATTATATTTGATGACGGTTTTAATGCAAAATCCTAATTTTCTGATACTTGATGAGCCGACAAACGATTTGGACATTATTACGTTGAATGTTTTGGAAGATTATTTGGATTCGTTTTCGGGTTGTTTGATAGTGGTTTCGCATGACAGATATTTTTTGGATAAGGTTGCGACATCGCTTTTTGTTTTTGAAGGCGACGGCAAAATTCGGAATTTTCCGGGAAATTATACCGTCTATCTCACTGAAAAAGAGGAAGAAAAGGCATTAGCAGTGCAAAAATCCGCTCCGAAAACAACCTCAGAACCCGTTAGAGAGAAAAAACGGAAAAATTTCACGTATAAATTGAATCTTGAATATCAGCAATTAGAAAAGGAAATTGCCGCTTTGGAGGATGAAAAAAAGCAAATTGAAGCTCAACTCTCCGGCTTAACCTCTGATATTGAACAAATTACAAAACTTTCTTCGCGCATGGGCGAGATTGGAAATCTGCTTGAAGAAAAGGAGATGCGTTGGTTGGAAATAGATGAAATAAGAGAAAGTGATAACAATTAAATCCTAAAGAAAAAGAGCCGCAAAAATTGCGGCTCTTTTTCTTAAAAAAGTTTTTGCTAAAATTTTTTTCTAAAAAAGTAAAATACGGCTGACTTTATTTATCAATTCTTATGCTTAGTATGTAGAAATAATTATCATCATCAATTTTATGGAATGCATACGATGGCGGATAACCGCTTAATATTGTTGATTGAATGATTCCGATATTGCCGCCGCCGTTATGACTGGATTGCGGTAATGAGCGTTGCTGACGTTTAAATTCGCGCAATTCGTCTTTTGATTTTTGAATTATTAAATCGCATTTTTCCGTGAGTTTTACGTAATCGGTATGGTCAACGAGGTTTCCCGTAATGAATTGAAAATGGTCGTCATATTCTTTTATGAGCATCAGACCTACGCCGGCTGACCTATCAAGACCGATTCCGGTGGATTTTTCTTTTGAATACAGATAAATGTTTTGGCTCAATTCTATAAAAATTTTAAAGAATTTTTTGCCGCGCTTTTTATCCTCCCAAAGCGAGTCCTCGATGTTAGAGGCCAACAATGACAGTATTTGACCGTCAAATGGACCGATGTATGAAATCACTACGTTGTTTTCAAACATCGTGTCGAAAATTTCTCTGCTGTTAATTAATGCCATATTTTTGACTTTTTTAGATATACTTTTATAATAATTGTATTGCAAAAATAGTGATGTCGTCATTTTGTTCGGCATCGCCTTTATATTTGTAATACTCTTGTTCCAAAATTGTTTTTTGTTCGCTTAACTCTTTGGTACAAATGCTTTTGAGTAAGTTTACAAAACGGTCTGAACCGAATTTTTTATTATGCGGGTCAAACTGATTGATGAAACCGTCGGTTGTCATGTAAATTTTGTCACCACTTACCAAATTTCTTTCAGTAGAAGTAAATTCGGTTGTGTTCCTTCTTGACATAATTCCACCTATGGTTTTGCTGTCTGCTTTCAGGGTTTCAAAATCGCCGTTTTCTTCGTGATAGATATAAAGCGGACGTTTTGCGCCTGAATATGTTATATTGTATTTTTCGTTTTCTTTTCTTAAAACCTTGCAGATGCAAATTTCCAAACTATCGTTGTTGTCGGTTGTATCCTGTTTGAGGGCGGTTTTTAGACCGGCATCAAGCGAGGTAAGAATTTTTTCGGTGTCGTAAATTTTGTGTTCGACGATGATTTCATTCAAAAGTCTTGTTGAAATCATACACATGAACGCTCCTGCTACGCCGTGTCCCGTACAATCTACGGCTGCCGTAAAAGTCATATCGGGATTATCCGGCACGCGTGTAAACCAATAGAAGTCGCCGCTGACGATTTGAAGCGGAATAAACAAGCCGAAATATTTATAACATTTCGTGATGTTAACCTCCAACGGCATCACGGTTTCCTGAATGGTTTTAGCGTAAGTTAAACTTGTGTTGATATGAGCGTTTTGCTCTTCAATAAGTTCTTTTTGCTGAGCTAATTCGTCCCTTTGAGCCGCTAATGTCATACCTTGAGCCAAAATCGCATTTTCCTGCTCCTTAATCTGGGTGATGTCGGTATCAATGGTAACGAGTCTTGCGATTTCGTTGTTTTCGTTAAGAATCGGGGTAAGAGTAGATTGAATCCACAGAAAATTACCATTTTTAGTCTTGATTTCCGATTCAAAAATCTTTGACTGACAAGTGCTTAAACATTCGTCTTTGATTGCTTGAATTTCTCTGTTGCTTGCGTAAAGCGATGTCAAATTATCTCTTTTATCAGCGTGTAAATCATCAAAAGTAAAACCAGACATATTGGTAAAACCTCTGTTAATCCATTCTACATTGCCTTGACTGTCCATGATAACAACGGCGTTATCAGTTTGAGAGGCAACGATTGATAGTTTTTCCAATTCCTTGTTAATTTGCAAAAGCTGTTGGCTTTGTGCTTGAATGTGGTCTTTCTGACGGTCTACCTCGTCGTTAAGACGTGCAAGTTCGCGGTTTTTGCGTTTTCTTGAAATACTGCTTATCGTTGTGATAACTACAAGAACGAGAATGATTCCTGAGAAAATCAGGGCAACGAGAATAACACGTTTTTGGGCATTAATTTGTCCTGATTGTTGATCCAACATTTTTTCGTGTTCACCGATTTGTTTTTCCCTTTCGCTGATACGCTCTTGTTGTCTGCGCAAAATATCGCCGGAAACGTCAAGTTGCTGTTGTTTTTCTTTGATTTCTTGTTCTTGTTTTTTCAATGCGACATTGTTTTCCAACAATACTGCTTTTAATTTTTCAGCATCGTTAAGAAGCTTGTCTGCAAGCATTTTTTGACTTTCAATTTCTTTCTCTTTGTTTTCGAGTTCAAATTTCGTGAAAAGAATTTGTTCGCGTTTTATGTCATTGTCAAGAGTTTGAACAGTGAGTTCATTGTTTTTTTGCTCTAATTGCTGCTCTTGAATTTTTAACATATTTTCTTTTTGTTGCAACTCTTTATCTTTACCGTAGTTAAGTTTTTTAAGGTCGATACTGCTACCGCCTTGAGCCAACACTTTTTCTGAAATAGAAATTCCCGCATCTTCTGCTCTTTGAGAGTTAACCTCAAATTGTTCGCCGCGGCCTCTGAGTAGGAGGTTTATCATACAGAAATTTCTCAAGTTGCTGTTTTGCGCCAAAGAACTTGTAATAATTAAAGTGCTTTGATTGTCAAGTTTTGTGCAGATTTGCGGTAAATCGTTGCTGTAATTGGGATTAACATACAAAATATGAGTGTATGTAATTTCCTTTGTTTTTTTGAAATGAACTATTCTGAAAGGCTTTTTATTAATGGTTCTAATATTTTTTTGCCTTTGAAGTTCAGCGAGTTCGGGTACGTTATAACCGTAAACACCGACCAGGAAAGTGTCGATTTTTTCATGTTCCGGCCAAGTTACGTAATCGGAAAGTGTTAAAACCCACTGTGCCCTTTGCGCCTCGTTTCCTCCGGCTTGTTGGGCATAGGAAGTCCGTGCCGCCGTCAAAAAAACTGCCGCTAAAATCACCGCCGCTAACGACGGAAAAAATGATATGACGGATTTCTTAAACATTTTCCTTTTTTTTATTTAAATTTAATTCCAATTACGGAAATATCATCTCTTTGTTCCTCAGATTTACGGTAATTATCCAAGGTCATAGCGAAATATTCGCCTTGTTTTTCCATCGGTTCGTCTTTGTATTTTTTGAGCATATTCAAGAAATTATCCGTACCGAAACGTTTACGTTCCGAATCGTTTTGGTCGATAATACCGTCGCTCGAGAGATACATGATGTCGCCCGAATGGAGTTTAATTTCCTGATTTGTGAATTCTATTTTACCGCGTTTTTGCTGGGTACCGCCGATAGATTTTCTGTCGGCTTTAAGTATCTGAACCTCAGGATCATCTTTCGTAATAAAATAAAGCGGTCTTTTTGCGCCGCAGTATGTTACGGTGTACTCTTCGTCAGAGGTTTTTTCAACTCTGCAAAAACAAGTATCCATACCGTCGTTGTTGGTACTTTGATCTTGTTTCAAGGCTTTGATAACGTTTTGATTGAGTTGATCCATGATGTCTCTTGGCGAGAAAGTCCTTTTAACGTTGATAACCTCGTTCAAGATTCTGTTGCCGATAAGACTCATGAATGCACCCGGAACACCGTGTCCCGTGCAGTCGAGGTCTCCGACAAATTGATAATTGTGTCCGTCTTCCTGAGCCTCAGAAAACCAGTAAAAGTCGCCGCTGACAATATCTTTTGGTCTGTAAAGAACGAAACAGTCGAAATATTTTTCGATTTGTTCTTGAGGTGGAAGAATTGTCTGCTGAATTGTCTGAGCATAGTAAATACCGGCTTTGATGTGCTTGTTTTGTTCCTCAATTTGAGTTTTTTGAATTTCAAGCGCATTTTTTTGTTGCAAAAGCTCTTCGTTCTGACTGCGGATAGCGGCCTCTTGCTTTTTAAGCTTGTTGATGTCGGTATAAATTGCAACCAACTGAACCACTTCGTTTTTGTCGTTAAGAATAGGAGTAAGGGTTACTTGGCTGTTGATTTTTTTGCCGTAACGTGTTACAGACTCCGATTCAAAAATGATGGTTTGTTTGTTGCTGACGCATTTAAATAATATGTTTCTGATACTTTTGTTAGAACTTACGTTTACGATATTTTCGTCCCTTTCGTTTCTTAAAAGTTGCAAAGTATAACCGTAATATCTTGTAAATCCGGCGTTTACCCACTCAAAATAACCGTTTCTGTCCATGATGATAATAGCGTTTTGAGTTTTACCGGCAACGATGGAAAGTTTTTCGAGTTCCACGTTGATATGTTCCAACTGTTTAGCTTGGTTATTGATTTCTTCGGTCTGTTTTACGAGCTCCAAATTCTTTTTTCTTAAAGCGATATTAGCTAATTTTCTTGCTCTCATCGCTCTGATAATCAATATGACAAGGAAAATGACAAGTCCGAGGAAAATAACGATACCTGTGATAACGGTACTGTTTTGGTTGATTTTCGTATTTCTGACTTTGATAGTTGATTCTTGTTCGCGAATTTTATTTTCACGTTGAGCCAACTGTTTTTCCTTATCTTTCAATTCGTTGTTAGCATCGTCCAACTGACCTTGTTTGGTGTCGATTTCAACTTCTTGTTCGGCAAGTTTTTGTTTGTTTTTGGCGAGCATTGTTTCCTGAACCCTAACTTGTTCCATCAACATAGCTGCTTTTGTTCTCTGAAGATCAATTTCTTGCTCGGTGATTTCCAACTGTTTAGCCAACTCAATGTTTTGTTCGGTGATGATTTTGTTTTCTCTTGTTTGATGTACAAGTTCTCTTTCTTTTTCATCAACTTGCTCTTTCAATTTGTCGAGTTGTTCCTCTTTGTTTTTAACCTCTCTTTCTTTTTTAGCGTATTGCTCTTTTAGGTCGAGGGTCGAACCGCCTTGATTTGAAAGTTTTTCCGTAACAATAGCGTCCGAGAGTCTTGCGTTTTTGGTATTAATCTCGAACTGACTGGTTTTACCGTCTACCAACAAATTGAGCATGAAATACTTATCTGATGGAGCGCGGTCTGTAATTAGTAATGATTTTTGAATCGTAGCAATATTGTATACGGTTTCAAGTTCTTCGTTGTAATGATTATTAACGTAAAGAATATCAGTAGGAGTGATGTCTTTTATACGACGGAAATGCTTGATAACCAACTTTCTGTCATTGATTTTACGTGTTTTTGCCAATTCGTTGAGTGAGTTCAATTCCTCGGCTAATGCTCCGTAAACGCCAATGGTAAAAGCATCGGTAGTTTTGTAGTTTTTCCATTCTACATATTCGGCACACGATGCAATCCAATATGACCTTAGGATTTCGGGTGCAACCTGTCCGTAGGAAACTCCTTCCGCCGTTAGAAAAAATGCGGCTACAAGAACTCCTTTCTTAAGCCTTTTCAAAAAGGCTTCAAGCGCAGTATATTTTATATTTTGAGCAGTAAGTTGCATCTGAATTAACTATTTTTCCCGTTAGAAAACAATATACATGCCAATTTTATATTGCTTTGTTAAAAAAACGAGAAGTAACCCTCATAAATTTTTGCTAAATTATATATTTTTTTTCAATTAGTAAAGTATAAAACTACAATATTTTTACAAAAAATATTAATGTAAAAAATAATTGCTTTTTTAATCGTTGAAAATCAGTGTTTAAAGCGTTAAAATAATCAAAAAAATCATAATCATTTTTTTTTATGAAAACTCTGTTTTAACTTTGCGTCACTGAAATTTTTAGTTAGTTTTTTTGATAAAATATTGATATAATGTTAATTGCAATTATAATACTTGTTTTAGCTGTATCGGGCTTGTCGGCATTGTTATATGTTCAAAGGCGGAAAAATTATTCTAAAGTGTCCGAATTGAAGTCTGAATTGAATGCTTATTCTCTGAAAATTAATGAATTAGAAAAAAATAAGGAAACTTTTTCCGCATCTTTGGAGCAAAAGAGTAGGGTAGAGGACGAATTGCGTCAGCAGTTGGAGCGTTCAAAAGCGAAAAATTTCGGAATTTTGAAACACCTTTTAGTATTAAGGAAAACTATTTTGCCGGAAATTAATTATATAAAGTCGGTTTTTCCGGATTTTTTTGTTTTGGATATGCCTTCAGAGAGTGCCGGCGGGGATTTTTATTATTTTTATTCCAAAGACAATATCTCTTTGATTTGCAGTGGAAATTGTGGTGCTACCGGAATTAACGGTTTAGTTAAAAGTCTTTTGAATGTTGTTTTTTTGAAAGAAATTTCTTTAAAAAACGATTTATCGAAAATTTCTTCGGGTCAGATTTTGGATATGTTAAGAGGAAAATATGCACATTTATCTGATTCTGAGGAATTTTCAGAGGAGAATCCGCCTGTAAATATTACTGTTTGCATAATTGACAAAAAGGACAAAACGCTTGAATTTTCAGGGGCTTATTCGAGCATTTGTCTTATTAGAAAATCTTATCCGGGCACCTCGCGCAAGGAGGTTGATGTTCATGAATTTGTCGGTGACAAAATGAATTTTGCCGTTTCGTTCGGACGCCGCAAAAACTATTCAACGGAGAAAATTCCGCTTGAAAAAGAGGATAAAATTTATCTTAAAACGGACGGTTTTGCACTTCAGCGCAATCCGGAGGGCGTTAGATTCGGGGATTCGGCATTTAGACAGATGCTTTTGAAACATTCTTCAGAGCCTATGATTCAGCAGAGAAACTCTTTTAAAGAGGATTTTGACTCGTACCGCTTATCATGCCGGGCGAATGATGTGCTTTTGATAGGCATTGCATTAAAAATAAAATCTTCGTCAGAAAATTTTTCAAACAAGGAGGCTGACTATGAAAATGAAAAAGGCTGAAACCTTAGGTGATGTTTTGCAACAATATTTAGCGGCGCTTGGGGCGGACAAAAAACTCAACGAAATCCGCGTTTTGAACGAGTGGGAGAAGATTGTCGGCAAAACAATATCCCGTGAGACTGCGGACATTTATTTGAAGGACGGAGTTTTATTTCTAAAATTTCGTAGTCCGCTTATCCGCAACGAGGTTAATATGCATAAAACGATAATTCAAGAGCGCATTAACGAATCTTTGGGATATGAGGCTGTTAATTCAATAAAAATCAAATAGTTACTGTTATTTGAAAGAAATAAAATAGGGAGGTGTGATGAAATTCATGCATCTCCTTTTTTATTGTTGTTAATAATTATCTTAAAATCTGTTAAAAATATTCTATTTAACATAACCATGTATACCCGATAATCTTTTCTTGATTTTTAGTAGTGTAGGAGGGGGAAAAATGATAATTTTTAATTTTCTATTTAACATAATATTATTGTTTGAAATTTTGTTTTGCGGGGGAGGGGGAGTAAGAAATAATTTTTTCATGATTTTTTGGATTTAAATTGTTAGACTTAATATTTTTTATTATTAGTGTTAGAAAACAGCAAAGGTTAGAAGTTTTTTGAAAAATTTTTGTAACCTTTTATGATAACGAGCATTTTTCCCTAATTTAACATAATATTATTAAAAAATGTTAAAAAAGTATGGGGGAGGGGTTCATGAAAATTTCAGGCTTAAAGTAATTTTTAACCCCGTGTAATTGTCGTATATTATTTTCCTGCGGGTTATTCTTCGTGTACTAAAATCTCACGAAAGAGCATGACTGATATTCTTTTTTCTAAATAGGACATTTATATGGTTTTGGAACCTCGGGCGGCTTTTTCAAAAACTCTATTTAACATAATATTAATTATCGGACAAATTTTAGGAGGGTAGAAGGGTGGCTGGATTTGTCCTAAATTGCAAAAAAAAAACGGCGCGAAGAAATTTGCGCCGTTTTTTTTAAAAAATTATTTATGGGAGAAAAATTCTACAATTTTTCCAATTTTTCTTTTACTTCTTTCCATTTAGCTGTGTTCTGGAGTTTGTAGTAAAGAGTTTTGAGGTTTTGCAAACAATCTTTGTCCGTAGGACGAATTGATGAAGCTTTTTCAAATTCTTCTGCTGATTGTTCCCAATATTTTGTGATTTCTTTCTCTTTTGCTGCCGTTTTGCTGCCGTCTTTGTCATCTGACAAAGGAATTGAGTTTTTCTCGTTGTTTACCAAATCTGCTGCACTATAATAAACAATACCGAGAGCAAAATGAGCGTCATAGTTTTTAGCATCTTTTGAAATTGCTTGTTGGTAAATAGATACCGCTTTGTTCATGCTTGCAAGATAATCTTTCTTGGTCTGCTCTGCCTCTGCTTGTTTCTTTTCCTTTTCAGCGTTTACGCGTGCTTCTTCTTTGGGATTGTTACGGTTTCTGAACGCTAATTTTCTCAAAGAATCTGATGCGTTGAGCTCGTTAGCATATTTTGCTGAAAGATCGCTGCACTGCGTTACGAACATACTTGCTTTTACATTATAAAGGCTTGCATTTGAGGGATATTTTTCGATAGCTTTGTCAAGATATTTTTCAGCCTCTTCCGTCTGCTTTTTGCCTAAATAATAGTTGATAACATCGTAAAGAATTTGCTCTTCCTGCGGATATTTTTCGTATGCAGTTGTGATAAGTTTCAAGGCTTCAGCCTCTTTGCCGTTGTCCATGTTAATTTGATAAATGTAATGGTAGCAACCGCCGGGTTGATAATTTTTGTTAGCAGCCTCTTTGAAAAGTTTTTCTGCTTTTACCTTGTCTTCACCTTGATATGCTGACAAAGCTGCGTAATATGCAATTTGTCCGTCGTTCAAAGACGTATCTTTTGCATCATGCGGAAAATCTGACAAGTTGTATGCGCTTTCAAAATTTTTAGCAGCTGTTTTATAATCCAAAAGTTGATAAGCGTTGATACCGTTTGTGAAATATGCCGTTCTGAGTTCTTTTGCAGCCTCCATTGTGGTTTTTTTAGACTTAAAACCGCCTTTAGTATCCAATTCGTCAGCCTTGCGGTATGCCTCTACGGCTTTGTCAAGAGCGTTGTCAGAGACAGTATAAGTCTCTTTCCACAACATTACCTGATTGTTTTGAATGTAATAGTTTATCGTCGGATAAACCCATACATCATAATCTTCAGTACCGATTTTTTCACTTTTTTTCTCTGTAGGTGCTCCCATCATCAATTCCAAATTGAAGAACGGACTTTGGTCACATTTTGCAGCGTACATTCCTTGGTTTACACCTTTGGTATTTATTTTTGCTGATTCAAGCAACAATTTTCCACGGCTTTCCCATGTTTTGGAAATACTACCTTTTTTAGCATCCTGAATGTCTTTGTCGCTGTTTTCGATTTTCGCTTTTGCGTTGTCAATCAGTTTTTTCGAATCTTGGGGCGTGGATGCCTGTGAAAAAACCGAACTAGCCGCCATTGCAGCAACAGTTAAGGTTAAAAATATTTTTTTCATTTTGATTAATTATTTTATTTTTTTTACTGATTATTTTCTTCTGTATTGTTGTTCTCTACTTCCGGGTTTGAAGAATTTTCTTCACCGCTAATAACCGTAACATCTGCATTTTCAGCGTTTTCGTCATCTTCTTCGTCCTCGGTCTTGGGAACTACGGCAATAGAGGCAATTGAATCTTTCTTCTTGGTGTTAAGTTCAATCAATTTAACGCCTTGTGTCAGACGTGAAGCCGTTCTGATAATTTCGGCTTTTAGTCTTATCGTTATACCCGATTTGTTGATAATCATCAAGTCATCGTTGTCGGTAATTTTATCAATTGCAATCAATTCGCCGGTCTTGTCGGTGATATTTATCGTTTTAACACCTTTGCCGCCACGTGAAGTGATTCGGTAATCTTCAAGTTTTGAACGCTTGCCGTAACCGTTTTCTGAAACAACCAAAATGTCGCCGTCAGAACCGTCGGATTTAGCAACGACCATACCGATAACTTCATCGCCTTCGGGAACGGTTATACCTCTTACGCCCGTACCCGTACGACCGATTGGTCTTGCATCAGACTCGTTGAAACGTACCGCTTTTCCGCCTCTAATTCCGATTAAAATATCATTTGTTCCGTCAGTTAATTTAGCCTCTAAAAGCATATCGCCTTCGCGGATATTGATTGCGTTGATACCGTTTGTTCTCGGTCTTGAATATTCCGAAAGCGGAGTTTTCTTAACGACACCGTTCTTAGTACACATTATAATATAGTGCGAATTTACGTATTCGGGGTCGGTAATAGATTTAACGTTGATGTATGCTTTTACGCTGTCGTCGCTGTCGATGTTCAAAACGTTCTGAATAGCACGGCCTTTCGAGGTCTTGTTGCCTTCGGGAATTTCGTAAACTTTGAGCCAGAAACATTTGCCTTTTTCGGTGAAAAACAACATCGTGTTGTGGTTTGTTGCCGAGAAAATATGACTGATGAAGTCTTCGTCGCGGGTTGTAGAGCCTTTCGACCCCTTTCCTCCCCTATTCTGCGTTTTGAATTCGGTAAGCGGCGTACGCTTGATGTATCCTAATTTTGAAATCGTGATGACAACATCTTCGTCTGCATAAAAATCCTCAGGGTTGAAGTCCTCTGACGCAGCATATTCGATGTGAGTTTTTCTCTCATCATGATATTTTTCTTTTATCTGCAAAAGTTCGTCTTTTACAACTTCCATTTGCTTTACAACGCTGCCGATAACCTCGTTTAAGTAGTCGATGTATTTCATAATTTCATCGTACTCCTGTTTTATTTTTTCACGCTCCAAGCCGGTGAGTTTTTGAAGCCTCATTTCAAGAATAGCTCTTGCTTGTGCATCCGTCAAACCGAATTTGTTTATCAACCCTATTCTCGCCTCGTCAGGTGTCTTTGAAGCACGAATCAAAGCGATAACCTCGTCCAAATTATCAAGCGCAATTAACAAACCTTCCAAAATGTGGGCACGCTTTTGGGCCTGTGCTAATTCGTATTTACTACGCCTTACAACTACTTCCTGACGGTGTTCAACGAAACATTCAATGATATCTTTCAGATTCAAAAGTCTCGGACGTCCCTTTACTAAGGCAATGTTGTTTACATTGAAAGTAGTCTGTAACTGAGTGAGTTTAAAGAGTTTGTTGACAACGACATTCGGAATCGCACCGTTTTTGAGCGTTACGACAATTCTCATACCTTTGCGGTCTGATTCGTCGTTAGCGTGAACGATGTCTTCGATTTTCTTGTCATTAACGAGGTCGGCTATTTTGCTGATTTGTTCAGCTTTGTTGACCATGTAAGGAATTTCGTCGAAAATAATTTGCGGTTTGCCGCTGTGAGTATTTTCGATGTGATATTTAGAACGGATAACAATTCTACCGCGACCGGTCATGTAAGCATCTTTAACGCCTTGATAACCATAGATTATGCCGCCTGTGGGAAAATCCGGAGCTTTTATAATCGGAATTAATTCTTCGATAGAAATGTCGTTGTTGTCGATATAAGCAACGATTGCGTCGATGGTGTCAGAAAGGTTGTGCGGAGCCATATTTGTAGCCATTCCGACAGCGATTCCTGAGGCGCCGTTTACAAGTAAAAGCGGTATTCTTGTCGGCAAAACGACGGGTTCTTTGAGTGATTCATCGAAGTTCGGTATGAAATCCACAGCATCTTTATCGAGGTCGATAAGTGTATCTTCGGCGATTTTTTTGAGTCTTGCCTCGGTGTAACGCATAGCAGCGGGTGAGTCGCCGTCCACGGAACCGAAGTTACCCTGACCGTCAACGAGGGGATATCTCATAATCCAGTCTTGAGCGAGTCTGACCATCGTGAAATATACCGAAGAGTCGCCGTGCGGGTGAAATTTACCCATGACTTCACCAACGATTCTTGCCGATTTTTTAGTCGGGCGGTTAGCAAAAACGCCCATTTCGTTCATACCGAAAAGTACTCTACGGTGAACGGGTTTAAGACCGTCCCTGACATCGGGCAACGCTCTTGAAACGATAACCGACATAGAATAGTCGATATACGCCGAGCGCATTTCTTTGTCTATGTTTACTTTAACGATTCTTTCGTTAATTTCGTTTGTTGTCTCTTCTGACATTTTTTCAATTAAATTTTATCTTTCTGTATAACTCTGCAAAGGTACGGCTTTTTTGTGAAAAAACAAAAAAATAAGGGGAAAAAATCGAAGATTTTTATTTTGCTTTTTCCTCTAATTTTAATGCTTCGCTTAAAATCTCCGTCATACGCTTTTTTAGGTCAGTGATATACTCGTCCTTAGGATTGATAGTTTCTTTTTTATCTTTGTCAATCGCCTTGAAAATCTTATCGTTACATAAATAATAGCGTTCAAAGGCTTCTGTGCCGTCAGGATAATTATGGTGTATGAGGCAGAAATACAGACAGTTACCGCTTAAATAGAGTTTGTAATTCTGCATCCAACTATCGCCCCAAGAACATTCTACCATCACGAGGTTGTCCTCTTGATAGTAATAATTATATTCAATTATAAAGCCCGATTCTTCGTCTTGAGTTTCCGTACTTTTCTTTATAAGATTCTTGTCTAAGGCAACAGAGTTGTACATTTGACGGATTTTATCGGTTTTTTCTTTGTCTGACATTTTTTCGCATGACTGACAGAATCCGCCTTTTGAGTACAATTTTATTAATTTTACGGGGTCTTTGTCGTATTCTGCAAATTTGGGTTTGTTAGCCATCGTTATACGTTTTCCTATATCGTATTTTAAATTACTAACGGTAGATTTTGAACCGTAAAATTCGATTATGCTATTGTCAAATTCCATTGTTCTGACAAAAACGCCGTCTTTGCAAATATAATAATCGTCGGATAAATCGGGATTAAACTGATATTTGCAGTCCATAACATCATAAGTGGGTGAATATCCCACACCGAAATTTACGCAACCGCCCGTGCAACAAAGCGAATAAGTGTACTTTGGAGAAAATACCGTTATCGTGTCGATTTTACCGTCTTTATTTAAAGCAAGTTGAAAAGCTTTTTCGCCTTTCTGACTGAAAACTACGTTGTTGCCGTTTTGTTTCTTATCGAAACCGCCGAGAGTTTCGGGAACGTTGCTACCGAGTTTGAGCGATGCCAAACCGTCTTCGCTTAGGACATTCATTGAACAGTTTTTCGGCGAACCGTTGATGACGAATTTTGAACCGTCCCAAGCGTATTCTATCCAAGCGTATTCGTCAAAACCGGCAATAATTTTATCACCGCTGATTTTATAATTATAACCGTTTTTCAGGTTGTTAGAAAATTCGTTTTCTGTGTTTGCAACTAACAATTCGTCAATCGAAGAAAAATCTTTGAACGAAGGTTTTGGCAATAGGTCATTTTTTTTGGTTAAAACGCCGTCTTTATAAGAAAAAACTTTAAATTCTTTGACGTTTTCTATAAAACCGTCGCCGAGAACACCGCTTTCTTGAGTTTGATAAACAATCAAATATCCTCCTGAAGAGGCATTTTGACAGATTGCCGTGGTGCTTTTATCGAGGTCGAATTCCTCGGAAGTAAGTCCCGTAAAAACAGCCTTTGTTTTCTCGGAAGTATCAGCAGTGGGAAATTTTTTGTTTTCTGCGTTAATTTTCATAGCCGCCTCGTAAGCGATGTTGTAAGACGGCAAAGTAGAGTTTACCGCTGGAGTTTCTTGTTTGGGTTGTTCGGTAGACGTGTTTTGATTGTTGGTATTAGAGCCGCCGCCACAAGAGGCAAGAATAGGCAAAGCAGCAAGTATAAATGTTATCTTCTTCATATTGGTATTGTTTTAAAAAAATTTTACGGGACAAATATAGAAAAAGTTTTTGCAGTTAATCACGAAAAATAAACATTATTATTGATTTCTTACCAAATTTAGTTATATATTTGCGCATAAATTAATTAAAAAATATTATGTTAAAGATAAATGCGTATTTCTTTCTGATAGTATTTTCTATTTTTTCGTCATTTCTTGCGAATGCTCAGAAAATGCTAAATTACAACGAGTTTACAACTATTGAGACGGAATTAAAATCTCAATATTTTGATTTTAATAGAAAAATAATCATCGGGTTGCCGCCCAATTATAATGAGATGACGGCTCAGGATTATGATGTCATGTATGTTTTTGACTCTCAAGACCGTCCGTATTTCGACCTTGTTAGAGCATTACCTGTATTTATAGATACGAAATACGAATCAAGATTTATTGTAGTAGGTGTACTTTCGCCGCAAGACAAAGAATATACACGTCAAGACGATTTCTTAAAAATTAAATATCCAAGCGGACATGGCGGTTATCATAAAAATTTGTGTCAGTTTGTTCAAAACGAATTAATGCCGTATATTGCTAAAAATTATAGGATTACGGATAGAAAAATTGCTGTTGGGCATTCTCTTGGCGGCTCGTTTTCGCTTGAAGCATTACTTGATTTTGAACTTTTTACCGACTATATCACCGTATCGCCAAATATGTATTTAACAGATTGGTCAGTAGCAAATCATCTTGTTAATTTTGATTATAATCAACTGAAAGACAATCACTTTATTTTTGCCTCAGATGCTAACGAAGAACTTATCGAGAAGTGGAAAAATTGGAAACCTGCCCGCGAAAAAGTCTACGATTTTTTTGAAAATAAAAAGCCTAAGCAAATCACATTTTATCACAAAACTTACCCACAATCGGATCACATGACAACAGTGCCGCCTGCTTTGATTGACGGTTTTAAAACGTATTTTGCTTATCGAGATTCTGTTGACGAAATACTTACCCAAAAAGAGCATAAGGTGAAAATTTCGCTTGTCATCAAAAATAAATTTACAAAGGACATTTATATTACCGGTAATCAAGAAGCCTTAAAAAATTGGAATCCCCAAGGCGTAAAATTAAAAGCCGAAAATGATAGCGTTTTTAGTGTGGAATTAAAATTGAAACTACCTGCACAATTTAAATTCACGCGGGGAAGTTGGGAAACAGAGGCTTACATCAAAAATTCGTCAATTCCCGGCAATCTGCGTATTGAAACCGATAAGCGCAAAAATTACGCATTTGAAGTTTCATCTTGGGCTGACTAATGGTTCAAGTGGTTTTGAAAGAGTGACAAGATAATCACCGATGAATTATCAAATTGTCGGTGTTTTAATTATTTCCTATTTTGCCACAAAGTTAGTAATTTCCCCAAGCAGCAAAAAAAAGGAGCGAGAAATGAAGGTTTCTCGCTCCTTTTCAATTTTCAACTTTCAATTATACATACTCCTGCCAGCTCTTAATCTTCAATCCCTCGACACCTACCGCACAGAATGCCTCGATGAAAGCGGTGTGGTAGATTACCTTCGGCGTATATTGAATCTCTTTTTGTCTTTGGTTGAAATTGCCTTTGTCGTTTCAAGAATATCAAAGATTGATGTAATATCATTCTGGTTTAGTACGCCGAAATATTCTCCTGCCTTTAATGTCTCAAATGATATGGCAAACAATACACCACAGTCAACGTAACTATCGTAGTCCAAATATTCAGGATAGTTCTTTTGTTTCAGGCAATATTGTGTTGCAAAATATTGAGGTGAAACTTGTGCCAACGGCGACATCTTAGTATTCACAAGCACAGTACCATAACACGTTTTAGTTGTCTTGTCAATACCTACTATAATCATGCGCTTTGGTTTGCTTGTTCGCCCATCGTTGAATTTAAGCCCGTCGTTTGTAGATAAAATTGTACGAAACAAACCTCCAACGATAATTTTATCCTCGGTTACTTTACGTTGTTCTGCTTTGTAGCGGTCTTGTAACTCTCTAAAATCCATCATTTAGCGCACGTTGGATAAATTGTCGTTCTTTGATTACATCAAGCATATCATCGGTAGCACCGCCTGCCTTAGCCATTGCATAGAGTGTGATTTTTGTGTCCTCTCCGGTCTTGTCGGTTTCTCGTTTGGCTTGTGTCCAAGCCTTGTCGTGAGAAAGATCAGAAAGTTTGTATGAATTGATATCCATACAATTTGCAATCCACTTGTCAAGTATTTCAGTGTTAGATTCCGAAAGTTCGTCCAAATCGCAGTCCGCGCCTTGGGCAAGTTTTATAAGTTGGTGTTGGCTGTCGGTTGTAACAGATATGGAGTTGTAAAAATCTTTCAAATCGTCAGAGACATCTCGCCCGCACTCCACGCTCTTGATAACCTTGTAAGTAAGGGTCGGCACAGCACCGTGTCTTCGCGCTACAAAAGAATCGTCCATAATTGGCAATCCCCACACCACAAGATGTTCCTGTTGGGCAAAATACATTATCTTAAAGAGGTGTATATAGTCCAACCCTTGTGGCACTTTTTTGAGTATATATGCCACAACAGCCTGAATTTTAGATATTTGGTCTTTTGATTTCATTACTTTTGCACTTAAATTTACGTTGCAATATTAATAAAACATTTTGGTTTGGAAAAAAATATGAAAATAAAAAACTCCAACGCTTGCAATTGTCAGTTCTTTGCAGGTAATGCCCCGCTCTGAATTCTTTCATAATAGGCTTCCAAAAGGAATTCGGACAATGATATAGCCGCATTTGCAATTAAAATGGCGTATCTTTTTTCTATTTTTGGTCTGTTATTATTTACATTGCCGTGTGAATCGCTAAAATTGTTTCTTAAATTCGCTATTGCATCTGTTACGTTTTTCAACCCGTTGAAAACTCCATTTAATTGTTTTTCATAATCGTTAGGCGATTGTATAGGAAATCCTAATCTATTTTTACATTCGTCAAATAATCTACCGACATCGCCTTTTTTACTTTTGGATGTTGTTTCATCATTAATAATGTATATACAAGTTTCCTCTATAAGAGTTCTTGATTTTGTAATGACACTGTCATAATCATTTGTATTTAAATCCTCTTGTATTCTGTTTGGAAGCGTTTTTATGTACTCAGACAAAAGATCTTTGAATGCATCTGATATTAAATAATGTTGACAACCAATTTGATTGGCAACGACATTACTTATTCTTTCAATATCCCCGTCTTTTATATGTCTTTCCAAATACTCGTCTGATTTAAAATAATCCATATAGTTATCCTCTTCGGTAAAAACATCTGTAAAACCGAGGTCGTTTTCGTAAAAGGATTTGACTTGCTTACCGTTGTAATCCTTTACGTGGTTTTGGATGGCTGAGATAATGATTTGTTTGTTCATATTTACACATTAAAAACTCAATGTCCTTTCTTTTGTATTCCACAATTCTAAAAATTCTGATTGTAGATTACTTAACAATCGTTGTTTATGATTTTCATTTAAATCGAAGTAAAATTTGAAGTTTTTTAATTCTTCATTGAATCTGTTATTATTGATATTATTATGTCTGTCTAAGCACAAATGTAATCCATCATCTAACCATCTTTCAGTAAAGACATACAATTTATTTCTCTCATTAAATTTGAAAGAAGATTTTAGACTAAAAAATGATTCAATATTCAATTTAAACAAACAATCTTTTTCTTTTGTTGCATAGAAAGTATCATCCCAACCATAAGTTCTATAACTTAGATCAACAATCACCTTTTCTTTTAAAAAAGCAAAAAGAAATATGTTACAATCATTATCACTAACAAAATATGTTAGAAGTTTGTTAAATAAATAGTTGATATAACATAATTGGATATTAAAGTTGTCTACATCTTTCGTTAAAGAACGAAAAGTGTTTATAATCAAATCACTATAATCAAATCTAATGCCTATCATTATTCGTAATTTTGTAAAACTCTGAATAAAAATAGGCAACAATTCCATTGTCTTTGCATTCAATTTCTTGATAATATAATCAACTCTGTTATCAAAATCATCGGTAAAATCAAAATGTCTCCATCGTTCCTTAAATGATTCATAATCTTCCATAGCACTTCTAACAGATTCGATTGATACCTTATCAGTAATAGCCTTTTCGATTTCGTCTTTTAGTTGTGATGCCGAACAACATTTATTGTTTAAAAGAATATGACGTATCTGATTGCCAAGAGTTTGATTAAATTCTACATTAATTGCCCTTAAAAAGGTTATATAGAATGAATTATTATAGCGATTTTCATATTCATCGTATGTTTCGTTTAATACACAAAAATATATGATATTTAACAAGGAATACAAATTATAATCAAGTTTGTTATACTTTGTTTTAGACATATTCTTGGAGATTAGTTCTCTAATAGTGTCTAATTTTCTAAACATCTCCACAGTCTCAGGTCTCATTCCCATAATAATACACTTATATGCTTCCCATTTATCTAATCCCTTACCACTTGCATTCACTTTGATAAACAAATTAGTAAAACGCTCTCTATCTTTTTCTAATTCATTGATCGGCTCTGAAATCAAGAATGTTATGCTTTTAGTAAAAAAGATATGATAGAAAAACTTAAAAATACTTTTATTCCCTTCTTTCCCAAAAAACTTGGCGGTCTGTTCGTATGACGACCTACTCATTTTGTTATACAACTTTTTTATCGGTATCCAATTATCATTTGGACAATTCTCATAAAAACCAACCGTACAATCTTCTGTATTGAAAAACAATTCATCATTATCAAAAGTACCTTCAAAGGCCAAGTAAAAAGATTGAAGCCTTTGTTGCCCGTCTAATATCAAATATAATGGATCGTCAGGAGAATAATTCGGTGTATAATTTGCCTCTGACAATTGATATTTATCCCGTAAATCATCTATAAATGAACGTGTTGAAAAAATTGGATAACTTGTAGTAGTTTTTATCACAGAAATGGCGCCAAAGGTGTTGTCGCTAAAAAGAGTGGAAAATAACTTCACAATATCCGTTTTCTCCCAAACATAGTTTCTCTGAAACGTAGGCAACCGCAGTTTGTCCTCCTTTATCATTTGTACTATGTCGTGTATCGTATATTGCTCTGTTGTGGTCATACAATATTATTTTATTTGCCACAAAGTTAGCAATTTTTTTCGACATGACACAAAAGGGCGGAAAAAAAAATTTCCGCCCTTTTCAACTTTCAATTCTCAATTTTCAACTTTCAATTATACATACTCCTGCCAACTCTTCACTTGCAACCCCTGCAACCCTACCGCGCAGAACGCCTCGATGAATGCAGTGGCGAGGCGGGCGTTGGTGATGAGCGGGATGTTGTGGTCGATAGCGCCGCGACGGATGCGGTAACCGTTGGTGAGTTCGCGCTTGGTGTGGTTCTTCGGGATGTTGACGATGAGGTCAAACTTGTGGTCGGAAATCATCTTCATAACATTCTCGTACTTCGATACGCCGTCCTCGTCGGGCCAACCTACTGCGGTGGCTTTTACACCGTTGTCGT
>JAFPYR010000098.1 GCA_017412115.1 Bacteroidales bacterium | reverse complement strand
TTATCCTTGTATGTTAGATACTTATCTCGAATGGTATCGAAAATAGGAACCGCCGTATGCCGAACGGCACGTACGGTGGTGTGAGAGGTCGGAAAACAAAGTAGGAGAAAAACTACTTTGTTTTCCTCCTACTCGATTAAAGTATTTGTGTAAACAATCTTATCCCAAGAATGCAATCAAAATACCTGCTGCGACTGCACTTCCGATAACGCCTGACACGTTTGAAGACATGCAGTAGTTAAGGACGTGATTACGCGGGTCGTATTTGAGGGCAATTTCGTTTGCAACGCGTGAAGCCATAGGAACGGCGCTCAAACCTGTTGCACCGATAAGCGGATTAACTTTCTTTTTAGCGAACAAGTTGTAAATCTTCGCCAACATAATGCCGCCGAAAATCGAGAAACCAAACGCTAAAAATCCACCCGCTACAATGCCGATTGTCTGCCAGTTAAGAAAAGCATCAACAGTCATCGTTGCGCCGACACAAAGTCCCAAGAAAATCGTTGCTGAGTTCATAATCGCATTTGACGCAGCGTCAAAAATTCTCGATGTTGAACTGCCGACTTCTTTAATCAAGTTTCCGAACATCAACATACCAACAAGCGGAACTGCTGACGGAACAATTATCGCTACAACTGTCGTCGTTGCAATCGGGAAAATGATTTTCAAAGCACTCATGTTCTTGAACTCGGTCTTTGACGGATAAAGTTTATCCTGCTCTTTCATGTTAATCATAAGTTCCTTTTTGCTGCAAGTAAGTTTTACAACCAAAGGAACGATAACAGGAACCAAAGCCATATAAGAATATGCCGCAATAGCAATCGGTCCTAACATGTGAGGAGCCAATTTTATCGTCGTGAAGATAGCCGTAGGACCGTCAGCACCACCGATAATTGCCAATGAAGCAGCCTCTTTCATGTCAAAAAAGTTGCATGCAACAAGCAAAACAGCAAAAATTCCAAACTGTGCTCCCGCTCCGAAAATCGCTAATTTCAAGTTTCTGAGCATCGGACCAAAGTCTGTCAAAGCACCTACGCCCATGAAAATAATCGGCGGCAAAAGACCGCTCTTTATTAAAGCGTAGTAAAGAAAGTTCATGATTCCAAGGTCGTGAGCAATCTCCGGCAATGACATTTCATAAATGTTTTTCATTTCGCCGTTAATAGGAACCATGCCTTGACCGTCAGGCGATACAACGCCCATGTCGCCGCCCGGAAAGTTAGCAATCAAAACTCCGAATGCAATCGGAATCAAAAGCAAAGGCTCATAACCTTTTTTTATTCCCAAATATAGCAGCAAAAACGCCAAAGCGTACATTATCAAGAACTGCGGCTGGTCGATTAACGCACCTAACGCAGTCATGTCATAGATTTTTTCAAATATTGATACTTCGTTCATCGCTTTTGCTTATTTTATTCTCATTAATACATCGTCTTCTGAAACGGAATCTCCGCTGTTGAAGCAGATTTGCGTAATAACACCGTCATTTTCAGCAGCAATAGCGTTGAAAGTCTTCATTGCTTCAATGTAGCAAACTCTCTGACCTTTCTTAACCGTATCACCAACTTTTACAGGTGTTTCGCCTTGACCTTTAACAAGATAGAATTTTCCCTCCAAAGGAGCAGTCAATTCTTGACCTTCGCCCGGAGCGCCAACTGCTGCCGGAGCAGCATCGCCTTGAACAGCAGCAGGTTGCGAACCGTCGTTAGCACCGATTGTAACAGCATATTTTACGCCGTTAACATCTACCGTAACAGTCTGCGGGAAACTTATTGAACCGCCTTTCGGAGCGTTCTTTTCGGCTTTACGTTTTGCGAGGTCAGCCTCAAAATCTTTCTTAGCCTGACCGGATTTGTAAAGACGATACTGTTGCGGGTGCATTGCGAGTTCAAAGAGTTCTTCGTCGTCCTGACCAAAATCCCAACCGTTGTCCTGCATTTCTTTTCTGAAAGTATCCAAAGCATCGGGATATTCGTCCTGAGGATTGCCCGTGAAAAATTCTCTGCCTTGCTCTTTTGCGAGTGCAACAAGTTCGGGAGCAACCGTTCCCGGAAGTTTTCCTGACTTGCCTAAAAGCATATTCCAAATATCGTCAGCAATTAATGACCAACGCTCTTTGCCTTTTTCCATTTGCATAACGTTTGTCAGAGCCATATTCTTAACGTACTGACTAAAAGGCGTTACCAAAGGAGGATTACCCATTTTCGGCCAAACGTATGTAACCTCGTCAAAAAGTTTTATCATAAGTTCGTCCTGAGTAAGTTTCGGCTGATTGTGTTTTTCTTTGTATTTGTTAACGCTTTCGAGGTTGCTTTCGAGGTCTGTCATAAGCGAACCCATCATACCGCCGGGAAGACCGGGAGCAATCAAAAGAGAGTTCATAAAGCGGTTTCTTTGCGGAATATAATATCCCAAAAAGTCGTCCATCATCTCTTGAATCAAAGAACGAACTTCCATATAAGCCGCCATATTGATTTCTTTAACCTCAAAACCAGCGTCTTTCAACATCGGCTGAACTGCCAAAATGTCAGCATGACCTGTACCCCAAGAGAGCGGTTCCATTCCCACATCAACATAATCGCAACCGGCTTTACAAACTTCCAAAATAGAAGCCATTGAAAATCCGGGACCTGCGTGAGAGTGATATTCAACAACGATGTCTTTTTTGTAATCTTTTATTGCTTTAACGATTTTGCCGAGTTTTACGGGGCGTCCGATACCAGCCATATCTTTGATACAGATTTCGTCTGCGCCTGCATCGATAAGAGTTTTAGCGAGGTTAGAATAATATTCAACGGTGTGAATCGGACTTTCGGTGATACACAAACAGCATTGTGAAATCATGTGAGAGCCGTCAGGACGAGTAGCCTCGTGAGCGTAACCGATTGAAGGAATGATATTTCTCGGATCGTTAAGACCGCAGAATGTTCTTGCAATGTCAGTTCCCTGAGTATATTTTACTTTGTAGAAAAGTTTTCTGACATCAACGGGACAAGGGTTCATACGGATACCGTTCAAAGCGCGGTCGAGCATTTCGGTCTGAATGCCTGCCTCGTGAAAAGGTTTTGTCCATTCTCTTACGGATTTGTTAGGATTTTCGCCGTAAAGGAGATTAACTTGTTCAAAACCGCCGCCATTGGTTTCAACACGGTCAAAACAACCCATTTTGATGATTGCGGGTGCTACTTTTAAAAGTTGGTCAACCCTCGGCTGATATTTGCCTGAGGACTGCCATAAGTCTCTAAAAACGAGATTAAATTTTACTGGTCTGCCCATTTTTTTCTAAACTACCTGTTTTTTTTTAAATGTTTTACAATCTTTGAATTTTAACGGCTCTGCCTTTACCGCCTGTTAATTGTTGAACGGCGAGGTCGATAGCCTGTTGAACGCCGGGCTCTATTGCGAGGGGCGTGTTATCAGCAACCGCCTTAACGGGTTTTTCTTCTTCGGGAGCGAATCTGTTGACCGCTTTGATAAGAAGATTTCCGAAAGCGATAATCAAAAGCAGCACCACAAAAACGGTGCTAAGGCCTACTCCTAAGAGTTTTAAGGCTTCAAAAAAATTACCTTCCATTATGATGAGATTTTATAAAATTCTTTCGGGCGGTAAAATTAGTATTTTTTTTTCAAAAATACAATATTTTTTTCTAACGGATAAAAAAAAACTCTGCTTGTTGGCGAAATTACTTGCAAAAGTATTATTTTTGCGCTGAAAATAAAAATCTAATCAAAAATAAAAAAAATGATAACATTTCTTACAGCAATAGGTCTGCTTGTTTTGGGTTATGTTCTTTACGGTAAATTTGCCGAAAAGGTTTTTGCCCCTGACCCGTCAAAAAAAACTCCTGCTTACGCTATGCAGGACGGCGTTGATTATATTCCGATGCCGACATGGAAAATTTTTATGATTCAATTTCTTAACATTGCCGGTTTAGGACCGATTTTCGGTGCAATTCTCGGAGCACAATTCGGTACGGCGGCATATATTTGGATTGTTGTCGGCTGTATTTTTATCGGTGCTTTTCATGACTTTTTTTCGGGCATGATTTCAGTCCGTGAAGGCGGCGCAAACCTTCCCGATATTATCGGAAAATATCTCGGAAACACTACAAAACAAGTTATGAGGGTTTTTACGGTTGTTCTTTTAGTGCTTGTCGGAGTGGTTTTTGTCAGTCAGCCTGCCGGAATACTTGACAAAATTACGCCCGATTATATGAACAACACGTTTTGGATTATAGTTATTTTTGTATATTACTTAATCGCAACGCTTTTGCCGATTGATAAAGTTATCGGAAAGGTTTATCCGGTGTTTGCTTTCTCGTTGATTTTCATGGCGGTAGGCGTGTTTTTCATGATTTTATGGCAGGGTATCGAACTTCCCGAAATCACGGACGGAATCGCTAACAGCCACCCTAACAAAGACACAACTCCGATTTTCCCGATAATGTGCATAACGATAGCCTGTGGCGCAATTTCAGGTTTTCACGCAACGCAAAGCCCTTTGATGGCACGTTGTCTTAAAAACGAAAATCTCGGACGCCCCGTTTTTTACGGTGCAATGATTCTTGAAGGCATAATTGCAATGATTTGGGCGGCTGCGGCTATTTGGTTTTACAAGGAAAAAGGTTATGGTGAAAGTCAGGCTTCAATCGTTTATTTTATTACCGAAACTTGGATGGGACGAATCGGCAGCATTTTAGCAATGCTCGGCGTTGTTTTTGCCCCGATAACAAGCGGTGATACGGCACTCCGCAGTGCAAGACTTATTGTTGCTGACTTTTTCAAACTCGACCAAACAAAAATCTCTCAACGTCTGATGGTCAGCGTGCCGATTTTTGCAGTAACGGCTTTAATAATAGTTTACAGCCTTAGCGATGCCGCCGGTTTCAATGTTATTTGGAGATATTTCGGCTGGTCAAATCAAGCGTTAAGCGTGTTTACTCTTTGGACAATAACTGTTTATATGGTCTTAAACAAAAAACCGTGGATTATGGCATTTTTACCGGCCGTTTATATGACATTAGTCTGCTCAACATATCTCTTTATCGCACCCGAATGTTTCGCATTAAACCCAACTTTAAGTTACAGCTTAGGCGCATTTGCCGCCACTATTAGTATAATAGTTTTTGCAAAATGGTATAATGCCGCTCGCCGCGGGGGCGTTCTTTCTTGAAAGAAAGAACCAAAGAACTTTTAAGAGATATAAAAAAGGGAAAGCCCCTAAAGGCTTTCCCTTTTTTATATCTCACAGAAGTTTTCCGGTTCCCTTTTAAAAAAGGGAACTGCCCCGCCGGCATGAGGCGTTTTATATCATTGCAACAGCTTTATTAATAGCGGCTTGAAGACCTTCAGGTTTTTTACCGCCGGCGGTTGCGTAGAATGCTTGACCGCCGCCACCGCCGAGAATTTCCTTACCGGCTTCTTTAACGATTGCGCCAGCGTTGAGGGAGTGTTCTTTGACGATGTTGTCAGTCATAATAACGGACAATAGTGGTTTGTTGTCTATTAATGCACCGAGAACGATGTATGAGTTTTCTAATTGTTGACGGAGTTGGAACGAGAGGTCTTTTAAAAGATCTTTGTTGCTTACGGTAACAATTTCGGCGATAACGTTAACACCGCTGATTTGTTTTGATGATTTCAACAAATTTTCTTTTACGGAAGCTAATTTTTCGTGTTCCAAATTGTCGATTTGTTTTTTCAGAGCTGCGTTTTCATCGATTAATGCTTTTACAGACTCGAGAGCTGCTTGTTCTGTTTTGGCTTTGAACGTGAGTTTGAGTTCTGAGGCAACGGCGCATTGTTTTCTGACGAAATCTTCAGCTGCTTTGCCGGTTAAAGCTTCGATTCTGCGCACGCCGGAGGCGATAGCGGTTTCGGTTATGATTTTGAAAAATCCGATTTTTCCTGTGTTTTGAGCGTGGCAACCGCCGCAAAGTTCTACTGACGAGCCGAATTTTACGACACGTACTTTATCTCCGTATTTTTCGCCGAAAAGAGCGATAGCGCCTTTGGCTTTAGCCTCGTCGATAGGCATATCGCGGTATTCTTCCAAATCGATTGCCTGACGGATTTTTTCGTTTACGAATTTTTCTACGGTTTCGATTTCTTCGTCAGAGAGTTTTGAAAAATGTGAGAAGTCGAATCTTAAATAATCGGGACAAACTAAAGAACCTTTTTGTTCAACGTGAGTGCCGAGTATCGTTCTTAAAGCTTCGTCCAAGAGGTGAGTTGCCGTGTGGTTAGCCTCCGAAGCGGCGCGTTTTTCTTGGTTTACAACGGCTTTGAAAGTAACGTTTAAATCCTTTGGTAATTCTTTTACGATGTGGATTGATAATCCGTTTTCTTTCTGAGTGTCAGTGATATAAGTTTTTTCGCCGGAGAATTCCAAATAACCTTGGTCGCCGACTTGACCGCCCATTTCGCCGTAGAACGGAGTCTTGTTGAAAACTAATTGATAATAAGTTTTGCCTTTAGCTTCAACTTTGCGGTAACGCCAGATTTTAACCTCTTCTTCTGTGTTGTCGTAACCCGTGAAGTCTTCGGTTGAAAAACTATTGATTTCAACCCAGTCTGAAGAATCTATTTTTGCATCTTGACGCGAACGTTCTTTTTGTTTTGAAAGTTCGGCTTCGAATTCTTTTTGATTGTGAGTCAGGTTCTTTTCTTTGAGGATAAGTTCCGTTAAATCGAGCGGGAAACCGTAAGTGTCATAAAGTTCAAAAACGGTTTTGCCGTCAATTTCGGTTTTGTTTTCGCTTTTAGCTTTGTTTACAACCTTGTCAAGAAGTTTTATACCTGTTTCCAAAGTGCGCAAGAATGAGGTTTCTTCCTCAATCATTACTTTTTCGATAATATCTTTTTGAGCCACCAATTCGGGATAAGCCTCTCCCATAACGGAGATGAAAACCGGCAAAAGTTTGTACATAAACGGTTCGCTCTGATTTAAGAATGTGTAAGCATAACGAACAGCGCGTCTTAAAATTCTGCGGATTACATAACCTGCTTTTGCATTAGATGGGAGCTGACCGTCGGCAATAGCGAACGAGATAGCGCGGATATGATCGGCAATAACTCTTGAGGCAACGTCGGTTTCTTCAGACGAGCCGTATTTTACGCCGGTCAGACGTGCAATTTCCTGAATTACGGGTTGGAAAATATCCGTATCGTAATTTGATTGTTTACCTTGAAGAGCCATGCAAAGGCGTTCAAATCCCATACCTGTATCAACGTGTTTTGCGGGTAGAGGTTCAAGTTTACCGTCAGCCTTGCGGTTGAACTGCATGAAAACCAAGTTCCAAATTTCGATAACTTGTGGGTGAGATTGATTTACGAGTTCTACGCCGGGAACTTTTTTGCGTTCTTCTTCGCTGCGCAGGTCGATATGAATTTCGCTGCAAGGACCGCAGGGACCTGTTGCGCCCATTTCCCAGAAGTTGTCATGTTTGTTGCCCATGATAACGCGTTCTGCGGGTAAATGTTTGAGCCAATATGATTTAGCCTCCTCGTCGGGTGAAAGGTTTTCGTCTTGTGCGCCTTCAAAAACGGTGGCGTAAAGTCTGTTTTTGTCCAATTTAACGACTTCGGTCAAAAATTCCCAAGCCCAATCAATAATTTCTTTTTTGAAATAATCTCCGAACGACCAGTTACCTAACATTTCAAACATAGTGTGATGGTAGGTGTCGTGTCCGACTTCTTCGAGGTCGTTGTGTTTTCCTGAAACCCTTAAACATTTTTGGGAATCGGCAACACGTTTATATTTTGCGGGTTCGTTTCCCAAGAAAATATCTTTAAACTGATTCATTCCCGCATTTGTAAACATCAAAGTCGGGTCATTTTTTACGACCATCGGTGCAGAAGGCACTATTTTATGGTCTTTGTTCGCAAAAAAATCCAAAAAGGCTTTGCGTATTTCTTTTGAAGTCATCATTTTAAAAAAATCCTTAAAAAATTATTGCGCAAAGTTAGTATTTTTATTTAAAAAATTTATATCTTTACCGAAAATATTTTATGACTTTTTTTAATAAGATGAAAAAAGTAAGAATCATATTGGTCGGAATATTAATATTTTCGCTTTTATCGTTCTTTTTTGTGTGGCTGACGGAAGTCATCAAGACATACGCTGCCGAAACGGAACGGTCTAATTTGATTTATACAATATTGAATCATGAGAAAAGGGTAGAGGATATTGTTTACGATTATTCTTCTTATGATGAAATAATCGACCTTATAGAGACTCATGATACGCTTTGGGCGGAGCAAAACGTTTATTCTGTGGTTAATGATTATAATCTTTCGGGGGTTGCTTTGATGAATAGAGTAGGGGAGGTTGTGTTTTCTAATTATGAGAATGCGAATTTGGATTCTGTTTTGGTTTCTGATGCGGGAAAATTTATCAGAGAACTTTATTATCACAATATTATAAAATATTATAGTGTGGTTGACGGCTCTGTTTATCTTATTATGGTGGCAAGGCTTAGAAAAACCGACAAAACGCAACCCGTGGATTATGGCTATTTTGTTGCAGTAGAATGTGTTAATGTTGCCGATGGTCAGGGTTACAAACTATTGATGGGCCAGGATACGTTGAATTTCTGTTTCGATGATTATCTTTACAAATTTGCTCTTTTATCTCCCGAAAAACAAACTTTCGGTTATGTAAGTTACGAATTTTCAAAGAATTACAATCATGTTTTAGGTATTATCTACAAAGTTTACATCATATTTTTTGTTTTTGGATTGGTGATTTTCTTTATTACGGGTTCAATAATTTGCAAAGCTAATTCCGTTAAGGGTGATGACTTAAAAGATAACGATCTAAAATCCGACAAACTGCCTACGCTTCAAGTAGTTACGAATGAAATTTCTGACAAGGATTTGAAACCGTTTTATGAGGCTGTTTCTCAGAATTATGCCGGAATTATAATGACTGATCCTCTTGGGAAAATCACTTTTACGAACCGCAGTTTTGAAAACGCTTCGGGTTATTCCAAAGAAGAACTTATTGAAAATCAGCCTACTTTGTTTGTGAACGAAACGGGAGCCTCAATTTTTAATTATGACTTTTGGCGCAGACTTTCCTCAGGAACGGCTTGGAAAGGCATTTTGTATTGTATTAGAAAGGATAATTCGCTTTTGAAACTTAGCTCTACGTTTTCGCCTATAAAAAATAACGGTTTTGTAACGGGTTATACTGCCGTTTTTGAAGATGCAGGACAGAAAAACTATTATGAGGACGAGTTAAGGGAAATCAACAGAAAATATTCTGTTATCGTTGAAAATTGCAGCGACGTTATTTGGATTTATGATTATAAACTCAAGAAAATCGTTTTTGTAAGTCCCGCCGTTAAAAATCTTTTGGGCTTTACGCAAGCCGAGGTTATGAAAATGTCGTTATCGGATTTGTTTGACGAGGTTTCTTATCATAAAATCAGACATTTTTTCTCGCAAAAGATGTCAAAAAACGACGACTTTTTGACACTTCAAAACAATTTGCGTTTTGATTGTAAGATAAAATGTTACGACCATAGTTATCTTGATATAGAATTAGCGATAACATTATCTCAAAACAATACTGCCGGACACAGCGAAATAATTGCCATTACAAGGGATATTTCCGAACACAGAACGATTTTGAAACGTCTTTCCGATTCCGAAAGTAAATACCGTATGATTGCCGAAAATACCGCCGATATGATTTGGAAGGTTGATGCAACAACTTTGGATATAAATTATGTCAGCAAAGCCGTTTCGCAGCAACTCGGTTATACTCAGACGGAATTTTTGAAAATGAATCTTCGCGATATTCTTTCTGAGGATTCTACGGAAAGAATTTTGCAGCGTGCGGCAAGGATTTCAAAGGAGAATATCGAAACCGTAAATCATAGATTTAAGTGTTTAACGATTTGTAAAAATGGAGAAGTCAAGGAGTTGGAATCGGTTGTTTCAACGATAATCGACCCTTACGGACATTTGGATTTTTTGGGCGTGAGCCGCGATGTAACGGAGGCTCTCAAAAGCGAACGCCGCTTAAAAAATACTCTTTCTCAGATGAGAACTTTGCTTGAGACCATGCCTGCAAAGATTTTTATGAAAGATGTTTCCAACCGTTTTATTTTGGCTAACACGATGTTTACCGATGGTTTGGGTGTAACATTAGACAAAATCACGGGACGCAGAGCCGAAGAAATTCCGCTTGATTCTCAGTTCGACCTCATGGTAAAACAGGATTGGGACATCTTGAAAACTGGAGTAAGTTATATTAATCAGGAGATTTTTATCCGCAGTGTTAATGACAACGGTAAATGGTATTCCGTATCGCAAGTGCCCTTCTCTGATAACGGTAAAACGTTGGGAATCATCGGTTTTATGGTTGATATTAGCAGTAGGAAACTTTACGAGCAAATTCTCAAGGACAACAACAATCAGTTTGAAAACACTTTAACTAATTTCAGCGACGCATATATTAGGACGGATATGGCGGGTAGGATTTTGAAAGTTAATCCTGCCTTGTGCGATTTTATCGGTGTTAATTCTTCTAATGAAATTGTCGGCAAAAAAGTCTTTGACGTGATTGATACCGACATTAATTGGCCGGATTTGGCACATTCAAGACGTGTTAAAAATTATGCTTTCAAGATGCGCAACCGCAATGGCAAAAATATTTATTGCGAGGCTTCGATTACGGCTTATACCGACAATGAGGGGAAATTTGCCGGTTTTGAAGGTATTTGCCGCAACATTACGGAGAGAAAACTTCACGAGCAGCAGTTAAATACTTTAACTCAAGACCTTATGAATTCTTTGGAGCAGACCAAAGTTCAGAAGAATGTCATTGAGGCCAATCACCGCGGCATTACGGAGAGCCTAAATTATGCAAAACGTATTCAAGAGGCGTTGCTCAAATCCTCGTTTGAAACTATTTCAAATTATATTCCTAATAGTTTTATTTTGTATAGTCCGAGGGATGTTGTGGGCGGTGATTTTATTTACGTCTGCACAACGGCAAACGGTTTGGTTTGTGCGGTCGGTGACTGTACGGGACATGGTATTCCGGGAGCGTTGATGAGCGTTTTGGCGATAAGTTTGTTGAATGATATTTTCGGTGTAACATACCGCACTTACACTCCGAAAGATGTGTTGGAGGAGCTTAGAAAAAGAATTATTGCAACCTTGAGCAATTCCTTGATTTTAAGGGACGGTTTGGATATTTGTATGATTTTCAAGAATTTTCAGTCCGACAAATTAGTGTATTCGGGTGCTAATATTCCGCTTTTTATATGTAGGTCTGGCAAGTTGATAACATTGAAACCTACACGATGTCCGATAGGACTTTATCCGATTCAGAACAGTTTTGAAAATCAGGAGTTTACGCTCTGTAAAAACGATATGGTATATTTATCTTCCGACGGTTATGCGGATCAGTTCGGTATTGCTGAAAACAGAAAATATTCTCAAAAAGATTTTACCGAACTTTTGACCCGAATTTCAAGACATGATATTTCGCTTCAAAAATCTGATTTGGAAAATACTTTGTCTTCATGGCGTGGCACTCGCAAACAAACCGATGATATTACCGTTTTCGGCATACGTGTCAGCGAATTTTCCGAAAACAATGCGATATGAAAAAAATTTGTTTTCCTCAATTAAAATCATTATATTTGCCTTATAAAGTTTTAGCAATGAAAAAAAATCCTTTATTACTGATTATATTTTTAATATCCTTTAAAACAAATATTTGCGCTCAAACCAAAGATGATTTTGCCGCTAAATATTTGTTTTCTTACATAACTGTTAATAACGGTCTTACAAATAATTTTGTAGATGATATTTACAAGGACAGCAAAGGTTTTGTATGGTTTGCAACCGTCGGAGGCGGACTTTTAAGATATGACGGTTATGATTTTATGCATTTTAACAGTCGCAGTAAATATCCTCTGAAAAGCAATTTCGTAAAAAAAGTTGTTGAAGACAATTTTAACCGCCTTTGGATAAGCTCTGAAAGCGGTATTGATATAATGAATCTTTCAAATTATGAAAAAAGTCCGATATTGAAAGAAAATGAGGACGTTTCGGGAATTTTTTCAAATCTTACGATAAAACTTGTGAAAGATTCTCAAGGCAGCATTTGGGCTTCCTCGCTCAATTCCATAACGAAATTTGAATTTGATAACGATGGTAACATCTCGAGAATCAGTACGTTACGTTCTGAAAAAAGAATTACCTCGCAGATTGCTGCAATGTACGAGTTTGAGGGGCAGATGTTAGCCGGAATTAATAATGTGGTTTGCAAAATTATTCAGACCGACAAATGCGAACTTATCGCTATACCGTATTCCAACCTTTTGAAATTGGAGTGTAACGATATTAAGTGCATGATAGAAAAAGAAAACGAACTTTGGATTGGTACTGACAACGGTTTAGTAAGGTTTAATCCTATTAGCGAAACCTTAAAAATCTATCTTCACGACGAAAACAACGAAAAATCTCTTTCTCAGAATTTGATTTCTGACCTTAAAATCAACAACAAAGGGCGACTCGTTGTATCTACTTTAAAGGGGCTTAATTTTTATGATTCCATGACGGATGATTTTCGTCATATTTTGCAATCTTCCGAAGAAAATGATTATAAATCATTGAATAACGATTTTGTTAATACCATACTTTGTGATGACAAACTCCTTTGGATTGGAACTGAGTGCGGCGGTGTTAATATGATGATTCGTCCGCTTATTGATATTAAAAATTATCAAAATTCGGTTTCTGACAAAACTTCACTGCCTTCGGGTGCGATAAATTCGGTTTATGTTGATTCTTTCGGCAATCTTTGGGTCGGACAAATAGAGGGCGGACTGAGCCTCAAGGAGAAAGACAAACCGGGATTTCAAAATTTTACAACGCGTAACGGTTTGAGCCATAATTCAGTAAGTTATATTTCTGAAATCGACGACGACAAACTGCTTTTAGGCACTTGGGGCGGCGGTCTGACAGTTTTTGACAAGAAATTGAAACGCGGAATTTTAACTGTTAATCCCGAAACTTTGGAGGGTGCGCCAAGGAGCGGCGTTAATATTCATTTTGTGGGCGTTGCAATCAAAGACACTATAAATAACGGCTTTTGGGTAGGTTCTACGGCAGGAATTTATTTTTACGATTATAACACTAATACGTTTTCCGAACCCTTGCCGAGGGCGTTAACGGAAAGAATCGGCGGCTGTCTCGGTGCTGCTGTCGCCAAAAACGGAATGCTTTATTTAGGCACTTCGGCGGGCTTTTTAACAGTGGATTTAAACACCGTAAAAAGTGGAATAAAATATACTTTTCAGATGCCGGAACGCAATAAACACGAAACCGATTTTCTCAACAAAATTACTTTTATTTTGTGTCATTCTTCGGGTCAGATTTATTTGGGAATCAACGGCTACGGTTTAGTTAAATATAACGGTGAAAAATATACTTTTATCACTACCGACAACGGACTCTCGCATGATATTGTCTCGCAGTTAGCGGAGGATTTTTCGCATTGCATTTGGGTGGCAACAAGCAACGGAATAAATTGTTATTCGCCTGAAACAGAACGTATTATGAATTATTACGAACAAGAAGGTCTTTGTGATAACCAATTCTTTTGGAACGGATGTTTTTCGTCTGAGGAGTTAGGAAAAATGTATTTCGGTGCAATGCATGGTCTTGTGGAAATAGATTCTAAACGGTATTCCAACACGCAGGGAAGCAGTAAAGTTTTTATTACAAATCTTTCTGTTGACGGTCATGATATTTATCCCGGCGAAACCTCAATTTTGGACACAGACATTATTTCAGCCGAAGAAATCAATCTTCACGAGAGTAACACAACTGTAAAATTCGATTTTTCGACTTTCAATTATCATGCGCCTTGGGCTGTGGTATATCAGTATAAATTAGAGGGTTACGACGAGGATTGGAATCTTCTTTCAAGAAATTCGCGTTCGGCGCTTTATACGAATTTGCCTTCGGGAAATTATGTTTTGAAAGTTCGTACCGCTTGGGGGGCAAATAGTTTTTCAGTTCCCAAGGAATTAAAAATTCATGTTTCGAGTTATTTTTATAAACGTTGGTGGTTTATACTTTTGGTGGCTGCTTTTGCTTTGTTTGTTGTTAATACGCTGATTCATTGGAGAATACGTAGCCTCAAACATCAAAAAGAAATCCTTGAAGAAAAAGTTAATCAACGGACTTCGGCTCTTGAAAACAAATCCGAAGAACTTTCACGCCAAAACGAAATTCTTTTCCGTCAAAACGAAGAAATTTCTCGTCAAAAAAATCAAATGGAAAAAATGACGGAAAAAATTCAAGAACTTACTGTTGATAAACTTGCATTTTTCACCAACATAACTCACGAGTTTAGAACGCCTTTAACTTTGATAATCGGTCCGATTGAGCGGGCGCTCAAACTTTCAACAAATCCGAAAGTCATTGAACAACTGAATTTTGTGAACAACAATTCCAAACATCTTTTGTCTCTTGTCAATCAGTTGATGGATTTTCGCAAAGTAGAATCGGGCAATATGCCTATTTTCTTAAAACCGGGCAATTTCCTAACTTTTCTTGAGGATATAATTCTGCCTTTTAGAGCGTTAGCCGAAGAGAGAAAGGTTAGTATCCTAAGTTATTCACGTTTTGGAAATCCGTACATTATGTTTGACCGCGAGGCGATGACCAAGATTTTGACAAATCTTATCGGCAACGCTTTGAAATTTACTCCCGAGGGCGGCAAAATCAGCGTTTATGCGGCGGTTTTAAAAGAGCCTGATATAGTTTATATTTGTGTTTCCGATACGGGAAAAGGAATTGTTAAAGACGATATTGAAAAAATCTTTAATTCGTTTTATCAGTCTAAAAATCAAAACGATAACTATTCCGTTAATCAGCAGGGTACGGGTATCGGACTTTATGTCTGCAAACGTTTGGCAAATCTTTTGGGCGGTGATATTTTTGCGAAAAACAATCATAAAAACGGCGCGTCTTTTAGAATGAAAATACCTTTGGTAAATGTTGAAACTCAAGAGGCAGCCCCTGTCAGCAGCATTATCGAAGGCATTTCCGTTAACGAATATGACGATTCAATTGACGATCAAATTCCGGAGGATTCATCATACCGTTTGTGTGTTTTGGTGGTTGAGGACAATGTTGAAATGCGCAAATATATCCGTTCTATTCTTAGCGATACGTATGCCGTTGTGGAGGCCTCTGACGGTAAAAACGCTTTGCAAGTGCTTAAAAATCATACTGTTGATTTAATACTTTCGGATTTGATGATGCCCGAGATGGACGGAAAACAATTAGCAGAGGCAGTGAAGGCGGATATTAACATTTCGCACATTCCGATTATAATTTTGACGGCTAAAACCTCGAGGGATTCACAACTTGAGAGTTTCCGCTCCGGCGTTGATGATTATATTATCAAGCCTTTTGACGAGGCAATTTTGAAAGCCAAAATTTTGACGCTTGTAGAAAACCGCCGGAAATATCAGCAGCGTTTTAAATCGGATATGGATATTGAGAGTCTAAATATTCCGGAGGATTCCTCTGACAAGAAATTTATTGATAAAGCCTTGAAAATCATCAAAGAAAACTATAAAGATTCGGAGTTTGATATTTCGGAATTAGCCGAGGCAATGATGGTTTCCAAGACGATGTTGAACAAAAAAATGCAGGCTTTGACCAAACAAACGGCGGGTCAGTTTATCAGAAATTACCGTTTGAAAATTGCGCATGATTTAATCATCAAAAACAAAATCACACGCAATATGAATATTTCTGAAATCGCTTACGAGGTCGGTTTCAACGACCCGAAATATTTTACGAGATGTTTTACCAAACATTTCGGCATTTCGCCCTCAAGTGTTGATTAGTCGATAATCTTCATTTTTTTCATCAGATACGATGCGTTGAGGTTTTGAGAAATTCCGTCTTTGAGTTTGTAATCGAAAATAAGGTCGTCGCCTTGAAACGAAATTTCAAAACATTTTGCCGCAACGTTTTTCGGATAAACGTCTTTGAGTTTTCCGATTCCGATGTCGTGGGTTGCAAAAATGCCGTAACACGAATAATTGAGAAGTTTTTTTACGAATTTTTCGCTGCCTTCGTGTTTATCCTTCGAGTTAGTTCCTCTTAACATTTCGTCAATGATAATAAACAACGTTTCGCCCGATTGAAGTCTTTGAATTATTTGTTCGAGGCGTTTTAATTCTGCGAAAAAATAAGATTGATTCTCTTGAACAGAATCGTTGTTACGGATACTTGTAAAAAGTTCTACGGGCGAAAATTTGAAACTTTCAGCGCAGACAACCGCTCCTAACTGACTTAAAATCAAGTTGGTGCCTATGGTTCTAAGATAGGTACTTTTGCCTGCCATGTTAGCACCGGTTAGGATTATAAGATAATTGCAAGTGGAAAAATGAATATCGTTTCTGACGCATTTTTCGTTTTTGATTAACGGATGACCGGCGTTTTTGGCCTCCAAAACGTATTTCTCTTCGCTTGGAATAGGAAGACACCAGTCGGGATTGTTGAATTTTAAATTTGCTAAAGAGAACAAAAAGTCGTATTCTGTTATAATTTCAAACCATCTTGAAACCTCTTTTGAATATTGTTTTTGCCATTTTTCAAATTTTAAATTCATCAAAATGTCATAAAGAAATATGCCTTGACCGAAAATTGCGAATATAAAATTATGACGTTGTTCGTATTTTTGAGCAATGTTGGCTAATGATTTCATTGCCAACGAGATTTTTTTGTCTTTGATTTCTGAAAATTTTTCGGGGACGGCGTCAATTTTTTCAACGGTTTCAAAGAGGTGGAAATATTTTTTCAACGCTTGTGTATTATCTTCGATTTTGCTGCTGAATTTTTTTGTTTTTTTATTGTTGAGCATTACGATTGACTGTTGCACCAAAAATAATGCAAGCGGAATGTACGGACTTAAAAAATCGTATGAGGCAAGCAAAATTGTTATAATTGTAGACGGAATCAGAATGAAAGAAAGAATTTTGTAAAGCGGAGTTTTCGTAAAAAAATACTCCTCTTCTGATAAATTTTTGATGTTTTCTTTGGTGATTTCGTGGTCGAAAATTTGGCCGTAAACGATAAATTTTTGACGTGCATCAACTTCTTTTTCAAATAGTTGTGAGTTTTTTTGGGTTTCAAGAATCTTTGAAATGTTTTTTTCGGGGTTGATAAATTTTTCCGCTAAAAATTCATAACCGAGTTTTGTTGCACTGCGGTTTACTTTTTGGAAAATAGATTTGTCGCCGAAAATATCCAAATCGAAACTGAATTTATGTCCTTTGTCCAAAAATTCTTTGCCGTCTTTGAACGCTGAATTATCGTTGTCCAACGCCTTAATTTCGTTTTTATTGATTTGAGCCATCTGAAAATTAAAAATTTTTTCATCATGGAAACGGGCATTTTTTTGAACGAAACTAAGGAAAACAACCAATGAAATCAGAATAATTCCGAACATCAGCGGTAAAGAAAAATTTGCGGCAATAATAGCAAGTGAAGTTCCGATAAGAAATGTTAAACCTCTGAAAATATTAGTGTTACGCTCTTTGATTTTGTATTTTTCGTATTCTTGAGTATAAAACTCGGCACGTTTTTGATAAAAATTTTTCATTCTCTTTTAATGTAATTTTTTTACAAAATTATATAAAAAATTTTGAATTACATTATGGTCTTAAATAAAAAAAACGGACGGTAAAAAACTTTCCCGTCCGTTTTCATTCTTTAAAAAAAATCTTATTTCTTAAATTCTGTATCTTTAATAAAAATCCTAAAATCTTTTATCAGTCCGGGATTTCCTTTTTCTTGACGCGGGATTATGCGGATTGACTTCAACGTTTCTTTTTTGCCGAGGTCGATGACCACTGCATGAGGAAACGCTACATTATCAACTGTTTGCCAATACGTTGATTCTTGAAGGTCGTAAAGTTTGTCCGCCGTATATTCGCCCGAACGGGTCTCCTCGCTGTCGGCATAAACCACTTTCCAATCTTTGCGGTTGATGAGTTTGCCCTTTTTGTCAAAAGCGTCCAACTCCGCAAACGAGGTGATATTATCGCCAGAGAAATTGTTCAAAGCCTCAATGCAAAGATAACGTCCCGTTAAAGGCTTTTCTAAATCAATTACTTGCGGAGATGCAATGTTTTGTAAAGAACCCGTAAACACAGGTTTTTCTTTCGTTAAATCAAGTTTTTCGCCGTCTTTGCGGTGCGTCTGCGGTACGCTCACACGGAGCATATCCAAAATCGGTTTGTCAAGACCTTGAACTTTCGTTTCTTTTGCGCCTAAAATGTCAAGAACAACAATTTCGTTTTTGCCTACTTTCAACCAACAACCCGGCATATAAAGCGTTTGTTGAGGACCAATTTCCCAAATTCTGCCCAAGGCATGGCCATTGACCCAAACAAAACCTTTTCCCCATGTAGAAAAATCCAAAAACGTGTCTTCGGCTTTTTCCAAAGTAAATTCACCTTTGTAATAAGCCGGTTTGTTTGTGGTTTTAGCCTCTGAATATTTTTTGTTGAGCGCGAAATCGTAATCCAACGGCAATAAGAAAACTTGCCAATTTTTCAACTCCGTGCCGCTGACAGTTACCGATTCGGTAATGCCTTTGCGGTCGTGAATGGATTTGTCAAAATTAACACGTCCCAAAGCCTCAATGTAAATATCAAGAACGCAGCCTTTTTTCAATTTTTTATTCAAAACGAACGAAAATTCACCTTTGCGGCGGTCGAGTTCGGCGATTTTTTCTCCGTCAGCAAAAACCAAAGCATAATCGTGAACCTCTGTAATTTTGATTTCTGAACCTTTTTTAACGTCGTTTTCAAGTTTTTTGCGGTAAAGAATCGAACCCCAACCTTGATTGAATTTTTCCATAGGTTTGATGTCCCTGCTTTCAATAGCGGCGGGAAGATTTTCAAAAACCTCCGCCTGCTCCGTTAGCTGAAATTCAGGAACTTTTACGGCTTTTATCTGTTGAGGAATTTCCGCCAAAACTTCACCCTCTTGAAGATATTTTTTCATCATATCCCTCAAAAGCGTATATTTCGGCGTTACCTGACCGTTTTCTGAAATCGGCGCGTCATAATCGTAAGACGAACACATTGCACTGTAAGCCGGATTGTTAGCACCGCCCCAAAAACCGAACGTCGTGCCGCCGTGTGTCATGTAAAGACTGAACGAAATATTTTTGCTCAGCATTTCTTCAAGACCGCTGACCATAACATCGGCGGGGCGTGTCTCGTGCGGACGTCCCCAATGATCGAACCAACCGCTCCAAAATTCACTGCACATAAGCGGCGTATTCGGTCTTAACTCTTTGAGTTTCTTGAACTGCGCATCAATATCGCTGCCCGTGCCGAAATTAACCGTCCAAAGTAGGTCATCAAGAGCGTTGTTCGTAAAATTGCTGCTCCAATCGCATTGAAACAAAGGCACTTCGTTGAACCCCGATTTCCTTACGATGTCGCGGATTGCCGAAACGTAGGGTTTATCGGTAGAATAACTTCCGTACTCGTTTTCAACTTGAACCATTATGATATTTCCGCCCTTTGTAATCTGTAAATCAGATAATTGTTTGCCGACTTGAGCCATGAATTTTTCAACGTGGTTCATATAATCGGCATCAAGAGTGCGTAATTTTATGCTGTCGTTTTTGAGCAGCCACCACGGAAGACCGCCCATTTCCCATTCAGCGCAAACGTATGGCCCGGGGCGGACAATGATATACATTCCGTTTTTCTGTGCAAGACGGCAAAATTCAGCAATGTCCTTATTGCCTGAAAAATCAAATTTGCCTTCTTCCATTTCATGGTAATTCCAAAAAATGTAAATGCACAACGTGTTCATACCCAACGCTTTACAGAGTTGAATGCGGTTTTCCCAATACTCTTTCGGAATACGGGAATAATGTATTTCGGCGGCTTTAACAAGGAACGGTTTGCCGTTGAGCACAAACGTCTTGTCGCCCACCTCAAAAGTGCCTGTCTTAGGCTTTTTCTCGCTGCAACTTGCTAATAACAATGCTGCGAAGAATAATAATAGTATTTTTTTTATCATATCGTTTTAGTTTTTTTTTGCCGCTCGCCGCGGGGGCGTTCTTTTTTGAAAAAAAGAACCAAAAAACTTTTATATTCGCGCTTTCAGCGCGGTTGCTCTTACCGTACGGTGCTGACATCCGGCGAGCATGGCGAGCCGAATATAAAAGTTTTCCGGTTCCCTTTTTTTAAAGGGAACAAAAATTATTAATACACCACTGTAACCACGCTTTTAGCGGGGACTGTGGCAACTGTTTTAACGTCAATTTGGCGTTTGAGTTTGTTGCCGGGAGTGTCGTTTGTCAGATAAACAGCTGATAATTGTTTCGGAAATTTAACCGCTTCATCTTGGTTGGAATAGTTGATAATAACCGAAACTACGCTACCGTCAGTGTTTTTGAATGATGACATCATCAAACCTTCGGGAGTTTCTTCTGTGGATAGTTTTGAGAAAATCCTCTTTGCGCCCGGTCTTACAAAACGGCTGTAATTGCCTAAAACCCAAAGCAAACGGCTGTCAAAAATTTTTCCCGATTGATAGGTCTCTTCCAAAAAGTCTTCCAAAAGACCGTCTTTGTAGTCTTCGCCCACGGCACGCCACCACTGCCATGATGAAGCGTTAGCATATACCAAATCGTGATGAATCCATCTTGAAACATACAACGCCGTTGTCATGGTTGTATCAAAACCGTGTCCGCCGCCTATTTCCTCGTCGTTGCCCATGACGCATTGCTCTGTCATCCAAAATTTTACAGCAAATTTTTCAAGAGTATCGCGCAAATTCTCACGCATTGTTTTCATAAAATCCAAAGGTGTGTTTGTCCAATAACCGTGGCCGGCAATCATGTTTTCTACGTGTTGCAAGCCGCAGACGTTTGACGAGGAATCTGCATTGAAAAGTGTTTGAATGGCATATCCCCTGTCTGGATTTGTTTGATGAACGCCGACCATGGCACGGTAATCTGAGGATTCATTAACGAGAATTTTTGTTTCGAGATTTTCTCTTGTTAATGCCTCGTCCAAGGCACGGGTTATTTTTGCAATTTCGGCATTTGTGGCTGGTGTACCTTCTTGTTTCGGTCCTTGCCAATTCCAATGTCCGTCAGGCTCATTGACGGGACAAATATATGAGATGTCTATTTTATGTATTTCTTTCAACCCCTTGACAGCCTTCGCCATATAATCAGCATATTTGTCGTAACAATCAGCTTTGAGATTAAAATTACCCCCTCTTCCCGTGTTGGTTGCAAGACCGTTTTGTGTGAAATATACAGGCGGTGAGTTCAAAAACGCAACAAATGTTTTTACGCCGTATTCATTGGCTTTTTTCATGAATTTTACTTGAGGTCTTTGACGTGAAAAATCCCAATTTCCGTCCGGCATCAAAAAACATTCTGTCCGTGTAAACTCCTTAATTTCAGCTTTATCTTCTTGATAAGCACTACCTGTGCCGAGGTTGAAACGCCAAATGCTTAACGCAATACCTTTGGGCGAGCCGTCTTGAAAAGTTTCACTCGAAAACAGCCATTCTGCGGCTTTGTTTATAGTTTTTTCAGGCCATTTCAGCGAATAGCGGATAGTCCAAGCATCCGATGCTCCGAAACCGTCTATCGTTTGAAACGTTTTTTCTTCATCGATAAAAGCCTCTTGTGTGAATTTTTCCGCACAACCGCTCAATAATAATGATAATATTAAGAAGTATTTTTTCATAGATTTAATTATAATATAACCACGGAAATCACTAAAAAAAATAAGTTCTTTTTTCGTGTTTTCCGTGGTGAAAAAAAATAATTATTATTTGCAATAAACCACTGTAGTTACAGATTTTGCCGGAATTACCATATTTCCGTCGCTCATGTTGGTACGCTCAAGTTTCTTTGTCTCGTCAGTTACGAAACGCAAGAATTTCGTGTTACCTTCAAAACCGCTGATTTGAGGTTTAATCCTGACTTTTGAGTCTGTCAAGTTAGTGTAAACCATAACAAGCGTATTGCCGTCGCCTGATAAGAAAGCTGAACCGAAGAACGATTTATCGTTGCCGCAGGTCATATCAACACGTTTGTAACCCGGACGGATAAAACGGCTGTAATTACCAAGAACATAAAGATTTACGTTGTCAGCCCAGTTACCGCCTGTGGATACGTCCTCATCGTTAAGATCTACGTTATCAGAAACATTACTACCGACTTTTATAAGATAAAATCTGTTTTTCTGACTCCAACGCTCCTGACCGAAAACAGTCCAGTAACTCCAAGACGAAACGTTAGCCCAAACCAAATCAGAATAAATAACTCTTGACAAATAAAGTGCGTTGTCAATGTATTTTGCATCGTCCAAACCCGGATATTCGTCAATTACGCCATAATCTCCAAGCAAAGACCATTCGGTCTGCCAAAGTCCGATGCCGGCTGCATCTGCTGCGTTGTATGCAGTTTTGCGGTAAGATTCAAGTTCTGTCCAGCCTTTGTCTTCCCAATACGAATGCACGCCGACAACTTTATGAACGTGGGTCAAATTCTTTAAGGAATTGTCGCCGTTGCCGAAAAATTCAGAAATCTGATTCAAAGTACCGTCATTACATCCCGCAACAGAGGAAGATGAGTATGTTGCAGACCATTTTGCAGCCTCAGGAATCACAATTTTAGTTTTTTGATCTCCGAGTTTGTCGTTAAGAAGATTAATCAGGGTTGCAACCTCTGAATTTTGCCAGCCGCAGCCTTCCTGATTTCTGTCTTTATGGTCTTTATCAATATTCCAACTATATTGAGGCTCGTTTACTGGCGAAATGTAATCAATAGGAATTCCGGCTTCGTTAAAATGTTTTGAAACCTCAGCCATATATTCGGCAAATTTTTCATAATTATCAGATTCGAGATTTGAATTTTTGCCGCTTTCAGAATATGTTTTGCCGTTTTTAGTCCAAAAATAAAGCGGTGAATTGGAAAACAACAGCATTTTTTCAACGCCGTATTTTTTAGCCTCGGTCATAAAAAACTGCTGACCTTTGCATTTTGTCCAATCGTATGTTTTACCGTCGTCTTTGAGATAACATTCCGCCATTTTTGCGGTTTCAAACATGGGTTCTTTCTGTTCTGCGCTGCCCGCTCCGAGGTTCACCCTCCACATCGAAAGACCTATACCTTCCAACGCTCCGTTTGCCAAAGTATCCTGAGAGAAAAGCAGTTTTGCAATTTTCTCCTTGCCGGTGTAATTCTTGCCGACATATTCGCCCAACCAACAATCTGATGCACCGAAACCTTCGATCGTCTGATAAACTGTTCCTGCATTGATTTTAACAGAAATTTCATCATCAGAACGCTCGTCAGAGCTATTAACAATTTTCCATTCTTTTTTTTCCTCGCCAGAACCGTTGTTATTGTCTCCAGTTTCGTTGGTTTTCTGGTTATTGCGTGCTGCAAGTGCCTCTGGTGTTAATGCTGTATTCGAATCATTGGGCGTTATTTCTTCGCGGTCGCAAGCTACCATGCCCGATACTGTCATTGCTGCCAATAATATTAATGATAATTTTTTCATATCTTTTGCTTTTTTAAATTGTAATTGACAATTGACGATTGATAATTGTCAATTATCAATCGTCAATTATTTTAATATCCCGGATTTTGTTCTAATACGCCGTTTGAGCGTTCAATTTCTATATTCGGAATTGGGAACAGCAAATCTCTGTTCTCGTTGAAATTGATGCCTTCGTCCTGTGGTTCTAATAAGTTATTAGTTTCATACTCGTCTGTTGAAATTTGTGTGTTGTATATCACCCAAGAACCGTTAGGTCCGAACAAGTTGCAAGCCACTTTTTTGCCATTGTCGTCTGTCCAGCGGCGGATGTCATAAAGACGGTTACCTTCCATAGCAAGTTCAAGACGGCGTTCTTTGCGGATAGCTTTTTTTAGTTCGTTACCGGTCGAAGTAACAGCATCAAGTTCCACTCTTGAGCGAACCTGATTCAAATATTTTTGAGCCTCATCATCTTTGCCTAACTGATTTTTTACTTCGGCAGCCATCAAAAGTACGTCTGCATAACGCAAAAGTCTGTAATTCAAGCCAATATAACCCTCTCCGTAATAAGATGTGTTACGTTTTCCCATCGGTATATAAAGCTTTGCGTTTATGCGTCCGCATTTGTGGTCCTTTACTCCGATTAAAAAACCGGTAAGTTTTTCATCGTCATCTTTGTCCCTATAGTAAACACTCTTATCATCTTCTCCAGGAACAGATACAGCCCCGTTTTTTATGATTGTGCAGTATTTTCTGATTTTATCCCCTTCCGAATCAAATGCGTTTTCCAAATCGGAAGTAGGTCCGCTCCATGCCCAACCATTAGTTAAATCATCCCTTGAACCGGTTACAACAGATATCATTTCACCAGTGTTATGTGCTTCGTCTGCTGAATTTTGAATTTCAAAAAGACTTTCCTCACTATTGTTGTAATCTATGCTCCAAACATTTTCAAAATTTTCAAGCAGGTTGTATTCTCCGCTGTTTATGACTTCGTCTAAATACTTTTCTGCGTCATTGTATTTTTCGTGATATAGATAAGTCTTTGCCAGCATACCCAATGCAGCACCTTTGGTTGCCCGTCCAAGCTCTTTTGAAGCTATGGTCTGACTCCTAAGAGGCAGATACTCGCTTGCTTCCAAAAAGTCTTTTTCAATTTGACTGTATGTTTCATCCAAAGTAGAGCGTTTTACATTCTTTGCGTCGTCTACAATTTCCTTACTTAAAATCAAAGGCAAACCACCAAAATTTCTTGCAAGTTCAAAATATTGATAGGCTCTTAAAAATTTAGCTTCCGCAATTATTCTGTTTTTCTTTTCCTCGCTGATACTTGTAACGTTAGGAACAAATCCCAAAACAATATTACAGCGGCGGATACCTTGATAGCGGGAGCGCCAAAAATTAAGAATAGTGTTGTTGTCTGTTTTTCCCTGATATGTGGCGAGGTCATAATAACCAGAATTGTCCTGACCGGTATTATTCATCCAACTGTCATCAGTGCATATATCAGCAAGAACGTATGTATTGTATATCTGCCACCAACTATCAAAGTCCAATGCCTCATAACAACCGTAAATTTGTTTTAAACATTCTTCCTCGTTGTTAAAATAATTGTCTTCTATCTGAGTTCCTTTCACTTCTTGCGTTAAGAAATCATCAGCGCAACCGCTTAGTGCAAAAGTTGCTATTATGCCGTATTTTAATAATTTTTTCATAATCGCTTTGTTTTTAAAACAATTGTTCATTAATTAAAAGTTTAAATTAACGCCGAATAAGAAAATTTTTGTATTCGGATATGCAACATTGTCGATACCACTTTCGGTAACAGATCCGGTTGCAGCCGTTTCAGGATCAAAACCGCTGTATTTCGTAATTGTAAAAGGATTCTGAGCCGAAACCGACAATCTTAAATTGTTAATTTTTGTTTTTTCATAATCAAACTGGAAAGTGTAGCCGAGTTGGATTTGTTTGCAGCGCAAATACGAGCCGTTCTCAATAAACCAGTCGCTGACAGTGCTGTAGTTTTTGTTGGCATCGTTGTATGAGAGTCTGGGAATATCTGTGTCCTGACCCTCATGACTCCAAGCTTTGTCGTATGTTCCTGCCCATACGTTCTGACCTGAAACGCCTGAATAATAGCCTCTGGTCTTGTTGAAAATATCATTACCGAATGTTCCGTAAAAATTCATTGCAAAATCCCAATTTTTATAGTTTAATCCGAGATTGATGCCCATATAAAGTTTAGGAAAAGCGTTGCCAATGAATGTTCTGTCGTTTACATCAATAACACCGTCATTGTTTATGTCCTCAAAAATTAAATCACCCGGCATGGCTTTCGGCTGCAACAGTTCTCCGTGTTCGTTAGCATAAGAAGTAACATCTTCCCAATTCTGGAATATTCCGATACATTTGTATCCGAAGAATCTCGAAATTTCAGCATCAGATTCGTTGCGGATGATGAAACTGCCGCCAAAATCATGTCTCTCTATCGGAGCGGAAATACCAAGGTCTTTCGCTATGTTCTTAACACCAGAGAGATTTACTCCTACTTCATAAGAGAAATCTTTTTTTACCTGATCATTCCATTTTACGGAAAGCTCCCAGCCGTTTGCTTCCATACTTCCGATGTTTGTCCAGATTCTGCCGTCCCAATTTGGAAGTCCGGCAAGCAAAATGTGGGATTCTTCCAACAGCATATCGTGAGTTTTCTTCTTGTAGAGTTCCATAATAACATTCAAACGGTCTTTCAAGAATCCCATATCCAAGCCGATATTATAATCTTCAACTTTTTCCCATCGAATTTGGGGGTTTGCAGTGGAGCTTATTAAAGAACCAGTTACAACCTCGCCGTTTACCACGTAGTATGTAGGACCTACTTTTGATAGATATGCATCGTTGCTGATAGACTGGTTACCGACTTTACCCCAACCCAAACGTAGTTTCAAATTAGTGAATATTTTCTGAGATTTCATAAACTCTTCTCCCGAAATTCTCCATGCCGCACTTACCGCCGGAAATGTCGCATATTTGTTGCCTTCCATGAATTTAGATGAACCGTCAAAACGTACACTTGCGGTTAAATAGTAGCGAGAGTCAAAGTTGTACATTACACGTCCGAGGTATGATACGAGAGTTGAAAATTCATCTGAACCGTCGGCATTTTCTTTGCCTGTTCCAGCTGTAACATAACGCAAGCTTTCGTTGTTTGAAGGTATGTTATCACGGCTGCCGGTAAGCCAATAATATGCGAATTTCTCCATTGTATAACCTGCCATCAAGTTCAGACTGTGTCTTTCTGCAAATATATTTTGATAATTCAAAGTGTTTGTCCAGTTCCAATCATTCCACATCTTGCTATTTCTTGTAGCCAGATTTACGTCTCTTGACTCTTTTGCGTCAATAAAAAACGACGGTTCAAAATTATTTGTTATTCTGAATCTTGCATTGTCTCCAAATTGAGAACGGACAGAGAGTCCTTTTATAATTTCGATATTGATGTAGGGACTCATTAGAAGACCATATTCATCGGAGTGTGCGCTCATGCGTTTGAGACTTGCCACAGGATTCCATTCACTATTGTTGTTGGAGCGTGAATACCAAGAGTATTCGTTGCTAATTTCCTGATAGTCCGAGCGAAAAATAGAAGTCGTTGGATCCATTGTCATTGCCGCTCTCATCAAATCAGGAGTATCGTCCCAACGCTCGAGTTTCGGAGAGAATTCCGTACCGATTTTAAGATGATCGCTAAAGAAATTGTATTCAACATTGAGTCTGCCAGTAAATTTTTCCCAGTATCCGTAGTTGTAGTGCGAATTGGAGCGGTAATAACCGAAAGAGCCAGAATATATCATATTGTCTGTTCCGCCTTGAAATCCGATATTGTAGTTTTGGGTTATGGCGTATTTTTCAACTGTTTCATTCCACCAATCAGTGCCTTCCGCATCTGTGATGTTGTTAATGCCTTTGTATGGCGAGACTTGATTGTCGTTGGTGTAACGGGTTTTGTAAACTTTCTCGTATTCAGAGGCTTTTGCCATACCGGGATCGCCGATAACGCTTAAACCCAAAGACGAACTGAATTGAAACTGAACCTGACCTTTTTTACCTTTTTTAGTCGTAATAAGTACAACGCCGTTTGAAGCTCTTGTACCGTAAATAGCCGAAGCCGAAGCGTCTTTCAAGACTTCCATTGACTCGATGTCTTCGGGGTTAAGGAAGTTGATGTTGTCGCCAACGGGCATACCGTCTACAACGTAAAGTGGATTTGAACCGTTTACGGTGGTTACACCGCGGATAATAACCCTCGGTGTTGCTCCCGGCTGACCGGTTGAAGTGATTTGTACGCCGTTTACTTTTGATTGTAAAGCGTTCATCGCATTGCCGGAATTAAAAGATGTTACATCTTCAGCCGAAACCGACGAAATACTTGATGTTAAATCGGATTTTTTTGCTGTACCATAACCGATAACAACAACCTCTTCTAAGTCTTTTGTATCATCTTGAAGTATGAAATCGAGTTTGGTCATACCTTCACCGATTTTTATGGATTCTGTTCTAAAACCCAGCATAGAACATTCTACAACGGCATCTGCGGGAATGATAATCATATAATTACCATCAACGTCGGTTATAGTACCGTTAGTTGTGCCTTTTTCCAAAACGACGGCACCAATAAGGATTTCACCGTTTTTGTCCTTTACTTTACCGGTTAATGTGATATTTTGCGCAAAAAGGCAAGTGGTAATCAACATTAACGTTAATAATGATAATATTTTTTTCATATCTTTATATCGTTATTTATTCAAACAATAATTTTTTATTTAGATACAGAAGGAATAATTTTCATACGCCCCAAGTGAATATCGAAAATAATATCATATTTACCTGTCTTAGGAATTGTAAGTTCCGCATGACCTCCTGGATTTTCTACTTCTACATTGTTGTTATAAGAAGTGGTCGCATTATTATAACCCGGTTTTGTATATTTCCCATTCCACACCCAAATTTCAGGATCTTTTTTAGTTGCCATTTCAGGTTTCCAGCTTGCATAATCCCACCATTCATTTGTGTGTATGATGTGAGGATGGAAATTGAAAGAACCAGCTTCAAGTTCCAAACCAAGAATCTGGATAATATGTTTATTTTTGGGATTGTACTGAAATTCATATCCTTCCTTAATATCTTCAGGATGGTTTGTCATCGCACCTATTCTGAAAACATCCCATGTTATTTTCTCGTCTCCATCGTCAATCCATACTCCATTTTCAGAATCCCAATGTCCTTTCTCCCAATGATTCCATTCTTGTTTACCCAATTCGTGCGGCAACGGATCAATCGCCTCTTCGAGGGTGTAAGTGCTGGTGGTATAAGTGTATTGCTTTGTATTGAAAACTATCTTGTAATAAACACCCTCTTCGTCAAGAACAATCGGTTGCGCTTCGTCCGGATCCGGGGTCAGAATTTTATTGTTTGACGGGTTCAAACCAAAGCAAATAGGCTCAAACGAGTTTTTTTGCGGAATAAAGCGGATTTCAGTTCCGGCTGTTTCGTTGTAGTAAAAAGCCGTGTATTCAAATTCGCCGGAATGGTTAACAAGCATTGGAACTCCGCAGACGTCTGTCGTCAGGTCAGCTTCATTCTTTACGTCGCTGAGATACATTCTTTCGTAGTCCTTGAGTCCGCCTTTCGAGATTGTGATTCCTTTTTCCACTTTGTTGTCAAAAGCGTCGTATGCAGCAATAACACCTTCGTAATCGCGGTCTTCTGAACCGAGTTCGATACGTTTTTTGTATTCATATTCTTTGGTATCGTTTGATATTTCCTCATCAATATTCAAGTCGGGGAATTTTACCGTGATTCTCTTAATTACATTGTTGTCTGAAACAGCAAATTTCAGATTGAACGACGGCATGATAACGTTGATAATGTCGCCGGGCTCTGATGTGAATTTCGGATTCGTGAAATCACCGTCCATATTAGCGGTGAAAGTAGCCGAAGAAACATTTCCGACCAAGTCTTCAACAGTAATCACGATAGGGAACGATTCGCTTTTAAGCGTATCGGGAGCAGTGAATTTGTAATCAAGGTCATAACTTTTGCAGTCAGAGCCTTTAAGTTTTAAGATGTTGATAGTATTGTTCAGAAACAAATCAGAATTTTTGAGGTTGATTGTTTTGATACCGTCAGCATCGTCAATTTTAGCTTTTATTCTGAACTCTTTTGCAAACTCCCAGTGAATAGTTTCGTTTTCAAGAGAGATTGTTGGGTTTTGATTGTCTACGGCAGAGAAACTTTTTTCGTCGTCGCCGCAACCCGCAATTATTGCGCCCGAGAGCATAAGGGCGGCAATAAATGTTTTAGGATTAAAAAGTGTTTTTCTCATATTTTGTGTGATTTTTTAAAAAAAACGATTCTTTTTTTATGTCGCAAATATATATGCAAAAACTTAACATTATCCACAATATATCATTCAAAATGCCCATATAAATCGTTCTTGAACGGTTTGTTATGGTATTTTGAATGATATGTAAGGGGTGAAAGATGAGTGTAAAAATAACAATAAATTAATATAGTAGGCGGAAAATTTTATAAGTTTTGAAAACAATTTACGGCATATAGCGGATAATTTGTCAGCCATTCTTGTTCTCTATATGGCGACATTGAAAATCTTATGCCGTGAAGTCCCTGATTTTTTTGGACAAAAATTTTTAAACTTTTTGCTTGTAAATTTTCTTCGGCTTTTACTTCAATAGGGAAAACATTTTACGACTTCCGGCATTCCGCCTATGAAAAAATATAGGCGTAGTAAATCTTTTAATTGGGTTTCAAACGGCGAAAGCATTTGCCAATTTTGTTGTTTGATGACATTTACGAATTGACCTTTTCCTACGGCCTCTAAAAATTCCCAAAACGATAGCGGATAAACATTTACAAAGTCTACTTTTCCGACCGGGAAACTATCGTTTTGGTGAGTTGCTATTCCTAATAGTGAGCCGGCAGCTATGACAGGTTGCTTGGGTAGGAGTTCATAAAAGTATTTTATTTCTATTCGGTTTATTTTTCCATTCGTAAAGTTCTTCTAAGACATATCTTATCATGGTGTTTTGTTTTTTGGGTTTTTTATCACTGCAAATATACGCCTTAAAATTGACATTTCCAAAAAGTCCGACTAAAAAGTGTAGCGGTTAAAAATTTTGTTCGTTTTATTTTTTTTGTTACCTTTGTTAAAAAACAAAAAAACTATGAATAAGCTTTATAAAACTGTAACGGATTATTTTTCTATAAAAATGCCGGTTGCGGAAACGGAGTTGAAATTTGATACGCCTTTTCAACTGCTTGTTGCTGTTAGGCTTTCCGCGCAGTGTACTGACAAAAGGGTTAATCAGGTTACAAAAATTTTTTTTAAGGATTTTCCCGATGCTCAATCGGTTTATAATGCTGATTTTGAGACGATTTTCCCGTATTTAAAATCTATTTCGTATCCCAATTCCAAGACGAAAGACGTTTTGGGCATAGCGAAAATGTTGATAGAGGATTTTCATGGTCAAGTGCCTAAAACGGTTGATGACTTGCAAAAACTTCCCGGTGTTGGTCCTAAAACCGCTAATGTTGTGGCCTCAGTGCTTTTCGGTGCTAAAGTTATGCCCGTAGATACTCATGTTTTTAGGGTTTCAGCTCGTTTGGGATTGACACAAAACGCCAAAACACCGCTTCAAGCCGAGAAACAATTGGAACAGGGTTTTGAAAAAGATGTTTTAACACGGGCGCATCATTGGCTTATTCTTCACGGTCGTTATGTTTGTAAAGCAAGAAAACCGCTATGCCCTGAATGCGGGCTTACAGCGGTTTGCAAGTATTTTTCTACCAAATCTTAATGCCGATAACAGTTGTATCGTCCATTTGAACCCTTTCTTCACGCCATTTGTTGAAGAAATCAAAAAGCATTTTTTCTTGTTCTTCAAACGGGGCGTTATATTTTGAGGTCAGCAAATCACGGAAAGGTTTAGCCATGAGTTTTCTGCCTTCTTTGCCGCCGAATTGGTCTTGGTAGCCGTCAGAATAGATATAGAAAGTGGTCGGAATCGAAATATCTATTTCGTGTTTTGTGAAAACTCTTTGGTCTTCTTTCTGTATTCCGCCGATAGATTTTATATCGCCGTTTACTTTTTCAACTTTATCGTTTTGAACTATGATAAGCGGATTTTTAGCACCGGCAAAGGCTAATTTTTTAGCGGCTTTGTCGATAACGCAAATAGCGGCATCCATACCGTCGTTGTTTTCAGTGGTTTCTTGCTGAAGCGTAGACCTTACGAGTTTATGCAATTCGTTGAGAATCAAATCCGGCTCTGTAATTTTCTGAAGATTAACGATTTGATTTAAGAACGCATCGCCTAACATACTCATAAATGCACCGGGGACACCGTGTCCCGTACAGTCGATGATTGCTACGATAAGTTTGTTGCTTTCGTCCTCGTCGGCATCTTTTCTGCGGAAAAGCGACGGCGGGCGTTGTGTTTTAACTTCCGAAAACCAATAAAAATCACCGCTGACAATTTCTTTTGGGTGAAAATATACGTATCCGTCAGAAAAATGCTTTTTAATGAAATCTATGTGCGGCAGCGATGCTTTCTGAATCCTTGCCGCATAGTTGATTGATGAGGTAATTGATTGATTAATTTCCTCAATTTCATGGTTTCTGAGGCGGATTTCGGCGTTAAACTCATCCACAATTTCTTTTTGACGTAAGATTTCGTCTTTTTGCGAATTGATTTCCTCGTTTTTGGTAGTAAGAAGGTTGTTTACTTTTTTGATTTTTCTTGAGTTTAGAAAAACGTAAATCATAAACAATACTATTAACGCAGCTACTGCGATTATAATAGAGGTAATGATTTTGTTTTTCTGCAATGTTTGTTCGTAAATTGCGAGTTCTTTTTCCTTGTCTTTCGTAGTGATTGAAACTTGAAGCTCCGAAAAACTTTCAGCTTTTTTTGCCTCGTACAAAGAGTCGTTAGCAATAGTAAAGCGTGAAAGATAATCGTATGCGCTTTCTATTTTGCCTTTTTTGTTGTTGATATCGGCAAGTAGGAGCAAGGCTTCGGTTTTTTCTTTCAGCCATTGATTTTGATCGGCAGCCTCAAGAGCCTCCAATGCTTTTTTCTCGGCATTGCGAAGATCGTCTTTGATATAACTTATGCGACCTAATTTGTTGTTTACAGAGGCAACGTAAGTTATATTTCCGAAATTCTGAAAAATATTGTAAGAGCGCATAAACATTATAAACGCTTCGTTGTAATCCTCGTTTTTGAGGTGCATTTCACCGAGCATATAATACGTTTTTGCCATTTCGTATTTATCACCGGCAAGACGATATTTTGTTACGGCGTTGTTAAGATATTTTTCTTCGTTTTCGTAGTCTTCGTTTTGATCGTAAACGGAAGCCATGTAACGGTAAGTTTCCGCCACAAGTTTCTGATTTTTAATGTTTTGACTTATAGTCAAGGCATCATTAAAGAAAGCTAATGCTTTGTCGTATTGATAGCGGTTGAGTTCTACCTGACCGATTCTGTCCATAGCAGCGGCATGCCCTTCCATGCAAGAGCAGACCATAAAAATACTGTCAGCTTTTGTGTAATTGCTCATTGCCACGTCTTCCACGTTTTGAATAAAATACGTATCGCCGTATTTTAGCAAGGCGTATGCTGATCTTTCAGATTCGCCGTCGGTCAAATAGAGTGAATAGGCTTGGAAATAATCTTCCATTGCCAGATAGTAGACTTTTTGTTCAAAATAGATGTCGGCAATGGCCTCAGCCCATTCCGCTTGAACGGATTTGCTGAATTCTGATACTGCAAACTGCATCGCCTGACCTGCATATTCCAAAGCCAAATAAGGCTCTGAAATTTTTGTCAAATCATACAATTTGCGTAAAATTTCAAGGTTTTCTTTACCTTTAACTCCTAATTCGTAGTTTTTTTGCAACTTAGCATCCAAGCTGTCCAACTGTTTAGAGTCCGTATTCTCGGCATACGAAAACAACGAACAGCACAGCACCAACAGCAAAGTGCAAATATTATGTTTTGTCAATCCCATTTCAAATAAGCAGATTTTTTAATCCACTTTTTTTACAGCATAATTCATGCCTTAAAGCGTTTTTTTTAAGACTTTTTTTTCTTTAAATCAGTCTTTCTTAAAAATCAGGCATACGGCATAACAAGCGATACCGTCTTCAGTGCCGGTAAAACCGAGTTTTTCTTCGGTTGTGGCTTTTATGCTGATACAATCCCCGTCCACTTGAGCAGTTTTGGTAAGTATTTCCTGCATTTTAGGTATATAATCCTTAATTTTAGGTTTTTGAAGGCATATCGTGGAATCGATGTTAGAGATTTCATAACCTGCCTGACGGATTATATCACAGGTTTTTTGTAATAAAATTTTGGAATCAATGCCTTTGAATTCTTCTGAAGTATCGGGAAACCAATAACCGATATCCCTTTTGTTAGCGGCACCGAGCAGTGCATCGCATATTGCATGAATAAGGCAGTCGGCATCAGAATGTCCGACTGCACCTTTATAATGATCTATTTTGATGCCGCCTAACCAAAAGGGAAGTCCTTCTTGAAGGCGGTGAACGTCATAACCGAATCCGGTACGTATTTTCATTTTTTTTCTTTTTTTTAGAGTTTTGCAAACGGATAAGCGGCTTTTATTTTTTCTTTTTCGCCGTCATTTATCTCATTTAACGATAAGTCCAAAACCGACAAAAATTTAGAGGTTTTCATAATATCGGGAAAACCGGAAAGTTTATTTTTTGCTAAGTTCAATTCTGTTAAATTCTCAAGTTTTGAGAATGATTGCGGAATTTGGTCAATATCGTTGTAACTAAGGTTAAGGCTCTGAAGTTTAAGCAGTTTGCCGAAATCTTCCGGCAAGTTTTTCAAATTGTTGGTAGCGGCAGAAAGTTTTTCCAAACCGCTGATTTTAGTAACCGTAGCCGGCAAAGCCTCAAAATTGTTACCGTCAAGAACGAGTTCTTTGAGGTTGATTAATTGTCCTACTTCGGGAAATTTTGAGATTTTGTTGTCAGCCAAATTCAGTTTTGACATAAAAAACAAACTTCCTAAAGATTTAGGCAGATTTGTAAGTTCGTTTTCTGATACGTCCAAATCCTGAATCATCTTGAGTTCGCCGATAGAGGCTGGCAGGATTGCGATATGGTTTTTGCTCAAATCCAACATTTGAAGGAAATTCATTTTTCCGATATTTTTTGGCAAAGTTGTAAGATTGTTGCCTCTGACATTAAGATAAGGCAGTTGAGCTAACTTGCAAATATCCTCCGGAAGTTCTTTCAAATTGTTGTTGTGAAGGTCAAAAATCATCAACGTCTGAAGGCCGCTTACCGATGAAGGCAGTTTTTCGATTTGGTTGTCAGAGATATCCAAACTTTGGAGCATCATAAAACCACCGATACTTTCGGGCAGCGTTTTGATTTGATTATTCGGAGCCGAAAGGTTGGTCAGCGTGGTTATTTTTCCGATATTTTTGGGTAGGGCAGTAAGTTTGTTTTCGCCCAAAACAAGGTCGGCAAGATTTTCCAATTCAGAAATTTCTTCCGGCAGACTTGTGAGTTCGTTTTGTTCCAAATCCAACATCAAAAGGTTTTTCAGTTCTCCGATTTGAGGAGAAATCTTGCTGATTTTGTTGTTGTTGAGAGCCAAATACTGAAGGTTTGTCAGTTGAGAAATTCCTTTGGGTACTTCCGTAATCATATTTTCCCAAAGGTCAAGAATTTGGAGATTTGGAAAATGGAATACCTCCGGAGGAATTTCCGTAAGACCTTTTTCCGCAAGGTTTAGTTTAATAACTCTTTCAGGCGTAGCCAAAGCCTGTTCTATTGACGTAAATTCGTATGCATCAGGCAAAAATTCGTCCGCTAAAAGTCCTTTATCATCAAGATATTGCGGAAGAATTTTTCCTTTATCATCAAACCATTTTTCATTTTGGGCATTTACTTGAGTTCCCAAAAACACGCTCAACAATGCAGCTGTTAAAATTTTTTTCATGTTCTTCGTGCTTTTTATATTGTCAATACAAAGATAACAATTTTTTTATATAAAGTATTGTATTTGTTAAGTTTTTTTTTGATTTTTTTATTTTTTCATTTCTTTGGTGCTCAGTAGTCCGCAAGCGGCAAAAATATCTTCTCCTCTTGAGGCTCTTACGGTTGTGATAATATTTTTTGAGTTCAAAATTTCCTGAAACTCACGGATTCTGATTTCGGAGGATGATTTGAAATCGCTTCCGGGGTGTTCGTGATAGCGGATAAGATTTACTCTTGAGGGAATGTTTTTTAGGATTTCCGCTAATTTGCGGGCGTGAGTCGGAGTATCGTTAAAACCCTGAATCATAATATATTCCGCCGAAAAACGTCTTTGGTGGCGGAAGTCGTGTTTTTCGATTTCCATTAATGCTCTTTCTAAAGGTTGAGCTTTTTCGATAGGCATTATTTCTGCTCTTTCTTTAGAGAACGGGTTATGAACAGAAACGGCTAAATGTACATCGGTTTTGTCCAAAAATTCTTTTAATGCGGGCATTATGCCTACCGTAGAGAGGGTGATTCTGTGCGGCGACATTGCAAAACCGTAATCGGAGGTTAAGATTTCGAGGGCTTTCATGATGTTTTGTAAATTGTCCATCGGCTCGCCCATGCCCATAAAAACGAGATTTGTGAGATTGTCTTTTTCGGGCAGAGATTTTATTTGATTGAGGATTTGATTGACGTTGAGATTGCCGGCAAATCCTTGTAAGCCGGTGTTACAGAATTTGCAACCCATTTTGCAACCCGTTTGACATGAGAGACAGAGAGTTGCGCGGTCTTTGTCGGGAATGTAAGCCGCCTCTACGAAACGGTTTTCGCCTGAAGAAAAAAGATATTTTTTTGTGCCGTCTTTAGAAACGGTTTCTTTTACGGGAGCTGTTAGACCGACAATGAATTTTTCTTCCAACAATGCTCTTGCTTTTTTGGAGAGGTTGGTCATTTGGTCAATCTCTGTGATATTTTTTTTGTAAAGCCAGTCGGCTAATTGTTTGGCTGTAAATTTGGGTAATCCTAATTCTAAAACCGTTTCTTGCAGTTCTGCTAACGTTTTTCCGAACAAAAAATCTTTTTCCACTTTATCTGAATTATGAATTATTAATTGTCAATTATGAATTGTCAATTGTCAATTGTTAATTGTCAATTGTCAATTGTGTCAATTGTTTGCGTTTTTCCTATAAAAAGCTTCAAAATTTTGGGTTTTGTATGCTTCTGTTGCGTAAAATTTAGAGACTATGAGTAAAAATTCCGGGGAGAAAAAATCGTTTATTTTCGATAAATAGTTGCGTTTTTTATCGAAGAAAAACATTGCCGGGAATTTGTAATTATCATGCATTAAGGCATTTGTGAATTGGTTTGGCATATTTTCGCCTAATGAAACGAACGGGTGTTCTTTTAGCGGGTCAAACCAATAAATTGTATCTAAAGTTGTAGCCTCAAATCTTACGGGATAATAATTTTCGTTGATATAATCGCAGAGTTTTTTGTCTTTTAAAACGACTCCTTCGTGAATAGAGGCGTTCATCGACCAGTAGGGAACGTATCCGCGGTATTTGTCATCAATATAAACGTCAATAAGAATCGGTTTGGGATTTTCTTTTGACAATTCAGTAATCTCTTGAAAGCTTTTCCACTGAATTTTTCCTAAAGTATCGTTTTTAGCGTTTTTAATTTTAGCGAGATTGTCTTTGTAATGTTCGGGATATTTCAGCATGTAGAGGAGTTCAAACTCGTCCGGGTTGATATTGTCGGTGAGTTCTTCTGCGAAATATACCAAAAGCGGTTCGATATTTTTGACATCTCTGTATCCGGGAACAGGGTAAACGTTCTTTTTTTTGTCCATGTAAACTATTGTCGGATAAGACATTTGCCCGTTTAACAGATGGACGGCAAGACGGTTGTTTCTTCCGTCAGAGGTCCAAGTTTTACCTAAAAATTTAATTGTGTCTTCGGTTTCGGCATTAAATCTTATGCAATAGAAATTACTGTTTATGTATTCAGCTAATTGTTTGTGCTGAAAGGTAGTTGCCATCATTCTTTTGCACCAGCCACACCAATCGGTGTAAACATCAATTAAGAAAGGGCGGTTTTCTGTGGAATCAAGTTTTTCTGCTTCTTGAAATGTCAGCCATTTGATTGGGCCTAAATTTTCTTGTGAAAAGCCTGAAAAACAAGAGATTAAAAGTATTATGCTAAATATAATTCTTTTCATGTTAGTTCTTTTGTGTATTGAAAAAATTTTTAATTGCAAATTTACTATTTTTGACGTAAAAAAACTCTAAATGTTGCAGGATTAACAAAAATTAAAATTAATGAAAAAAAATATTTATTGCGAAATCTCTTTTAAAAATTCGCTCGGGACTACTCCGAATTCGTCTTTAAAGCATTGACGGAAATAATCTTCCGTTCTGATTCCGACTTTGAAAGCGACCTCTGCAATAGAATACCGTCCCTCGGATAAAAGTTTTCCTGCGGTTTGCATTTTAATTTTTCTGATGTATTCGTTCGGGCTTATTCCTGTCAGTGCTTTTAATTTTCTATAAAGCGAACTTGTGGACATGAAATTTTTTTCGCAAAGCATTGTAACCGAGAAATCAGGGTTTTCGATGTTTTCCGAAATGATTTTGTCGGTTTTTTCTATAAATTCCGCATCTAAGGGGTTAAGGCTTTTTATGATTTCTTCTTTTTGGTTTTTTAATGTTGCCTCTGCCTTTTTAACGGGTTCTACTGGCGTTTTTGCCGAGAAAAATTCTTTAAGACGGTGTTTCTTTTCCAAAAGATTTTCTATACGGCTTGCCAAAAGTGTTGCGCTGAAAGGTTTTGTAAGATAACTATCAGCACCAGCATCGTACCCTTCTGTTTTGTCTTCGAGCGTATCTTTTGCCGTTAAAAGTATGACGGGAATGTGGCTTGTACGAATATCGTTTTTAATGGCTTTGCAAAGTTCGATTCCGTTTTTTACGGGCATCATAATGTCCGAAACGATAATGTCGGGAATTTTTTCTAACGCTGCTTGGATTCCTAATTTGCCGTTGTGAGCCGTTATAATAGTATATTTCTGCGAAAGCGAAATTCTGATGTATTCCTGAATGTCGGTATTGTCCTCAACAGACAAGACTACGGGTTTGGAAGATTCTGTTTCTTGAGAGTCGAGTTTGTTGTTTTCTTCAAGGTTTTTATCTTTTATGATTTCTTGAAGTTCCTCATTATCAGAGGTTTCGTATTTGCCTTCGAGTGGTATTGAAACCAAAAATTCAGTTCCTATGCCCAAAACGCTTGAAACTTCAACTTTGCCTTGATGAAGTTCTATTAAATTTTTCACGAGTGAGAGTCCGATACCCGTACCAGAGGCTTGATGTGTGCCCTGCTCCTGATAATAACGGTCAAAAATTTTCGGCAACGCCTCTTTGGAAATGCCGTAACCTGTATCTTTAACGCTGATAACGGCATAATTTCCTCTTTTGGAAAGTGATACTTTGATGAAACCTTTTTCGGTGTATTTCAGTGAGTTACTTATCAAATTGCCCAAAATCGTAATAATACATTGTCTGTCGAAAAACATTTCAAAATCGTTTTCTTCACATTCATAAATTATTTCTAAATCTTTGTTGCGATTGAGTTCTTTGTATTTCAAAGTCTCTTGTTCAATTACTTGATTTAAAATGCCTTGCGTGATATAAAGTTTTTTGTTTCGGGTTTCTGTTTTGCGCAAATCCAAAAGGTTGTTAGCAAGTTTGAGAAGTTTTTGACTGCTTTGATTTATGAGTTTAAGTTTTTTTCTGACATTCTCCTCGAGTTTGGTATCGGTTGCCAAATCTTCCAAAGGTCCTACGATAAGGCTCAAAGGCGTGCGGATTTCGTGCGCAATGTTGGTATAAAAACGCATTTTTTCCTCGTTGAGAGCCTCTTGTTTTTCGCGGTTTTCTTTTTCGGATTTGAGTTGGGCGCGGATATTAACTCTCCGTTTGTAAGCCTTGAAACTCAAGAAGATAGCACCTAATATCAGCAAAACGTAAAACGTATTTGCGGCTTTGGTCTGATACCATGGCGGCAAAACGATAATCCTTAAATCCGTTGTTTTGCTTTCAAAATTTTTGCTGATAAAACGTGTTTTTATTTTTAACATGTATTTTCCGGGCGAAAGATTTCTGAAAATTACGTTTTCGGCATCGTTTACGCGGTAGTAGTTTTTTTCCGCGCCTTCCAACATCGTAGCATATTCGATGATGTTGCTAAGTGCGTAATTATCAACAAAAAGCGATATTGCAAAACTATTTTCGTCATGTTTTAAGACGATTTTTCCGCCGGCGTTATGAATTATTTTAACGTTTTGTCTGTCAGTGCTTTCCAAATCACCGGGCAGATAAATTTTTATTTTTGCGATTTTGGCTTGTGGGGTGTTTCTTTCGGTGAGGACTTCCTCTGGGACAAAACGGCACAAACCGGCTACTGAGCCGAAATTCATCACGCCGTCACCGCCGTAAAAAACCGCACCGGAGGCAAACTCTCCGGAGGGTATGCCGTAATGCGAATCATAGTTTCTAACTTTTTTATATTCAGGAAGATAACAAGAAATTCCGCTATTGGTGCTGACCCAAATATTGTAATATCTGTCCTCTGAAATTGCACGGATATGAGCATTTTTAAGACCGGCTTTTTTGGAGATGACCTTGAAATCAAAATTTTCATGTTCGGCAAAGAAAACCAAACCTTCACCTGTTGCAACCCAGATGCGCTTTTGAGAATCTTCTTTTATGTAATTGACTGTGTTTGAGGGAAATCCGTTGTCGGTGTCAAAGCGTTTTATGACCGAAAAATCTCTGTCCAAAATGAAAAGTCCGCCCCCGAAAGTTCCCGCCCAAATATTTCCGTAACTATCTTTTAAAACGTTTCTGACAAGGTTTTGCGGCAGTTTATGAGAGCTGACGATTTGTTTTTTGTCAATATCCGCCAAAAGAATGCCGCTACTTGTTGCCACGATAATATGGTTTTCGTCGTATGCGCAAAAACCTCTAATATCCATACCCTCGGCAAGCGGTTGAAAGCTTTGGGACTTGAAATCGTAAACTGCAATTCCGCCATGAAAAGTTCCGAACCAAAGATTTCCTTTAGAATCCTTGTATGCGGCCTGAACACAATTGTTTTTTAGCCCTGAATTTTCGGAATTATAAACGGCAATGCGTTTTCCGAACGAGAAAACATTGATTCCTCCACCGTCGGTGCCGATCCAGAGTCTGCCTTCGTTGTCGCCCGTAACGGAGAGAATACTTTTGCAATTGAGGTTTTTGGTATTTTTGTCCAAAGGATTTTCTGCTCTGGGCGAATAAAAAATTCCTCTGAAAACATTGCCTTTAGGATTTATAAAATTAAGACCGGCATTCCAAATTCCCGCCCAAAGATTGCCGTTTTTGTCGGTTGTGATACAGCGCACCGAATTGCCGGAAAGTCCTTTGTCGGAATATTCTTCTTTTAAGCGTAAAACCTCGATGTTTTGAGTTGAAATTTGTTTGGAAAAATCTGCAATCGCTATTCCGCCCTGTTCCATTGCGACCCATAAACGGCGGTTTTCTGCCATTTTAATATCGTAAACGGTTTTTCCTAAACTTATTAATTCGTTGAAATCAGTGAATTTTAACGTTTCCCGATTCAAAAGCGCAAGTCCTGCCCGAGTACCAACCCAAACGTTTTGGTCAAAATCTTCATAAATCGACAAAACCTCATCTGAGGGAATAGATTCATTATCGCCCTCAATATGTTTTAAAAGTTTGAAACTTCTTGATTTTCTGTTATATATGCCAAGCCCTTGATGGATATATCCGATGAAAATTTCATCATGGCTGCCCTCAAGGACTGTCCAAATATTGTCAGGATTCCAGTCTTTTATTGTATTGGAATTATAATGAATGAATTTTTGATTTTCTTTGTCGTAATAATCCACGCCAGACCAATAAGTTGCAATCCAAATACTTCCGTCTTTTGACGGTGTGATTTTGGTAACGGCATCGGAAATAAGGCTGTCGGGCGAGTTTTTGTCAGCGTTGAAAATACGGAATTTTCCTTTGGAATAATCGTATGCGTTAAGACCGGCTCTTTGAGTTGCTATCCAGAGTACGGAATCTGTAGGATCGTCGAGTATGCAATTCAACTCGTTGCCGCTCAGAGAGTTAAGATTTCTCTCGGATTTAAAAAATTTCTCAAATTCATTACCGTCAAAACGGTTTAAACCCTCTTCCGTTGCAATCCAAATGCAGCCGTCTTTGTCTTGAGCGATACTGACAACGCAGTTATCACTAAGACCAAAGGAGGTTGTTAGTTTTTTAACGTAATAGTTTTGCGCCGAAATTTTTAGCGCAAAGAGCGTTAAAAAAAATATGAGTTGAAAAGTTTTTGTCATAATTTTTTTTGAAATTACAACGAAAAAAGTTTGATTTAATTTTTTTCTTCATCCGGCACGATGTCGTCTTCCGAGAGTTCGATAATCCTTTGACGGACAATTTTAGCAATGTCCTCAGGTTTTAAATTTTCGTACTCTTGAACGGGAATCGGACGTCCGTATTTTACTTTCACGCGGTTAGGCGTTACGATAAAACCGCCTTTAGGACTCAAATCGTAAAGACCTGTTAAGCCCACGGGCAGAATAGGAGCTTTTACGATTTGTGCCATTTTGAACGGTATCTTCTTGAGTTGCTGAATTTTACCGTTTTCAGAGCGGTGTCCTTCGGGAAAAACCAAAAGGGACGCATTTTTTTCCTTCATGTTTTGTGCCGCTTTTTCAAAAGTGCGGAACGAACTCAAAATATTTTTTCTGTTGATGGGTAAAGTTCCGTATTTGCGGATAAAATATCCGTAAATCGGCCATGAAAAATGACTTTCAGCCTCTATTCCGAACGTATAATTTGGCAGCGTAGAGCATACAACGGGAATGTCGAAAAAGCTTATGTGATTCGGCATTATGATATATGACTGATTGTAATTGAAATCTTCAGGCATTTCAACTTCGACTTTTATGAAAAGGATTTTGAACATAAACTGAAGCATTTTTTTTACGTTGCTGCATATTTTTTCCGGTTTTATAAAAAATAACGCTATAATGTGTGATACCAATATTATAAACGCCATGGTAAACATAATGTACCACATATAAAGCGATACGAAGAATTTTCCGATAAGTTTAAAAAAGTTTATCATTTTTTCTAATCAATTTGAGGCACAAAATTAAAACTTTTTTATAAAACCAACAAAAATATCCTTTTTTTATTCTACTATAATTTTGAAATTCAAAACTTTTTGACCTCTTAACACCACAACTCCGCTGTAAAAACCTTTCGATAAAACTACGGAGTTTTCTTTCTGAACCTCGGTAATTCTTTCTGTTAAACTGCCGAGTTGGTTGAAAATCAAAATTTCAGTTTCCGAAAAACTTTCTTTTGCGAAATTTTCAAGACTGATATAAAAATCATGACCGCTTTGAGCCGGATTAGGATATGTTTTAATTTTTACAGCCTTTTTCTTAGAAATTGGTGTAATGATAAAATCATCATCGGGGCAAACCCTGAAACGGTCGCCTTCAATATTGAGAACTGAAGCGTAAAAAAAGTGTTCTTCTTTGTTGCTAAGATACGGCAGTAAATCAATGAATTGTTTGTTTTCGCCTTGAATTTCTTTGCCGTCCATGTACCATTTGTAAGCATCGCTGACAAATTGATCATCAGAATTGTCAAGAGCCAAAACATCGTCATACAAGCGAATATTTCTATCGGAAGGATAATCTGCCGGAAAAATTACTATGTCTTGATATTCATAATCGTTTTTAAAGAACGTAATCGGGAGTTTTTCGTTACCTCCGGTAAGTGCATCTTGCGGAACAGTAAATTTTATGCCGTCTTGAGGATTTTCTTTGTCAATGCCTAAGGTTTCAATCGAAACATAATCGGCAATGGAATATGCTTTGTCGAATTCAAAGGTCATAAAAACGTTATCATTCTGACAGAACGCTTTGATGGCTGTGTCTGTTTCCAAAACAAAATTGTATTTACCTGAGGGTTTAACTACAAATTCTACGTCAAGGTTTATTGTCATTATTTGAGATTCAAAGTCAGCCGGATTAAGATTTTGATCCCAAGCCTCAGCTAATCCGAGCGGGTTGATATGAACCAAAAGTTTGTTATCTCCCGGTGTAAGCGTTTCAAGATATTCTTTACCAATATTTATAACGTTGTTATCCGTTATGGGGAAATTCAAAACGTTGTTTACCGTATCAGTTATTATTCCGATAGTATTACCGTTGAGATTAATTTTAAAACTCATGTCGGAGATACTTTCAGAGGAGTAAAAAATTGAGTCAGAAGTGATTTCGTTTTCTAAATTTTCCGCAAATTTACTGTCTTGAAAAACCGAAAATTCAGACGTATAAATTTCCGAAGTGTTTCCGGCTAAGTCTTTTGCTCTTAAAAAAAGCATATTTCTGCCGTTTGGAAGTTCAATCGGGGTGTCGTCGTAGTTGATAAAATTCGTTTTGTCGAAGGAATATTCAATTTCTGAAACACCGCTTAATTTGTCAGAAGATTCTACAATAGCGTTATATCCCGAACGTAAAAAGTAATTTCCGGCTAAGTAATCTTCAAAGGGAATATCGTAAGATTTTTCAGTGTTTTTGACTTTAGCTGAAACTTCCGGCGGAGTTTTGTCGATTTTAACCAAAATGTCGGTTTGTGCAATTATGTTTTTCTCTTGGTCGAGGATTTGACATTTTACTTCGTTTTCACCCTCGTCTGTAATGGTGCCGTCCGAAAAATCGGGCGTGTTTAGTTCCCAATTGTAAGTATTTGTGGGGTAAGTCAATACAACGTCCTTGTTGCTCCAATCTTCGGAATCATAGAAATCTTCAAACGGGTCAATAACATTAACCCTAAATTTTGTGGCGGCATTTGTTGCTTTTATGGTGCAACTTTGTTCAGAAACGTTACTTGAAGTTGTTAAGTAATATTGTCCGCTTTTATAATTAACGAAAATTCCTTCTTGATTTTCAAAAGTAAAAGTTTCATTTCCGGCGTATAGAATCTCTAATTTTATGTTTGCATTTTTTCCTGCTATTACCGGATTTGGTTCTACAATGGGACTTATTTTCTTTATGAAAACTTTTTTTAACGCTTTTGCGTCATTATCCACAAGTATTCCTTCTGAAAATTTTTCAAAAATTATTACTCCGTCTTTTTTGTAATACATCATGTTCCCGTTTTCATCGTAAAACGCATTACCATCTGTTAAAATATTGTCGCTTTGTGTGTTATAAATAGCAGCCGTCATGCCTGAAAAACTGCCGTCAGAAACGGTTAGTTTTCCTCCGTCGTTTTTAATGCAATAATTTTCATCGGTAGTATAATTTCCGCCCTTAATGGTTAAATTACCGTTTTCTTTTATTTTAAAATCGGCGGTTAAGTCTGTTTTTTCATTATCACCGCTAATTATAACGGTTGTGTTTTTTATGTCTAATTTTGCACTGCCGTCAGTATTTCCAAGCGTAATTTCAAAGTAATTAATATTATCTCCTGAAATTTCACATTCGTCATCGGCAGTGTAAGAGCCTTTTTGTGTCAGTGTTACTTCATTTGGATAACTACCGGTTTCATTAATGTAATTTTCTTCGTCAAGAGCATCTGTAAGAGTTGCGAATTTTTTTGTTGTTTTTGAGCTTTCTGCACCGTATTCAGCCTCGAAAAGACCTTCAACGATGCTGAAATTAATATCGAAAGTACCACCGCCGTTGTTGAGTACTTTTACTGCGGCTTCTCCGATTTCTATATTATCTTTGTAAGAATATTCAGTTTCCTCAAGGTCTTCGCCATCTGCTTTTACGGGCGAGGGGGTGATTTCTTCTCCCGTATAAAGATATAATTTTTCGGGAATTGTTACCTCGTCATAATAATCAACAATAACGATAGCATCGGATGCTCCTGAATTTTCGACAATCCATTCCCGCGTTTGGGCATCTTGTTTTATCGAAATCTCTTGTGCATCTGAGGTTTGAGCATTAACCTTTAAGAAACAAAGCATTAAGATAAATATTATGAAAAAAAGTTTAAGTATTTTATTCATATTCTATAATTTTTTTACATTATTTGTTTTATTTTGTATTATTGTTTAACGCGCACTAAGCGGACACAATGTCCTTGAAAGCGGTCTCTTTTATTTTTTGGATCTATGAATGGTCTGGATTCCGACCAAAAGGCGTAGGCATTATTAGCATCAACGGCTGTTGAAGACCAGTAGTAGCCGTTACCGATTGCACGTACTTCGCCGTTATCACCCGGACGGCGACCGGAGGCGGGTAAATACACAGCACCGGCTTCTTCCAATACTGACAAATCTTCGTTGAAACTATTTGTACTATTGTCTGGCAAAAAGACCATTCCTCCGTCTTTCCATGCCCGTAGATTTGTAGCATTTGTGCGTTTGTTAATCAGATAATCCCATTCTTCCTGACTCAGAGTCAGCCACCCGGGACCGATGACAGAATTTTTGGAATCGTCCCAAGTGTATTGAGAGCTGACTTGATTTATGTTAGTCGGCTCGCCGCCTTCAAGCCACGTTCCCCAACCAAAAAAGTCTGTCCATTTGTTTATCCATTTTGAGTAATAATCTCCGACTATATCATCCCATTTATGGCACATCTCGGACTGCTTTTTTGCAAACCGCCAATCGTCTTTGGTATGATTGTATTGCAAATTACCTTTGGTGAATTGTACTTTTTTGTTTTCAGATACACTGAATATGCCGGGGAGCAGACCGTTTTCAACCGTAACTTCACAAGTAACGTTATGACCGTCGGCTAAGGTTGCCGTGATAGTTGCTGTTCCTTCTTTAACGCCGGTAATAATGCCGTCTGTATTAACAGAAACTGTTTCTGCATCGCTTGTGCTCCAAGTTATGCTTTGTCCTTCGGGATAGGTGTTAGCGTGAAGTCGTTTTATGGAATTGACGTAAATTAAGGCTGTAGAGTGGCTGAGAGAAATACTTTTCAAAACGCCTCTGACCGGAAATCCGTTGTAAAGATAAGAATCGTCAGAGTCAGGATTTGTGGTTTTCAGATTGTATGCTCTGTCAGACTGTTCGGCTGTGAGTGTGTTCGTCCAATACCAACCGATAGTTTTTTCTTCAAATAACACGTCGTTGTAATAATAACCGGCTGCCGGAAGAAAAATATGAGTATCCTGTATTAAAGAGTAAGTATCGCCGCTGTTGTTTGTCAGCTGTTTGTCCTTTGACTTGTCGTGCGATTTGTATACGATATAACCTTCAACGCCTTTACCGAAATAATCATCCGTCCACACCCAATAACATTCGTTGTATAGTTTTTGAAAATCGGATTGGGATGGAGTTTCGTATTTTCCGCCTGAGGCATAACGAGCGGCATCGTAAGCCGAAACTGCGGCGTCATTTTTATCGTATAAATAAGTATCCCAAGAGTATGAAGTTTTTGTTTCGATTTCGCCCCATGCAAAATAACTGCCGTATGCCCACGGCGTTTTTGCACCGACGTTTTTGGTTGTCCACCAAATGCCGTCAATTCCCAAATCAACAAATTCTGGCAGAACGGTTACACTTTTCACGCGTTTGTCGCCCTTGTATTCGAGTGTAGTTTTTGTTCCATTTTTTTTGAGTTGCCAATTTTCTTCATCTTCACCGAGTATATTGACTTCTTGCGCCTTAACGGAACTTGTTGCCGTCATAAAAAGGAGTAGGAATAAAACTGATGTTTGTAACTGTCGTTTTTTCATAATTGTTCGATTAAAAATTCTTTGTTCGCAAAGTTTGTATATTTTTTTTAAAAAAACAATATAAAATGTTAAATTATTTTTTTATATTTGCTTTTTTAAAAAAAAGAAAGATGAAATTTATTCAAAATAAATCTAACCGATTTTCTTGGGCGGGTGCGTTTCGTGCCTTATTGTATGTAATTGCTTGTATGATAGTATTATACGCTATTCCTAAAGATAGCAAATTCAAATACGAGTATCAGAAAGGCAGTCCTTGGAAACATGAAAATTTGATTGCACCTTTTGATTTTTCGATTTATAAAAGCAATCAGGAATTAGAAAACGAGAAAAATGAAATTCAAAAAAACGCAAAAAAATATTTTAACAAGAATATTGAAGTTCAACTGAAGAATTTGAATATTTTTTTGAATGATTTCAGTGCGCTTTATGCCGGATTTTCTTCGCATCACGATACTTTGCCGGTAACGCAAAACGGCGGAGATATTTTTCATCAGCTAAAACACTTGATTTACACCTCTTTGAATCAAATTTACAACAACGGTGTTTTTGAAAACGATCAGGATTTAGCTAATTCTCAAGATTCTGAAAATCAAAAATTCGTCTGTATTATTTGTGAAGGAATTACAACGCAACGACCTGTTAATGAGATTTTTACAACGAAAACGGCATATATTTACCTAAATAGGGAAATCCGTTCTTTTTTGACCTTAGGCGCTGGTAAAATGACGGAGTCAGAGTTTAGAAACATGAATTCCATGATTTCTAATTTGAGTCCTACAAAATGGATAACCTCAAATCTTGAATACGACCCCGCAACAACGGAAAAAGTTATAACCGAAAAACTCAATTCGGTATCTTTAACGCGCGGTTTTGTTCAAAAAGGTCAGCGCATTATTTATAAAGGTGAGGTTGTTACGGAAGAGGAGTTTCAGATTTTGGAATCTATGCGCAAGGATTACGAGCAGAGCGGAAACAATTCGGGGCATAGAAATATTTTTATCGGTCAAGCTCTTTTTTACGTGATGATTTTTATGCTGATTTATATGTTTTTAAGGACTTTCAGAAAGGAGATTTTTTATCAGACGAAATATTCAGCATTGATTTTATCACTGATAACGATTATAATTGTATCAATCAGTATTAATATAAGATATGGTTTGGTAAATACTTGGATTATACCGTTTTTGCTTTTTGCGATTATAATAAAAACGTTTTTTGATACGAGGACGGGTATGTTTTTGCATATTACGACTTGTGTGGCGGTGGCTATCATTATGGACAATCCGTTTGAGTATTTTATAATGCAGTTTATTGCCGGATATTTCCTTTTGATGAGTTACGAAAAGATGAATCGCAGAAGTCAAACTTTTTTAACATCGGTGATTTGTTTCGGCATTTACGCAACGGTTTATATCAGTTATCAACTTTTCCATACGGGAATTATTGACGAAATCAATTGGAAAAACATTGCTTTTTTGGCAGTCAATAGTATTTTGCTTTTGGTTTCGTATCCGCTTATTTACGTTTTTGAAAAGACGTTCGGACTTTTGAGCGATGTTACTTTGATAGAGCTTGCCGATAGTAACCGTCCGCTTTTAAGGCGTTTGGCGGAAGAGGCTCCGGGTACGTTTCAGCATTGTATGCAGGTTGCTAATTTGGCGGAGGCAGCGATTTTTAAAATCGGCGGCAATCCGCATCTTGCCCGCACGGGTGCGCTTTATCACGACATCGGAAAATTATCTTCACCGCTGTATTTTACCGAGAATCAAATAACGGGTGTTAATCCTCATGACAAACTCGATTACCTAAAAAGTGCTGAAATTATTATCAATCACGTGATTAACGGTGTTAAAATTGCCAAAGAATATCAATTGCCGACACAGATTGTTGATTTTATAAAAACGCATCACGGCACTTCAAAAGCGGGATATTTTTATATAATGTACACAAAAGAACATCCTGACGAGAAAGTCGATGAAAAATTTACATATCCCGGACCTCGTCCTATCAACAAGGAAAATGCGGTTGTTATGATGGCGGATTCCATTGAGGCGGCCTCGCGAAGTCTGAAAAAATACGACACCGAAACCATCGGAAATCTTGTTGAAAATATCGTTAATAATCAGATTGCGAACAAACAGTTTGATAATACGAACTTGACTTTCAAGGATATAGATACGGTTAAGGAATTGTTTAAAGAAAAACTTCGGAATATCTATCACGCAAGGATAGAATATCCGAAGTAGTGTATTTTACAAATCTTTCTTTAAAATCTCTGAAACTTGGTCTGAAATTGCTTTCATACCTTTGATTGTTGGGTGTCCCCAATGTTTGTCGATGTTTTTGAGTTGAATGTATTTTACACCGTAATGCTTGCAAATTGTTTCAGTTGATTCTACGATGTCTTTGCGTAACTCGCTGTTAATGATGAAATAAATTTTAACATTGGGATAGCGACAAAGGGCATCGTTTAGAAGTTTTGCAAGGGCGGGACGGTAAAAATAAAGATCGCCCCGTGTAAAATTTTCATAACAATAATCTCCTGTTTTAACGCCTGCCCAGCTGTCGTTTGTGCTACCGAAAATTAGTAAAATATCGGGACTTCCGAGCCTTGGAAGGCGTGTTATGAACGATCTTGGAGAATAATCTTCATCGTTGTAGCCGGTGTAAGAGATTGTTGCACCGCTGTACGATTCATTTTTTTCTAAAAGGAATCCTCCGTTTTTAATGAGTTGCCACCACCAAGTTTGCCGAACATCGTTTACATCGGTGCGGTTGGTGTCAAGCTTTTGAAAATACCAAGTTTCATTTCCTTGGGGAATGTAATCCTCAAATGTTGAATACGAATCCCCAAGAATTGAAATTCTTGGTTTAGTTTGCGCTGAAAGACTTAATGATAAGTAAATCAGCGCACTAAAGACTAAACTTCTTTTTAACATTGCAAAAATTATAACTGAAAAAAAAACTATCTGTGCGAATTGAATGAGCTTCCTGAAGTTGAGGATTTTCCTGACGAACGGGAATTGCTGCCTGAACTTTTAGAGCTTGAACCCGAAGAAGAACTCCGGCTTGAACTATTGTAATTGCCGTGGCTTGAGGAATTTCCGTGAGAGGAACTGCTGCGGTTTGAATAATTCGATGAATTATTATGTCCCGAATTGCGGCTGTTTGAGTAATTACTACTGTTGCTGCGGCTGTTTGAATAATTACTGTTGCTACGGTTGTTTGAAGACGAGTGATAACCGCTTGTTCCGTGTGAAGAATTACCTCTGTTGCTGTAATTGTTGCCATTATTATGACTTCTGTTGTCATAATGATTTCCATGATTATAATGATGATCATCATAGCGGTATTTGTCCCTATTGTAATAATATCTGTCCCTATCGTAACGGAATCTGTTATAGCCGTAATACGGTCTGTAAGGGTTGTGATAATAATAAGGGGTGTGATGATACGTTCTGTAACGGTACGGGTTGTAATAATGCGTGTACGTATGATAATACGGACTGTGCCAGCTGTAATAACCCGGACGGTACGAATAAGTGTAGTAATGATGACGAACGCAGTTGTAATGCCAACGGTCATAAACTACGGGTCTGTACCACGAATAATACAGCGGATGCCAATATTCAGGAATTGCGGCAACCGTTATGATAGCAGATGCTGCGGCAATCGTAAAAAGTCCGTCAAAATAGACTGTAGTCCTGACTCTCGGGCGGTGAAATCTTTTGATTCTGACCTCGTAGCTGTCATAAACTTCGTCTTCGATATTGTAGACCTCGGAATTGTCGTATCCGTCGTATTCATCGTCGTTGTAATATGTATCTCTTTGTGCCCACGCACTAAGATTCATAATCACTAAAGCCGTTATTAATAATGCAATTTTTTTCATGTCATTTAAGTTTTTTCGTGTTTTAATTACTTAGATGTTTTGATAATGGAAAATTGAATTTTTTGGACTGTAAAAATAATTTAAAAAAACTAAAAAATAAAACGGGGGCAGATTTTTTTTCGCCTCCGTTTTATTTTTTAGTTTAAGACTTTTTTCAAAAAGAAGAAAAAATTATTTTGTCGTTTTTTTTCTGCTGTCTAACCAAAGTATGAACGAGATTAAAATATAAAGCAGTATAATGAGCGGAATAGCAATCCATTTGAGGAGTATAATCAATATTACCGAACATATTATGAAGTTGAAAACCACTTTATTTTCTTTGTATTTAACGTTTTTGAGTTTGAGCGAAAACATCGGCAAATTAGTAATCATCATTGATGCGATAAAAATGCACATCGGTAAAAGCCAATGCCAATTGCGGCAAACATAAACCTCAAGTCCGATAAGGGCAAACTCCAATTTGTAGGGGAAATTTACCTCCCAAATAGCGTGCGCCAATTTAAAAATCCAAAAATCTTCAGGAACCATAGGTTCAATCAGAGCTATCGAGGCAACGAAAATTGCACAAGCCGGCGAAGCCAACCCTTTGAAACTATGCGATTGTTCGGGGTCGATGTTGAATTTTGCAAGCCTTAAAATCGCGAATACTGCAATCAGAGCTGCACTCATTAATACTGCGATTTTCCAAAAAGGAGCATCAAACATTTTGCCGCTTATATGGAGAGCTTGTTTTAAAAGTTGATACATTATGGCAGTAGGTGCAACACCGAAACTTATTGCATCAGCCAAAGAATCAAGTTGTTTGCCTAATTCGGAGGCAGCGTGCAACAATCTCGCTGCAAAACCGTCGCTAAAATCGAATACGGCAGCAGCCAAAATAAAATATGCTGCATAAACGAGGCTTTTTTCGCCTTCCAAAGCCAAAACCGTTGCCATTATTCCGCAAAATGCGCTTGAACAGGTCAACAGACTCGGCACAAATTTTAATTTACTTATAAATCTCGACATTTTCTATTTTTCTATACTTGTTGTACTTTTTTAATAGCAAATATAAGACCATTTTTTTATTCAAACTTTTTATTTTGCCGTTTTTATTGGGACAAAGTTCGTGTTTTTTTTAATTTTGTAAAAATTTATTAACGGTTTTTATGAAACTTTTTTTTTACATAACAGCGTTTTTAATTTTTCTTAACGTCTATAACGCTGATGCACAAATAGTTAAATACGCTAACGATTATCTCTCGACAGCGGTTTTTTCTCGTGGAGTTTCTATGGGCGGAGCTGATTTTATGCTGTTTTCGGGTTCGCAATCGGTTTTTAACAATCCTTCGGGGCTTGTTTTTGAAGATTATAAAACGGATTTTTCTTTGATGCATTCCGATTATTTTTCGTCCCTTGCCTCTTTGCAACTTTTTTCGGCGGCTTTTCGTGCTGACACTTCGACTTTTTTAGGTTTCGGGGCGGTGCGTTTTGCGGTCGATGATATTCAAAATACGATTTATCTTTTTGATAACGGGAATATGGATTATTCAAGGATTTCGTATTTTTCGGTTGCTGATTATGCGTTTTTTTTCGATGTGTCAAGAAAACTTAAATTTTTTCCTGAAATTTCATTAGGAGCTTCCATGAAACTGATTTACCGTCATCAAGGAAAATTTGCTGATGCTTACGGTTTCGGTTTTGACATAGGGGCAACTTATTCTCACAAAAAATTTTCTGCATCAATGGTTTTGAAAGATGTTACGACGACTTTTGATTTTTGGAGCGTAAACAAAAACGAATTTGATTCCGTATACCTTTCAACGGGCAATTCAGTGCCGGAAAATTCTTTAGAAATTACTCCTGTTACTTTGGATTTAGGCGCATCGTATTATTGGAATTTATATGGTTTTAAGTTTTTGTGCGCTTTTGCCGTGAAAACTTTTTTCGATTCTGACACTTATTATTTAATACATTCAAAACATTTTTCGGCGGATTTGAAGTTCGGGTCTCAGATTTCATATTCCGATATGATTTTTTTGCGTTTCGGATTTTCTGATTTTCAGAAAAACAACAATTTAATAATCAGTAAAAAATTTTCAATGCGGCCTTCGTTTGGTTTAGGGGTAAAATTTTTTCGTTTCGGTTTTGATTATACTTTTTTCTCTGACAATTCTATCGAGAGAAATTCCAATATTTTTACGTTGAATGTCAAATTTTGAAATAAAAAAAGCGCGAAAAAAAAATCTTTTTCGCGCTCTTGAAAATTATTGTTGTTAATCAACTAAAAATCAGCCGGATATTCACCTTTATCGGTTAAATCTTGGAATTTCTGAACAACGGCGGGGCAGTCTTCTTTGTAAGTTACACCAAACCATTGAGCATCGCTTGTCAAAACTTTGGTTTGAGCGGTTTTGTTTTTAATGAGTTTATCAACTACCCATGGAATAAGGAATTCTGCTTTTGGTTTGTCGATGTTTTCTTTGAGAAATTCTTTGAAAGCATCTTCCAAATGTTTGAAGAAACTTGGAGTGAATCCCCAGAAATTCATAGAAACGGGAGTATTTTCAGCAATTTCGGTTTTTTCGTCGCCTTCGATGAAAACGATTTTACCGTTTTCGCGGATAATTTTGGTTCTTTCGACAACGGTAGTAAGATTGCCCTCAGAATCAGTGTTGCAAATACCTCTTGAAACTGTTCCGTATTCCGAAAGTGTGTTTTTAACGGGATAACTGACCATGCAATATTGATTTGTGATGTTTTTGGGCATGGTTTTGAAGTAATCTGCAATTGTCTGATATGCTTCTTTTCCGTAAAAATCGTCAGCGTTGATAACTGCGAAAGGTTCCATAACGTTTTTTCTTGCTGCTAAAACTGCATGAGCGGTACCCCACGGTTTTTCTCTTGTTTCAGGCAGCGTAAAACCTTCCGGCAAATCGTTTTTCTCCTGAAAACAATATTCGCAATTGATTGATTTTTTAACTTTTGAAATAATAACGTCTTTAAAATCCTTTTCGATGTCGCGTCTGATTACGAAAACTACTTTTCCGAATCCAGCTCGTGCTGCATCGTAACACGAATATTGGAGGATTGCTTGTCCTGAAGGACCTAATTTGTCTATTTGTTTGAGTCCGCCGTAACGGCTACCCATTCCTGCTGCTAATACTACAAGTGTCGGTTTCATCTTTTAATTAATTTTAAGAAAATTGAATGTGCAAAGTTAATATTTTAATGTACTTTTGACAAATTTATTTCGATAATTTTTTTTAAAATGAAATCAATGTTTTTTTTCTTTGCTTTCGTTCTGGTTTTTATGATACTCATCGGAGTATATATCTATTTTAGAATCAGACCGTTACTTGCAGAGGCCGGCACATTAAAAGGTATACTTTCGAGGGTATGTTTCGGCTTAGTTTTTTTTAGTTTTGTTATCGGTTTTTTGCTTGAGAAAGGCGGATTTTATGCATTAAGTTCACCTTTTACGTATATCGGCTCATGGGTTTTGGCTGCAATTATGTACTTTGTAATTGTTTTTGTGCTGATAGATTTTTTCAGGATTATCAATGCTTTTACTTTCAAAGCAGATTTCTTATCCTTTAAATACGTTTTTGGTGATGAGAAAGCCAAAATCTATTCGCTTGTATCGAGCATAATCGTAGCCGTTGTTTTGATTTGCGGATATTTTAACGCTAAATTTCCTGTTCTTAAAACTATTGAATATCAGACCGAAAAAGCGATTACGCAGAATTTTCGTTTTGTTTTGGTTTCTGATGTTCATTTGGGCATGATTAATTGTGAGGGTTTTATGTCGCGGTTGAAGGATAGAATTAATGCCGAAAATCCTGATTTTGTGGTAATTGCTGGTGATTTTTTTGACGGCGACCCTTATCCCGTGATAAATTCTAAAGTCGGAGAGATTTTAAGGGAGATAAAAACGGGCTGCGGAATTTATGCCGTAAACGGTAATCATGAATGGCTTGGAAATGCTAATCTTGCCGATGAATTTCTTCAGAAAAACGGAGTAATTGTTTTGAGGGATTCTGTTGCAAAATTGCCGTTCAATTGTTATGTTGTGGGGCGGGAAGATATTTCACAAAGCTTTCGTTCAAAGATGAAAAGAAAACCGCTTGAAGAATTAATGCAGGCAGTTGATACAAACGCATTTTCAATCGTTCTTGACCATCAGCCGCCCAAGCATTACGAAGAAGAAGAAAACTCAGGGCTTGACCTTGAACTTTCAGGACATACTCATGCCGGAGCGCAACTTTGGCCTCTGTTTTTGATAACAAGTCGTATTTACGAAAACGATTACGGTTTTATCCGCAAAGGCAAATCTGATTTTTATACAACTTCGGGTTACGGCACGTGGGGACCTCCTGTTAGGACTTCCGCCCGTCCCGAAATGGTAGTTTTTGAAGTTTCAAAAAAATAAAAAACAATAAAAACCGCACTTCTTTTAAGGGAAAAAGGAAATGCGGTTTTTTTTATTTGTTGAACTTTTTTTTACTTAAAACGATAATCGTATTCCGCTTTTGTACATCATAAAAACAAGACCGGATATAGTCAGGAGCGACATAATGAACAAAATCCAAACCATTGCTTTTATGGATTTCAAACTTTTGCCGTTGCTTTGGGTTTGTTTCAACGCTTTATCCTGTGCTATCAGATTGCTGAGTTTTTCGATTTCAGCATTATTTTTGTCTTGTTTTTGACTAATCTCTTTGACCTCTGAAGACATTTTGTCAAGACGGGCTGGAAAATCTATGCCCGAAATTTTGTCTTTCAGTTCGGTTGTGCTTTGTGCTAATTCCAAATAAGAATTTAATAAACTGTCCGTTTTTTCAGTCTGTTTGAGATAAACGGATTTTACTAATTCTATTTTGCTTAACGCCTCTTGAGCGTTGTTTTTTAAGAGATTAGCCTGTTCAGAGAGTCTATCCTCCGATGCTTTGGCGAGTTTGTTGATAGTATTTCCTATCTCGTCTTGCTTTTTCTCGGATTTTTCGTTAATCTGCTGAATATACTGCTGATATATATTCGTCAGTTTTTCCAAATTTTTAGAAAATTCCTGATGAATGTTTTTTGCCTCTTTGATTACGCTGTCAGAAGCCGTTCCCGCTTGCGAAATCATTTCTGCGGCAGACTGCAAATTTTCAAGGTCTTTCTGTAATTGCAGTAACTCTTTGTCAATCAATTCTCTCATATCAGTTGTATTTTTTTATTTTCTTTCGTTAATTTTTAAAACTTTGGAATTAAACCGTTTCAACCAGTTGTGCTGAATTTTCATCAACAGTACGGCTTGAGATTCCTCTTTTAAATCGTAATTTTCACCGGCAATCTTTTCAGTAATGCTGTCAAGGTTGTTGATGAAATTTTCCTCGGGCTCGTTTTCTCTGATTTGTGACAACCCCTCGCTTATCGACTGATAAGCCTCAAAACGGTTTTCATAATCGCTGTTTGCGCCCGTGAAAAGTTTGCAATAACCGTACATTATTTTGTCAGCCGGTGTTGAATTTGCTTTTTGGCTTTCGCTGACGGATTCTCTAAGACTTGTCAGCTCATTTAAATTGCTGCCCGCCTTGTCGATAAGATACAAAACTCCGTCTACTTTATCGGCATTTTCGGGAATTTCGTCGCAGACAAAACCACATTTATAACGCGATACGAAATAGTTTTGAAGGTTTTTCATAATTTCTTCCTGCGTTAAAGTGCCGTCTTTTTGTTTTTCCAAAACGGTGCGGAAAAATTTTCCCGAATCTTTTGCCGCCCTTTCGTAAAGCGGATAAACCTCCGTGTAGAAAAAATCTATCAGCGTGTCGGTGTATTTTTCAAGACTTAAAAATTTCTCTTCCTCAATGCCGGAAAAATACAAAAGCATTTTCTCTCTTGTTAAATTTCTTTGCAAAACGGGCATGAGTTTCATTTTGTAGAAATCTTTGTTATGTTTTGTAACATAAACCTCGATTTCTTCTTTTGCCGGATTAATCAAATAATCGTCAATCAAATCTATTTCTTTGAGCCTTGAAATTGCTCTCAAGGTGTCAGCCTTGTTTCTGAATTTGTTGTATAATTCTATGAAAGCCAGGCGTATTCCTTCGCCGAGATTTTTAATTCTTATTTCATAATCCTTCGCTAAAATTTTTTCAAACTCGTCATAATTGAAAGTCTTTGAATAACAACGTCTTAAAATCGTTGCCGAGGCGTTCGTTCCGAGTATTGAATTTAACATTTGAGCACCTTCGCGGAAAACGTCATTATAAAAAGGTATGATTATTTTTGCCTTTTGACCTTCCATAACGGCGTCCAAAGCTGTTTGAATACCGTCGTTTTCTTCCGCAGACTGTTCGGTTTCCATAACAGAAAGGTACGCAAGAGGATTGTCGGTGGAATTGTTAATCAAATCCAAAATAAAAGTTTGAACTTTTTCCGATATTTCTTTATCGTACTGCATTTCAGGCATATTCAAAGAATTGTCCTTGAAATTGATAAAGCCTAAACTTTTAGTTTTTTGTTGCGTATAAATGTACAGACTGTTCGGATTGTATGCCGGTTCGGTTTCGGTCTGAATTTCAAAGCCGAACTCGTTAAAAACAGCATCAGTAACTATCTGTCTTAAAGAATATTGCGGGAAAGAAACGCCGTTTAAAATTTCTTTAAGAATGATTTTTTCTTTTTCCGGGCCGGGGTTTTGATTAAGAAGGTTTTGAAGATTAGCAGCCGTATCAAAATCCGTAGCCGTGATGTTTTCTGCCGTTGTAAGTTTTCCGTTGTCGTCCCTTATGGATTCAAAACCGGCAAAATCTTTGTCCGAAATGTTAAGCAGAAGATTTACTTTAATTTCGGAATCCAAACTGCCTCTGCCGTTCATTCTGCAAAAACTTTCAAGAGAAAGCGGCGGTTCAAAATAGATAATGTCAGTTAAATCCTTGACTCTTATTCCCGTTCCAATGGAGCGTGAGGCTGCAAGGATTTTAGAGGCACCGTCTTTGAAATTCTTGAACGCTCTTCGTCCCTCAAGTGCTTGAGAACTTGTGATTTGACGGTCTAATTCTACAATGTCGCCTTCGTAATAATCAGCCTTGAAACCGCTGATTTGTGAGTTTTCGTTTTTATCGAAAGGACATTGCAAGGAGTAAATTAGCGCTTTTAAATTTTGATTTTTTGTCAGTGTTAAAATTTTTTCCGTCTGAACTTGTTTCAGTTTTTTTGCGTATGCCTGCAAATCGTCAGTATTGCCGGCACCTTTCATCTGAATTTCGTGAACGGATAAGTTAATTTTTCCGATATTTTCGGCATTAACACTCTCAATGCAATCAATTTGAAGTTTTTGAACTATTTCGTTTTGAATGTTTTTTTCGGGCGTTGAAGTGAACGCACCGATTCTGAGCGTGTTGATGTTTTCGTCGGAAAAATTCTTTGCTATTATGTTTTTTATATCCTGATAATAAGGTCTGAAATCCGATGTTTGCAGCGAGATTCTTTGCGCCTCGTCAAGCATTATGTAGTATATCGGAATTGCCTTAGAATCAATCTGTTTGAAGATTTTTCTGATATACGGGTCGTGAATCAGCGAGGGCGAAAAAAACGTTATCAGACTTCTGCCTTGCGTTACGCTGCGGGCTGCCAAATCTCTGTCCAAAGAGTTTTGAAGAGCCGGATTCAGATAATAATCGATGTCGATTTTTCTGTCCCTGAGCATATCGAATTGCATATCCATAACGGCAATCGTCGGCGACAAAACAAAACTGTAACCCGGTTTCATAAGTGAGGCAAAAAGCGAAATTAATGTCTTGCCTGTACCCGGGGGCGAGATGTGCAGAAGATTGTTTCCGTTAAGAAGTTCGCTGATACTTTTTGCCTGACCTTTAAGGAAATCGTTTTTGCCGAAAAGGTTTTTTAAGAAAAATTTCAAAGCATCTTCCTGCTCGTTGAAATTCTCCTCGTTGTCATCTTCCTCCTCTTGCGGAAACGTTAAATCTATATCATAATGAATATAACTTGCCTTTAAAAGTTTTGTCTGAACCGACGGCGATTTTGCCGAACGGATAACGGCGTATTTTTTCGACTTCGTTTTGGGAATTTCGTTGTTGAACGAAAATCTGCTTAAAACCGAAATATCAATTAGCAAATCGTATTCTTTGTTTTCGTCAAACTCCGAAATATCCTCACGGCTGCCTTGATAAAGGAGATTTAATTCCGTCTCTGCAAATTCCTGAGTATGAAAGATTTCGAGTTTAACGTTAGGAAATTTTCTGGCGCAGTTTTCGAGCGTGAAAAACTTGTTGAAATGTTGTTTCAAATCCTCTAATGCCAAAAAAGCGCACGGAACGTCCCTTTCGATGACGCCGATTTTCCAAGTTTTGGCAGAGAGCAAAAGTGCGCCCGAATTAACGGCCTCAAGAATTACTTTTTGGATTCTTGCTATTGCCAGCGGTGTTAATGCTATCTGCAAGGCTTCAATACCGTCTTCCGAATTGAAAAGCGGCGAATTATAATTATCTCTTACAATATCGAAATACGGATTTTGCGTGAAATAATTCAACTCGTCCGTTTTGTGCGACAAAATGTCTGATTTCTTGATAATTACTCTGCCCGTGATGTTAATTTTGTTGAGCAGTGAAGAAATCATATTTTCTCTAATCCAGTCCGTTGTATCAACGAGTGAGTCGTCAAGATTGAAACCGTAAGTGATACAATCGGCGGTATTTTCGCTATACGGTGCGCTGAAACTCAAATCGCATTTTTCGTTCAAAAAATCATATTCGGGATTTGCTTTCAGGACTTTTAAATTGCGGCGGAATTTTTTGGAATATTTAAAAATGTTCAAAAAAATTCTGTCAATTTCCGCTAATTGCCAAATATAATCGCCTTGAGAGAAAACCGCTCCGTAGGTTATGTAATCGTAAATGAATTGCAGTCTTGGGTCTTCAGAGGTTGATTTTTCGGCTTTTTGCCTCGGTTCTATAACGTGTAAGGCTCTGAAAACCAAGTCTTGAACTTCACGTTTGGGAATTTCTCTGAAAATAGTTCCGTCTTTGGAAATTCTTTTGAGAGTTTTGCCGATTGTGGTTGAAAGAATATCTTCGATAAATTGCGAAGGATAAGTCGGCGTACCTCTTGAGACTATATTATATAATAGTGCGGTTGCCGCATCGGAACATTCGTCTTTGATTTCGATGTTGCTCTCCAAATCGAAATAGGAGAGTTGTTCCATCAGAAGTTTTACTTTTTTCTCGATAGAAGCATTACTCCTGAGAGAGTCCATTGCGTTTGTGAAATATCCGGCTTTCAGTTGTATCATATTATCTTTTTTAATACTTGCAACGCAAATTTAATACAATTTTTTTATAATAGCCCCAACAAAATGCAAATATTTTTTACAATCGGAAATATTTTAAAATTCTTAATGTATAAAAATACAATTTAACGATAAATTTATACAAAAATATTTGGTACTTATTTTGTAAATGTATACATTTGTAACGTGATTAGTAAACTTTAGTATTAACCTTTTAAAAAAACGATTTTGATTATGAATGCAGCTATTTTATTCTTTGTATTGCTTGCTATTGTTGTGATGGCAGTTTTTAACGGTGTTACTAAATTCAATGAATTTAAGAACCGTAAAAATAGTTTTACTATTGAAGGTGAAAGTTTGGTATTCCGTGATTGATAATTAGTTATGTAAATATTGATTATGGATATATCAGATAGACAAGTCTTCAAACACATGTTTGATTTTTAACACCGGCATTTTAATAAGAGGGATAGTGCCGGTGTTTTTTTTTTAAGTCTTAGTCTTTCTTTAAGTGTTTTACTTAAAAATCTTATCATAAAGCTTTTGATATTCAGTTATGATTATAAAAATAGTATATTTATACAAAATAATATTGAAATATTGTATTAATATGCAATAATTATGTAAGAATATTCCGTAAAATTGTTGATGTTATATACAAGATTTACGTATATTGTATTGTTAAAAATTTGCTGACATTTTTTCTAAAATATCCACGGCTGAGGTAATATCGTCTTCAAAAGTAGAGTGGGAGAGCAGAAAATCCTTTCTGCCCTGAGAGATTTTATTATAAAGGTCTTTTGACATTGTTTCGACGTATGATGAAATAGCGTATTCAATGTCATCTTTTTGCCAATCCATTTTGGAATGGATATAGACGTTACGTTTTTGATGAAAAAAACTATATGCCGTTTCTATGCTGTCTTTGGTTATCATAAAAAAAATAATTGATTTTAAACGAGATACCATTCTTGAAGATAGTTTTGACGGGTGCCGCAACTCGGACATTCAGTCAAAAAAGCATCTATCGAAGTACCGCAGTTTTTGCATCTTAGGGCAACTCCGCCCGCATTTTCCAAGGAATATTCTCTTTTAACGTGTTTTAGTTTGAGTTTCAAATCGTTTTGACGGCTTTTGATTTTGCCGGCGTCAATGAAAACTTCACGTACCAAAATTTCGATATTAATAATTTTTTCTCCGTTAAATTCCTCTTTAGAAATTGTGGTGTAATCCACGAAATCAAAATCCAAAACGTTTTTCGTTTTTTCGCCTTCAAAATAATACTTTTGCAATTCGTAATTGAGATTGTTGAAAAAAGTATTTTTGTTGATTTGAGATGAGTTTTCCGCCCAAAATTTTTCTTGAGCGGCATTGATTTTTTCTTTGTAAATTTTTATCGGCAAGAGTATAAAAAACGAATCCAAATAATAAAAAATGTAATAAAACGCCAAAGACAAAAGTGCTGTTCCTACCAAAACTTTGGAAAAATCCCAACCGTTGAAAGTTCGTCCTGTGGTTTTGATGTAGATGTAACTTATTATAAAACTGATAATTATATCAATTATTAACGTAATTTTTTTGTAAGTTCCCGAGTGCATTACAAGGTCGGTGTGATATTTTGCGCCGAGATTTTTTGACTCGTAATCCATGTTGTAAGCAGTTCCGCAATAAGGACATTCTCCGCTTTGAGAATCAATGTCAGCACCGCAATTCGGGCAACTTTTTCTCTTTGCAGGATTTATAAAAGTGTATTTGATTCTCGGGTCAAAATTGAAAAGTTTGAAAACGGAATTTCCGCCGCGCAAATAGTTTTTTTCAAGACGTATGCCGTTTTCAATATCCTCGTTAAGTGTTGCCTCAGAAGATTTTTCGATAATTTTATCACCGCTTTTGTATTTCGTGACAAGGCTCAGACCAAAATCTCTGAGCCTTTTGGCATATTTTTTATCGGATAACTGCATTTTTCTTTGTTTTTTCTATTAAACGTCTTTTATTTCTAATGTTACAACTGTTTGATTTACAAGTTGATAACAAATTTCACCGTATGTTATCGGTGCGTAAATATTTCCGCATTGTTTGCCTTGAAGTTTAGCGTAATGATACAGCAAAATGCAAATAGAAGCGAATACGGGATTAACGTTGTTTTTTACGGCGAATTTTTGAAAATCAGTTTCAACGTTTTCAATGGATTTTGCAAAGCGGTATGTTCCGTCTTTGAAAACGGGAGCAAGCAAGTTTACTTGATTTGCGCTGAGGCTGTCGATGCTGACATTTATCATCGCAGAATTATAATTAGCGACTATCGGCAATGTCGTATCAATGTGTTTTTGGCGGATATATTCGGCAAAGTTTTGTTTTTCGCCGTTGATTAAAACCTCTTTTGCAGTAAAACCGTCTTCAAGAAATATGATTTCATCGCCGCAGCCTTGCGTGTAAAGATTTATTAAATCCATTTCGGCATATTTGTTTTTTGGCAGTTTTACGTGCATTGCCACGGCATTTGTTTTTGAGCCTGAATCGCCGGATTTAAAGAATGTTTTGCCGGATTTATTTTCTTGAGAGTAACTATAACAAGAAACCCAACCCATTAACGGTCTTGTTGCAAAATCCTCATAATCAGGAGCATGAACGGCAAATTCCGTATGAACGTTACTGTATGGCGGAATTATTAAAATCGTAAAACCATTATCAAAACCATCTTTATAAATGTTTTTGATAGTATCTTCCTGATAGACTTTTATTGATATTTCTTCTTGAAAATCAGTAATATCGTTTACGAAAATTTTATCCTGACAGACTTGACCACCGTCAATATCCATAAAATATGGTGAAGTTCCTGCAATCCATTCTCCAAGAGGAAGTTTGGATAATAAATCCTCGTTTCCGGCAAGTAAAAGTTTTCTGCCGGAAAGAATCAATTGAGCCGTTTCTTGCGGTGTTTTAAGGTATTTTTCCATAATTCCTTTTTTTTAGCAGTTTAAAAATGTTTGAATATCTATTTTAACGGCAGGTAGATTTTCTCCGATCTTGTAAACTTGATAAAGTTCAAGAGCAGCTTTTTCTACGGTGTATCCGTTTTTTCCTATTCGGACTTTGAGTTGAAGATGGCTTAACGCTATTTTGGCAGCTAAATACCTTAGCGTTACCTGTATTTCGCCCAAAATCAGTTTTTTCCATATAGGATTGTCTGAATTTATTTGCATGACTTTATAATGTATTTCTTGACAAAAATGCGTAAAAAAACATTTCAAAAATAGAAACAATTTTCATACAAAAAAAATTCCCGCTATAAAAAATTTTATAGCGGGAAATTTTTTTATTAAATTGTCATTTTTGACTTCTGATATTTGCAATTTCCTTGTTTTTAATTGGTTATAACGAAACCGAAAAAAACTAATTGCTCCACTGACTGCCATTGAATTCCGCTGACAAATCTTTGCCGGCTATACCGTCGCAAACTCCCTTGTAGGCAGGTTTGCGGCTGTAATCTGCGTTGAAAAGATTTGGTTTGTCGCCTTTGAGCCAATATTCATGTTCGTCGTCGGCATCTGTGAGTGTCCAAATGCAAATACCGCCTTGTTGGTCCGTCGGAATTATAGCTTTGTATTGTTCTATCACAAATTTATACGTATCCGCCTGTGCTTGAAGCTGTTCTGCGGATGGATTTACTTTTGTTTCATCATCGTGAGTATAAGTGAATGCTACGTCCAACTCGCTGATACGTACAAGTTTACCCGTGGAGGCAAGTTTTGTAAACATATTTTTTATGCCTTCTTTAGCAGCATCATTTTTGGTGTCGTCGGGGTTGAAACTCATGATGTGCATCTGAGTTCCGATACCGTCAACAATGGCGCTACCGTTTGTCTCGTCGATGTATTTTACGTAATTGATTAGAGCCTCAAGTTTAGAATCCGAAGTTTCGAGATTGTAATCGTTGATGTAAAGTTTTGCATCATCGCCTGCGGCTGCTCTTGCAAATTGGAAAGCTTTTACAGCGTAATCCTTGCCGAGGAAGTAGCCCCAGTAGAAATGGTCGGATGCCCAGTTGAGGTTCAAGCCGTCGGTCTCAGATTCTGTGGGCTGTCCGTCGTCTGACATAAAACCACCGTCAACGCCACGTATTTTGCTATCGTCGCCAATTGCCTCGTTAAGAACGTCCCACTCGGTTACATTGCCTTTCTCCTTACAGTGTGATACCATATCGGTAATCCATGTCTCCATTGCGGTAAGGAGGGCGGTTTGCTTTTCGTCGGAAGGTTTGAGTTCGTAAACGCCTGATTTTGAAATGAGTTTTTTCTTTGATATTTCGTTCTTGACGCCAAATTTGAAATCATCAAAATATACATTGCTGCCAGGCGTACCGCCAAATTGGAAACCGACTTTAGTGATTCCTGCTGGTTCGCCTGTGTATGTATACTCGCCCTCAAAAGTCTTCCAGTCGGCAGTCGTCGTGTACGATTCGCCATAGAAACCCGAAAAGCCTGCATTTTGACCCATGAACTGCACCGTGATGCCCAAATCGGATTTAGAGCGGAACGAATACGCATAAGTAGTGCCTTCGATAAGTTCGTCAGTAGACCAAAACATCTGCGAATCATAGTTTTTGGCGGTCTCGTCAGTCATCGTAAAATGGATAACATTGTTTCCGTCCTCTTCCTCAACAGCATAGTTGTACTTGCCCCAAAGTCCAGTGTAACCTGTTGTCCCATTGTCGAATCCGCTGTTAGTAACAATGTTGTTCATAGCATCCTTTTTGGGTGTACCAAATTGGAAATCATCAAAATATACATTGCTGCCAGGCGTGCCACCAAATTGGAAACCGACTTTAGTGATTCCAGCCGGTTCGCCCGTGTATGTATATTCGCCCTCAAAAGTCTTCCATTCGGCAGACGTCGTGTACGACTCGCCATAGAAACCCGAAAAGTCTGCATTTTGACCCATGAACTGCACAGTAATTCCAACATCAGACTTACATTTGAAAGAATATGCATACGTTTCGCCTTCAATAAGTTCGTCAGTTGAAAAAAACATCTGCGAATCATAGTTTTTGGCGGTCTCGTTTGTCATCGTGAAATGAATGACTTTGTTGCCGTCCTCTTCCTCGACAGCATAGGTATACTTTCCCCAAAGACCAGTATAACCGGTTGTACCATTGTCGAATCCGCTGTTGGCGTTTATGTTGTTGACCTTAGAATCGCCGCCGCCATCTTCCACCCATGAAGGTGCAATCAAACTTTTCAAATATACTTGCGGCTGTTGGGTGTGCCAAAGCAAGTTGTGACCAAAGATTTTAACATCGGGATTCAACTCTTTGGCTTTGTCGATGAAATCGTCGATTTTGGTGAAATCCAATTTTCCGCTTGACTTGCATACCGAACCAAATTTCATGGCGTTGCCAGTGACAAACTGCTGAAAATTGTTGGCGGCAACTTTTTGATATTGTTCATCTTCAAGAAACTTATCGGCACCAAGTCCAAGTCCGATTGTTACACCGGGCATATATTCCGCCATATATTCTTTGATGAACTTATAATTTGCCATAGCCTCATCGGTGGAAAGCGGAATTTCATCTATGGATGATATTGGCGTATGACCTTCTGGCGTGTGCCAATCCATTTTGTCGTCGTCGCAAGATGCGAAAAGCAATGCTCCACATACTGCAACAGGTAATATTCTATTTATTTTCATTTTGTAATTCGTTTTTAATGTTGACTTTTTTCAAAACACGAAAAACGCACAATTATTTTTCTTAAGATTTATGCGTTTCTCGTGATTATTATAAAAATCTAAAAATCAGAAACTGTTGTACTCTTTGTGTTAACAACACGGAAATTATCAAGATAAATTTTTGTGTTGAAAACCTTTGCCTCAATTGTTTGTCCTTCTTCCGAACCATATTTTAAGTTGGCATTGCTTGCAAATACAAGGAAGTTTTTGTAACTGCTTGAGTTTCTTAAATCTATAACTTCTTGGAATGTATGAGCCTCGCCGTCAGCAAACTCGCCAAATTCTGTGAACGGAATTGTAACTGTCTGCCAACTTTCTGTGGTATACGGTGTTAAAACTTCAGGATTAGACTTGTCGAACCAAGGAATCCAAACTGCAGCACCCGAAACAACACCCGAATTGCCCGCAGATGCGTTTGCCGAACCGTAACCGTATGAGTTCAAATTGTTGGCAAGCGAAATTTCGAGTTGTCCTGTTTCGTTCCACACACCGTCTACATAAATATCAAACTGAATAGCAAGTTCGGTAAGCGATGTTTCAGCAGGAATTTTTGACGTCATGCGTGTCCAATCGTCGTTGGCATTGTCGTTGCCGGCTGTAGCCCAAAATTCGATATGGTCAACGCCCGGATTGATACCATTTTCGTATTTTGCATCAGCCTCGCCAAGATGCGGTATCAACATCGCAACTTTGCCACGACCAGTATTCAAGGGATCGTCTACCAAATCGTCAGTTTTCCATGTTGCCGACCAACCTCCTAATTCGCCATTGCCATCAAAATCGGTGATAAAACAATCGAAATCATTGAAATATGCACCCGAAATTGCTTGACCATTTGCACCTGTTATTGTGATAGTTCCGTTTTCGCTAACGCCTTCGGGCATCACGAATGTAAACCACTCGCCCGATTCGTCTTCGGGTGCATTCACAATGTTTTCGCTAACTGAAATGCCGCCGGGTAGTGTTACTTCTGAAACTTCTTCGAGATTAACGCCCGAAACTTTCACCGTTTCGCCGGGCTTAGGTATTGACGGTGAAATTGAAGTAATTTTGGGCGATGCAGCTCGTATTACAAAATCGTAAGAATACGTTCCACTGCTTTTAACAAACTGAATTTTGTTTCTAACACTTTCGTCGGCACCTGCAACAGGTGTTGTACCCGAAAGCGAAAATATCATGGAATTGTCGGTGGTAAGTGCAGTGTTGAAATACGTTTCGTATCCGTTTACAAGTACTTTTGTAGTGCCGCCAAAGCCCGAACCTTCCAATCTGAGGGTTTGACCCAAACGTGCAAATTCTACTTCGCGTTCTTTGTGTCCTGTGGTGTCGGAAGCATCCAAAAGGAAAACCTTGCTCACCGACACTGCACCGTTGCCATCCGGATATGGATTGCCGTCTTCGTCTTCGCACGATGTAAAGCCCATCAGCAACGATGATATTGCAGCTATATATATTATTTTATTTGTGTTCATAATTGATTTTCAGATTTTTATGATTAATCAAAAAGTGTAGATTCGTCCACTTCTCTATCGGCAAAAGTCCAGCTACCGGCAGTGGATTTCAAAGCCGGATTTTTGGAAGTTTCGGTGTCGGGATACTGCAAGAGCAAGCGTCCTTTGTCGGCCGTGAAAACACCCGAACCTGCATTGGTGCTCTGAATATATTTACCTTCTGTTTCGTCGTATTTGTAGGTGCGGTTTCTATCTTGAGCATTAAGATAATTTACTACTTCTTGCTGATGATAATACGCTCTACGAACAAGGAAATACCAATACAAACCTTCAAAAGCGGTTTCGAGACGGTATTCGTGACGAAGTTTTTCGTACGAAATTTGCGATACAGCGGGTATTCCGGCACGCTCTCTTACGGTATTGAAATATTCCAAAGCTGTGGCATCAGTAGTGGAATTGTCGTTGCCAAGAGCAGCATCGGCATAGTTGAGGTAAACCTCTGCCAAACGCATCATGTGGGTATTAACGCCCGAAGATTGTTTGTAGCTAATGCCATTGTCGTCGTGTGTACCTACCACATACTTTTTGATATTAGCACCGTTGGAGGATGCACTTTCGGTAACGCCGTATGTATATCCGCCATTTTTAACATTGATTTCGGGATATTCGTTGCCATATTCTGCGATTGTAGGTTTCAGACGCTTATCTTGCGCAGGATCTTCGTCAGCAAAAAGTGTATGAAAATTAAACAATCCGTCTTCGGTATCAAGGCGGTGAAATTCAGCGTACAAATCCCATGAAACGCATGTGGCGCCGCCCCAGTTGGTTTCGTCGGATACCATTGTAGACCAGCCGAAAAATGCCGTGATGTCTTGATTGCAGCCCCAACCGTTGGCCGATGTAGAACCGGCAATCCATTGCAACTGAAATATATCCTCTACGCAATTGTTGTTTTCGATTTTGAAGAGGTCGGCATAGTTATCAACGAGTTTATACTGACTTTTTTCGATTGTGTATTGAGCAGCTTTTTTGGCAAGGTTGAGGTAATACTCGTTGCGATGCCCGTCGTTGAAATCGGTTTTGATGTTGTTGCCATCGTAAATACCGTCTGTGGTAACGCCTGCCATCGAAAGGTAAAGCCTTGATAACATAGCACTTGCAGCATATTTGTTTACTCTACCCGGAGCTGGTGATGTAGCCGGAAGATTTTGTGCTGCAAATTCCAAATCGCGAATTGCAAATTCAAATACGTCTGCCTGACGATGCGGCGCAAGTACATAACTATTTACCAAATCGGCGGTATTTTCGTAGAGTACCACATCACCCCAAAGCGATGCAAGATACCAATAGGCAACACCACGCATAAAACGAGCCTCGGCAATTCCTTGTGTTATAGCCTCTTTGCTCACCGAATTGGTAGCGTATTTTTCTACGTTGTTCATCACATTGTTGGCCTGTGCTACTACCGAATAAAGTGCCGACCATCCGTCGTAAAGACCTTCCGTAGTTCCGTCGTCGTTGAAATTGGTGAAATATTTGATATAGTTGCTCCATTGAGCTGTGATATTGTTGGCTCTACCGTCGCCCATGGAATAATATAGTTTGCCGTTAAACGAGTTCCACACGTAATTGTAGAGCGTAGAAGTGGCTTGAGAAATAGCATCGTCGCTATCGAAAAACGTTGCCATATTGAGGTTGGAAGTGTTTTCTTGTTCAAGAAAATCCTCGCTACATCCCGATACAGCAATCGCTCCTGCCGCTATCATACTTAGAATTTTTATCTTATTTTTCATAATAATTTCTAATTACAAATTATGAATTATGCATTATGAATTATGCATTTTCAATTAAAACTGAACATTAACACCGAAAGTTACGATTCTTGGACTTGGATAACGTCCATAATCGAGACCGTTGAGAAGTGCATTGCCATACATACAGCCCACTTCGGGGTCGTAACCCGAATATTTGGTCCAAGTATAAACATTCTGAAGATTGGCGTAAACTCTTACATTTTCGAGTTTTACTTTCTTCACCCATTCTTTTTTGAGGGTGTAGCCAAGAGCGATATTTTGCAAACGGATATACGAGCCGTCTTCCACATAACGATCTGATTGACGGGAGTTGTTGTTGGTGTTGGCACTTGCAGCACGAGGATATTGGCTATCGGTATTTACTACCACAACATTACGATAATCGTTGGTAGGCTTGTTTCCGTCTATAACATCGAGCCTTGCGTAATCTGCGGCATCTGCAAGCACATTGCTATTTACTCTTACGTCGTCGAGGTAATAATTATTGAGATTGAAAACGTCGTTGCCGTAGCTACCGTTAAAATAAAGTGTTAAATCAAACCCTTTGTAGGAGAATGTGTTGCCAATACCAAATGTGAAATCGGGATTGGGATCGCCAATCACAGTTTGGTCTTTATCGTCGATAACACCATCTTCGTTGATATCCTCAAAGATATAATCACCAATGAAAACACCATTTTCGCCAATTGCTGCACCTGTTGGGATTGCTACTTGCTTGATATTGCCCTCGGCATCACGATAATAAAAATCTTCTGCTTTGTCGAATCTGCCGATTACTTTGTAACCGTAGAATTGTCCTACCGGAGCTCCAACTACCGATTTGGTGATTGTCCAAGTACCTGAGCCGAAGGAGAATTGACCGGGTACCATTCCTGATTCCGAATCGAGCTCTACAATTTTGTTTTTGTTGTGAGAGAATACGATGTTGGAACGCCATTGAAAACCTTTTTTGTCGATGTTAATGGTATTGAGAGTAAATTCTACGCCCTTGTTTTCCATCGAACCGATATTAGCCCACGGTTTGGAAGCAGCGCCGTTGCCCTCCGAACCGAGCATTGCAGGAAGTGCAATTTCGAGCAAAAGGTCTTTGGTTTTCTTGTAGTAATAATCGAAAATAAATTCTATTCTGTTGTTGAAGAAGTTCAAATCAAGACCTGCGTTAACAGAATTGGTGGTTTCCCACTGAAGTTTTGGATTTGCAGTGTTGGCAGCCAATACGCCAGAGCCCCACGGTGTAGATTTCGACGCAAGAAGCGATATATATTGCCAATCGCTAACATTCTGATTACCCGTAGAACCCCAACCAAGACGAATTTTAAAATTGTTCATCTTGATATTTTCGGCAAGAGATGTCATAAAAGGCTCGCCAGAAACTTTCCACGCCAAAGCCGCTGATGGGAACCAGCCCCAGCGATGATCTTCGTCGAATCTTGACGAACCGTCGCGACGGAGTGTAAAGGTGAGCATATATTTTTCGTCGAAAGAGTAGAATAATCTACCGAAATACGAGAAGAGTGAAGTATTGTTTTGAGTACCTGTGCCCGTAGAAGCTTGACGGTCGCCTGCTGATGGGTCGTGTACCGAGTTGGATAAGAATCCGCTGGCTTGCGTTGCCTGACTCTCCCAATGCGAATGGCTCATTTCTTGACCCAACATTGCATTAAAACGGTGCTTTTCGGCAAAGGTTTCGCTGTAGTTTAAGATATTGCGCCAACTCCAATACGAAGTAGTTGTGTTGGTCCAAGTGCCTTCACGTTGGTCGCGCGTTAATACTCCAAACTCGTAATCGGGCATGTAGTAATAAAATTTGTTGGTATTGTAGTCGGCAGATAGTTCGGTCTTGAATGTGATGCCTTTGTAGATACTAAAATCCAACGCCTCGTTGATACGGAAATTGAGTTTTTTGTTGAAATTCTCTTTGATTGTGGCCATAGCAATAGGATTGACGGGAAGCCAAACAGCTTGATCGTCGCCGTTGTCAGGACCGTCGTAAGAGCCGTCGGCACTTGTGAGGGCTGCACTTGGCTGCGATTGCAATGCGTTGAGGATTACGGTATTATCGGCGCCTACATCTTGCTTGGAATCGGTGAGAGAAAACGACAGAGAATTTTTTACCCATTTTTTCACTTGACTATCCATATTGCCACGGAGTGTAAGACGGCGAAATCCCGACCCTACGGCAATACCATCTTGATTCATATAGCCTGCACCCATGGCGTAAGTGTTTTTCTCGTTGCCACCAGTAACAGAAAGGTTGTGGCTTTGCATAAACGCTCCGTTGTCGAAAAGTGCATCTTGCCAATCTGTACCTTCACCCAAGGCGTCTACATTAACAAACTGATTGGAAGCATCTACAATATGAGCTTCTGCTCTTGCATTGTGATGAGCTGCATATTGTTGCAAATTCATCATATCGAGCTTTTTGGCCATTTGTTGCCAACCTACATAGCCGTCGTAGGTGATTGTAGCCTCGCCCGATTTGCCGCGTTTGGTGGTAATCATAATAACACCGTTGGAGGCTCTTGCACCGTAAATAGCCGTTGCTGATGCGTCTTTGAGCACGTCCATAGAAACGATGTCGGAGGGGTTGATTGATGCAAGCGGGTTGTTAGAGGATGTCGGGTCGCTTGCATCAGCACCAGCGGGATCTACTACAACGCCATCAATTACGAAAATTGGCTGATTGGTGGCGTTGAGAGAATTTGTACCGCGGATACGGATACTTGTAGAAGCACCCGGCGTACCAGAGTTGGCAGAAATCTGCACACCAGCGGCACGTCCCTGAAGCACTTGGTCTACACTTGTGGGAACACTTCTACCAATTGCTTTTTCGTCTACCGAGACTACCGAACCTGTCAAGTCGGAACGTTTCATCGTGCCGTAACCCACCACGACTACCTCTTCCAAGGCTTTGGTGTCTTCTTCCATGACGACTTTTAAGCCGGTCATATTCCCTGAAACGGGAATTTCGTTGGTAATATAACCGATAAAAGTAAAATTTAAAATGCTTTTGTCGGTGACGGAAATTGAGAAATTACCGTCGATGTCTGAAATAGTACCGTTTGTAGTACTTTTTTGAATAATGCTGACTCCTGGCAGTGGTGAACCTGCCATATCCGTAACCGTTCCAGATACGGATACTTTTTGCGCCGCGGCTATAATCGGCACACAAAAAAAGAGTAGCATGAACACAATTTTTGAAAAATTGTTGCTTTTCATAATAACTCTTAATGATTTTGATTAAACAATTTTTTTTAGTAATTATAATAAGTGTAAAAAAGTAAGTCTTAAATCGTGTAAAATTATGCCGCAAGTTATTAACAATTTTTTAATATAGGCGATGAAAAGTTAATTTTTTATATTAGAAAATGTAACAAAATCATACAAAAATGTAACATTTTTGGGTCAATGTTACATTTTTGTAGTTTTATTCAGTTTTATATTTGTTTTCCCAGAGTCTTTTAATCGTATCTTTTGCTTTTTGTTCGGCGGGATTTTCTTGCGGAATGTAGAAGGTGGTTCCCGAAATTTCTTCCGGTAAAAATTCCTGTTTTACGAAATTTCCTTCGTAATCGTGGGCGTATTTGTATTCTTTTGCATAGCCGAGTTGTTCCATAAGTTTGGTCGGTGCGTTTCTTAAATGCAGTGGAATTGCCAAGTCGCCCGTTTTTTGAGCAAAATCCATTGCCGAATTAATTGCCTGATAAGCCGAATTAGATTTAGGCGAATTAGCCATGTAAATTACACATTCGGCTAACATAATCCTTGATTCGGGGTAGCCGACCGTATTAACGGCTTGAAAACAGGCGTTTGCCAAAAGCATTGCATTAGGGTTTGCGAGTCCGATGTCTTCAGAGGCCGAAATTACAAGACGCCGTGCAATGAATTTCAAATCTTCGCCGCCGTTCAACATTCTTGCTAAATAATAAATTGCAGCATTGGCATCGCTTCCGCGTATGGATTTGATGAAAGCAGAGATTATGTCATAATGCATTTCGCCTTTTTTGTCGTAAATCGAGGTGTTTTTTTGAAGACGTTTTGAAACTATTTCATCGTTTATAACAATTTCATCGCTTGTTTCGGCATTGATAACGGTTTCCAAAACGTTCAAAAATTTTCTGGCATCGCCGCCGCTTTGACGGAAAAGTGCTGTTGTCTCTTCGATTTTAATGTTTTTTTCTTTCAAGACAACATCCTCTGTTAAAGCTCTGTTGAGAAGTTCTTCCAAATCGGCTTTTTCCAAAGGTTTTAAGACGTAAACCTCGCATCTTGAAAGTAAAGGAGAGTTTACTTCAAATGACGGATTTTCTGTTGTTGCACCGATTAACGTTATGATTCCTTGTTCCACGGCACCGAGTAGTGAGTCTTGTTGCGACTTGTTGAAACGGTGAATTTCGTCAATAAAAAGTATAGGCGAGGGATTACTGAAAAGAGTTTGACGTTTTGCACTGTCCAAAACCTCACGCACTTCTTTTACACCGCTTGAAATCGCACTAAGGGAAAACATTTGACGGGAAGAGGATTTTGCTATAATTTTAGCTAATGTGGTTTTTCCAACGCCGGGAGGTCCCCAAAGAATTATGCTTTGAATCCTGCCCGTTTCAATCATGTTTCTGATAATTGCACCTTTTCCGACAAGGTGTTTTTGTCCGATGTATTCGTCTAAATTTTTCGGTCTTAATCTTTCTGCAAGCGGTTGCATAAACAGTCTTTTTTTTTAAGAGAAATAAAAAAAACGTAACGGCTCAAAAAAAAGAAAAATCCGAGCCGTTACTTTTTTTATTAAAATTTTATGATGATAATATATTTTTTTTTAATATGCTAAAGGAAAACGAATTATGACCTGTCGCATTGAGCGTTAAGTATTCTCCAACTTTGATCAACAGGGTTTTCAATCAGTTTTTCCAAATAATGGTATTTGATACCGAATTTATTTTTTATGGCATCAATTTGTTTTTGGATTTTGGCTTTGTTTTCCTCTGAAGGCATTTCGCCTTTTTCTGCTGTTATAATTATATTTTTTGAAGTATAATCATATTCGATAAATTCAAAAACTTTGGTTTTATAACCGAATTTGTTGAGGATAAGAGCACGCAAAGCATCAGTTATCAATTCTGCCTGACGCTCCAAAAGTATACCGTATTTCATAGCCGGTTCGAGGACGTTGTTTTCAGTGATTTTCATCTGAGAGCGTATCTGACGGTGGCAACACGGAGCGGCTACTATTACCTTTGCATTAGCTTTGATACCAAGATAAAGCGCATCGTCGGTAGCTGTATCGCAGGCATGAAGTGCAATCAAAAGGTCAAGGTCTTCAGCTTTGAAATCGTTGATATTGCTTTTTATGAATTTTAATCCGCCGAAAAGTGCTTTTTGAGCGGTGTTGTTGCAAAATTTAACGAGATTTTCCTGAGTTTCAATACCTTGCATATCCACATCAAGTTCTCTTGTGTTGGTAAGATAATCGTATGTGGCAAATGTCAGATAACCTTTTCCCGATTCCAAATCAACGGCTTTTACGGGTTTGGAATCCTTGAAATTATCAGTTAAAGAATCTATGATTTCAACAAATTTTTCAACTTGTTTGTATTTTGCACTCATGCTCGGAATTATTTCACCTTTTTGGTCGGTAATACCGAGGGATTTTAAATAAACGTTGTTTTTGGTTTCCAGAAGACGTTTTTTAACATTGTCGTGGCTGCCGTCGGCGGCTTGGGCAAACGTCGGTTTTTGTTTGTAAAGTTTTGGAATTCTTTTGTTATTGAATTTCAGTTCAATGTCTTCTTTCGTCGTGTAAAGGATTATATCTAAAAAATTGTTGCCAATCATCGACTGAAGCTGTTTTGTAGCCTCTTCCACGCTGAAATTTTTCGTTACGTCGTTCCGGTCGTATTTGTAAACGAATTGCAAAGAGGGTTGTTCTTGCAATTTTACGTACTTGACGATAATCTTGTTCATTTCCTGATTCTCAAGTACTCTTTTTGACAGGATAAGTTTTACAAAAATACCTTTGTAAACCGAAGAACTTACTTTGTCGGTAAATTCTTTTATAACTTTGTCCATGATGTTTTTTAATAATATTAATTAAATGTGGTTAAAATAAAAATTATCTTTATTTGACAGCAAAAATCACACCGTAAAGATTTACTTAAATGATTCTTGAAGTTTCAAATTCCGCTCTAAAAACGCATTTTCCCTCAACCGTCATTTCCGTTTGAAAAATTCCGGGTTCGGGGTTTTGCATATTGATTTCAATTTGCTGATTATAAAGCACTTCTTTTATAAAATTAACGTCGGCTTTATTGATTTTGTTGTTTTTGAAAAAATCCAAATCAAACATATCAAGTGTCATCTCCAAATATTTCATGCTGTAAAGATGAGTGTTGATGTCAATGAAAGAATACGTTATTTTTCTTGTTGCGCTCATTTGAGGGTTTTGAATCGAAAATCTCAAATGTTTGTATTTTTCGATTTCTTTTTCCTTATTTTCTATCAAATCAAAAACACTGGGAAAAACTTCGTTTAAGAAAACGGGTCTTCGTGTTAATGTGTTGATAATGAGCCATTCAGAAGATACTTCAGCTATTTTTTCGTTTTCGGGGCCGGTTACGATAAAATCTCTTTTGCAGGCGATTTTGCTGCAATCGGAAATTTTGGTTGTAACCAAAACCTCTTGATTGACTCTCGGCATATCAAAAAATTCAAAATGAAGTCCCGACATTACCCAAGTCAAACCTTGCTCGGCTAAAGTTTGCATCGAAATTCCTAATTCTATCGCGTGCAAACCCGCTGTATCCAAAATATAGTTGCCTAATTTCGGTATTGAAAGCTTTCCGGTATAATCCGAATCGTTGTAATTTATTCTATACTTATTGTTAAAAACTTTTGCCATTTCAAGTTTTTTTTCCAATCCAAATTTAATTACTTTTTCTTTATCAAAAAGTTATTTTTTGTGAAAAAAAAATATTTATTTTTCAAAATTCTGAATTTCAAGTTATTAAACTTTTAAAAAAAATTTTTTTAACAATATATTTTGCATTTGTTTTGTTTCGGACTGAAATTTGTTGTATTTTTGGGGGCTGGTTTTTTTGAATAAAAATCAGACAGAACGGTTATTTTTTGGATATGCACGGCAAGGACATTATATTAATATTAGTGTTGATGTTTTTAACGGTTTTTTCAAATGAGGTTTACGCTAAAGGCGATCCCGAATTGGAAAAATTGGAAAATCTTTTAAAAGCAGCCTCCACTGATAAGGAGAAGGTTAAAATCGGGATTGATATTTCGAATCATTGTTTGAAATTAAACAATCCTAAATGTGAGACATACGCAAATAATGCCATTAAATTGTCGAAGAAATTAAGATTAGACGAACAAACGGCAACTCTTTATTCTATTATCGGTGTTTATAATTACAAAAACAACAATTATAAAAAAGCCGTTTCCGCTTTTGAAAGTGAATATTCGTTGTGGAAAAAACATCAAAAGGCAAAACCGAGGGCTACGGCTTGTTATTATTTGGGTTTTTGTTACGAAAAATTAGGCAACAGCCGTAAGGCCAAAAAATATTACGATGAGGGTTTGTCACTTGCTCAAAAACTTGGCAATAAGGATCTTACCGAAAGTCTGACACGTTCGTTGTCTGATGTTTCGGCAAAGCAAAAAAACTACAAAGAGGCTTACGATTATCTTAACCGATATTTGCGGGCCGAAAATAAAAGATTTCAACAAGAATTTGCACTTTTGCAGGATTTTTCCGAGCAACAGTCAAAACTTATCGACGAAAAGGACTCAACGATTGAAGTCGTTGAAAATCAGAAAGAAGTCCTTAAATCCGAAAAGGAAAAACTTGACTCGATTGCCGCAGCTCAAAGAGTGGAAATTCAGCTGACCTCTATGAGAAACATGATTCTTGCCAAGGAAAAAACTGTGGTAGAATTGCAAAATAAAATTCTCATAGGCGGCGTTGTAAGTGTAGGTGTGTTTTTGATTCTTTTTTTAATGCTTTATTTCAAGAAAAAGAAGTTCAACAAGGCTTTGCTTGAGAAAAACACTGAAATCGAAAACAAAAACAAGGAAATCAACCGTCAAAACGAAGAAATTAAAGCTAAAAATCTCGAAATTAGCAAGAGTTACGAGGTTATTAACCTTAAAAACAAAGATATAACTGACAGTTTGACATACGCCGGCAAGATTCAGAAAGCTCTTTTGAGGGATTTTGCTAATTATTCCGGCTTAATCAACGATTACTTTATTTTTTATGCGCCGAAGGACATTGTCTCCGGTGATTTTTATTGGGCGCATAGGGTAGGAGACAAGTTCGTTTTTACGGTTGGCGACTGTACGGGACATTCCGTTCCGGGAGCTTTTATGAGTATGTTGGGTATCGCGCTTTTGAATCAAATAGTGGCTCAGCAGCAAGAGGTTGTAGCCTCAAAGATTTTGGAGCAGATGCGTACTTCGGTGAAATCTTATTTGGGTCAGACGGGTCTTAACGAAGAGCCGAAAGACGGTATGGATATGTCGCTTTGTGTTTGGGACATGAAAACGGGTCAAGGAAATTATTCCGGGGCTTACAATCCGCTTTGGCAGGTGCGTAATAACGAAATTTTTACTTTTAGCGCCATAAAATGTCCCGTAGGTATACATACGAGGGAACTGCCTTTTGAGGATCATTTTTTCAATATCGAGAAAGGCGACAGATATTATATGTTTTCTGACGGATATTCCGATCAGTTCGGAGAAAGTTCGCAGGAAAAGTTTAAAATCTCGCGCTTCAAAAAGTTGATTTTGGAGACCTCAAACTTATCAATGCAGGAGCAAGGCGACCGTATTGCACGAAATTACTATGGTTGGAAAGGCAATTTTATACAAATTGACGATGTTTGTGTCTTGGGAATCGAGATATAAAACGGTCAAAATCAGATTGCTGCAATAAATTTCAGTTTTTTTCAAAAAAAAATTGAAAACTTGTTGTGATTACCGAAAAATATATTTTATATTTGCAAAAGCAAAAACAACTCTTAAACTATTATGGATTTTTTGGGAAGACACGAGAGTATGTTGCGTTTATCGACTGATATTCAAGACATACATGGAAAAAACATAATGCTGTACAAAGGAGCTTTTGGCGTAGTGCCTTTCTCAATGATTGAGACCTATTGCGAGCAATTAATAGAGCAAGGGTCTTTAATCAGAAAAAAGGTGAGGTTTGTGTTTGTGGAATTAGCACAGAATATTAACCGTTACTCCGTAGAAAGAGACAATGACGAAGGTGTGGGTTTCATTTCGATATGTCAATCGAATGACGGCTACGCTATCGTTAGTGGCAATATGACTTCGGGGCAAAATCATAAACGGTTGATGGACAGGCTTGTGAATATAGCTTCATTAAACAACGACAAAGAGGAGTTGCACTTGTACAAACGTAGACTGATGAAAGAAGGCGTTGCTTTTTCTGAGAATGCTAACATCGGTTTGGTTCAGAGTGCTATTGTGGCTTGTTCGAGGTTTTATTATGAGTCCGTCAAAACGGATGGGGACAAATATTTTATTACCCTGAAAATAGAGATTAAAGTTCCTAAAATAGGAAATTTATAATAACTTTTTTAAAACAAAGGTTTTTAATAAAAATTATGGATAATATACATATACCGGGTTCACATGACGGATATTTCGTACCGACTGTTGATTTTAATTATCAAAACGGAGTTTGCGAAATTTCAGGTGAGTCTTTTTTGGAGGAAACTAATGTTTTCTATGCCCCGTTGATTTCATGGATTAGGGAGTATACGAAGACCGGTTTGCCTTTGGTTTTCAATTGTAAACTTACGTATTTTAATACGAGTTCTACCAAGAGTCTTTTGGATATTTTTAAGATTTTGAAGAAATACGAAACCGAGGGAGGTCAAGTTACGGTAAATTGGTATTATGACAATGAAGACCTTGATTTGGAAGAGGCTATTCAAGATTATATTACCGATACAGGCTTGAAAATCAATATGATAAACTTTTAAAATAAGTTTATAACGCATTTTCAAGATAAAGATTTTTTTCGGATTTTCCTGTTTGTAAGTCTTTTATTATTAAAGGATGACTATGAACGGGAAAATCTTTTTGTGTCTTTAATAATGCTTATATGACTTGTCTACGATTCTAAAAGATGCTCCTAAAGTTAATATGAGGCATCTGTTTCTAATGTCAATTTCTTTTTTCTTGGAAATGTTCATCAGTCCGTGCTCGTATGTTAATGAAACATTGACTTTTACGTTATCTCTGCCGGTTTCGATTCCGAATCCTAAGAGATTGCCGTAATCGAATTTTTTGTATTTATAATCGCCCGTTTGATTGGCTGCAACGGCAAAATAATTTCCTATGCTGACGTACATTATTTCTAATGGCGGGATATAAAATCTTAAACTCGGACGGAAACCTCCGTAATATATTGATGTTTCAAGTTTTTCATGTGTGTGTTTAAGGCGATATTTTTCGCCTTTTCCGGCATAATAAATTTCACCGAAAATTTTGAAAGTGTTTACTGTCGGGGGTAGTAAAGCAAAGGGCAAATCATAACCGTAGGCGACACCGGCAACCGTCCCGAGTTGAATGTCAGAGAGTTTTTTGCCGTTTTCACCGTTATTGAAAGCGGAGTTTATTGCTCCTCCGAAATTAAATTCCAAATATCTGTCTTGCGCAAAACTTTTTGCAAAAAACAGCGTATTAAAAAGAGAAGCAATAAAAACCGTTTTAAAAAAAGTTATCCTAAAAAATTTGCTTTTGAGCATATTTTTACCGCTTGATAAGCTGGTTTAACCTCGTGAACACGTAAAATATTAGCACCTTTGTTGAGCGCAATCGTGTTCAGAGCCGTAGTTGCCTCTAAAGCTTCCTCCGGCGTTATATTCAATAACTTAAAGAGCATGGATTTGCGTGAAATTCCTACTAAAATCGGCTTTTGAAGAATTTTAAAACTATCCATTTGGCTCATAAGTAAGTAATTTTGATCAAGATTTTTTGCAAAACCGAATCCGGGGTCAAGTATAATGTCATTGATTCCCATAGCCTCGGCTTTTTTGCTCTGACGGATGAAAAAATCCGTAACTTCAGCTGTAATATCTTGATAGTCACAGAATTGTTGCATATTTTGAGGATTTCCTTTCATGTGCATTAAGATATATGCAGCATGATATTTTCCTACTGTTTCAAAGATTTTTTCATCGAGCATACCGCCCGAAATATCGTTGATAATAGCAACGCCGTATTTATCAAGAGAAAATTCTGCAACTTTGCTTCTAAAAGTATCAACGGAAATAATAGCTTGTGGAAAATTATCCGTTATTATTTTCAGAGCGAAATCCAATCGTTTGATCTCTTCTTCTTCAGGGATGTTTTCACAACCCGGTCTGGTGCTGAAAGCTCCTAAATCAATGAATGTTGCACCTTCTAAGAGGGGTTTTTGTGTTTTTTCAATGATTTCTTTTTCGCTGTTGCATCTGCTTTTTGAGTAAAAAGAATCGGGAGTCGCGTTTACGATTCCCATTATTTTCGGCTCTTCCAAGCTGATAATTTTACCGTTGCAACAAAGCGTGAATTTTTTTTCTAAAGTGTTCATTATTACTCTTTTGGAACGACTTCGTTGATTTGCGGAACACGTTTTCCGTTGCGGTAAGCTACAACGAATGCGCCTTTAACGCCCATTTTCTTTATAGCTTCAGCGGCCTCTTCGTACGTGTTGTAATAACCAACTGAGTATCTGTAGATTCCGTTATCTTCTTCGTTGTTTATAATTTCTTTTTGGGGATAAATTTCTCTTAATTTTTTTAGTGACAGAGGTACTACATCGGCAGCAATCTGAACTTTGAAAATTATTCTTTCAGTGCTTTCTACTGCTACCGGAGCCTCGTCAAAACTGCTGTAATCCGGTTCAGAATCGAGTCTGTCCGTAGTTTCTGAGGGTTGGTCAAACCAGCCTAACAAAACAGCGTATGTCTGAATTTGTTGAGAAATGGCTTCTTTTTGTTGTCTTGAAGCCTCTTCTTTGAGTTTTGCGACCTTTTTTTGATCAGCTTTTTTGTCCTTTGGGACTTTTTTTAAAGTAGCGGCGGCAGCCGACCAAGAGTTAGTTGCCTCTTGAGTCAGACTTTGTGCTGCTTCTCTTTTTTTGTCGGATGCTGCCGAAGCTAAATCAGCGATATTTGCGGCATAAATTCCGTAAATTGTTGAATTGGCTTTTTCGTAAGAGTTATAAGCCGAGATTTTTTGAGCAATAAGAGGTGTTTCAATGCTTTCCGCCTGTTTAAGCAATTTTTTTGCTTTTCCTTTTGCAAGACCTGCCGCTTGAGATTTCAATTTGTCAGCCTCGGCTTGTTTTTTGGCACATTTTTCCAACGAAGCCTCGGCTTTAGCAATTTGTTCCTCTGCTTGTGTAAGTTGTGTTACCTGAGCATCCGACAATTGTTCTTTGATTGCTTCCGTCTGATCCAATTCTTGAGCATTCGTCAATGTTGTCAATGAAAATGCAAAAAATGCGGTTAAAATAAGTTTTTTCATTTTTGTCAAATTAATGGTTTTTTCTTATAATGTGTATAATGCAATAAGAGTTCCATTATTTGTTAAAATAATTAAAAATTCTCAAACCGAACAATTATAATGAAATTGTTTTTTCCAATTCAGAGGCTTTGTTTTTGAGTTTTTTTACTGCTATTTTAAATAATGCGGCAAAAAAGCCTAATACCATACCTTCTAAACAATATAATATTATGGTTGAAATTTTCGGAAAAGCCGGACTATTATTGATGGAGTGGCTTTCTACGAGTTTGAATTTATCGTTGGTAATATCAGATAATTGTTCTGTCAGAAGACCTTTTCTTGCTGATGTTTTTTTGTTATCCTCCAAAATCGATTTTATGATTCCAGAAATCGGTTCACCTTGATTGAGGATAATACCTTTGCCTTCCAATCCGGTTTCTTTTATAAAATATTGATTTTCGTTACTATTTTGCAATCTGCTGATAGCGGCTTTAGTAAGAGAATCCATATTTGCGGTTTGGTTTCTAAGGTCTTCTAATTGCGATTTAATACCGGCAGACATTGTTGAAAGTCTGTCTGTAATGTATGAATTGTTGTTAAGATAGTTAAAAATAGATTTTTCAGCATTGTCCAAAACGGCATTGTCTTTTACATAAAGTGTTACTTCAAAAAACGGGTAATAATCGTATTCTTCTATTGTAGAGTCATTTACGATACGTTTTTTGGTAGCTTTGTAATTGGTGAAATCACTGAATCTTATGTCTTTTATTTTAGAAGCCTCATCTTTTGAAAGATTCAGTTTTGTTGCTAAATAATCGGGGGCTGTTTTAGCCATGATGCCGAGTTTTTCAATTGATTCTGAGAAAAAACTATTGGTAAGAGCACCAGAGGCGAATTTGATTTTGCTTTCGTACATTTTTTCGGACGTAAAAAATACTACGCAGCCGTAAATTAAACCTATAATAGTGAATGCCGATATTAAGATGAAGTTTTTAACGAAAGCTAATAAGCAGAAATTAAAAACTTTTGAGAAAAATTTTCCACAATTATTGCATTTTTCAGTATTTTTTTCTTTTTCGCCTTTTTTCTTTCTTAAAAAGCCCGGAATAAGACGTGAAAGGTCAAATTCAGCATCTCTTTCTTCCTGATCGATTTGCATTTGACGGATTGTATTGAACTGAGAATTAATCAGTTCATATTGTTTCATCACGATTTCGTGGAAATCTTTTTCTTTCAAATCGGATTTATTATCCTGATTGTTAATATTTTGTTCGTTATTCATCTTGAAAAATTTTGGGCAAAGTTAATTATTTTTTTCTTAAAATTTCGCATAAAAAAAATATTTTATGATTTTAACATTTATTTAATGCCTATTTTCAAATATAAATGCTAATTTTGCATTTGAAATCTTGAATTTTACAAGACTCTGTGGAGCAATCTATACGGACGAAATAAACTTTGAATTTCATTTTCCTAACCAAAAATTAAACCTCTGAAAACTATAATTTTTAGGGGGAGGAAGGAAAATGTAAAGTAATTTTCGACGTGATTTTTGATTGATAATTCTACAAACGAAATAATATCATCAGCCCCTTTGTTTGACAACGGATTGTCGTTATTTTGTTATGCAATGGATGATGATATTAAAAATTATAAAAAATATTCAAAGACAATTCACCCTGCTTTGTATAGCGATTTTGACGACTTGGTTATGAAAATAATTACTCATAGGCAACGAAAAATGCTATCAAAACTTCTAAATTTCAGTTTTAAAAAACACCCGAAATATAATTTGTCTCAAGATAGATTGGATTTTTTAGATTCTTGGGTGAGAGAACGGGCAGGGAAATATTTGAGGTTATATTGCTAATGTGGATACGAAAGTAAAAGCATTAGTTAATAATATTTTTATCATAAAATAGTTTTATTAATCCATTATTTTATAATAGTTTGCTTTATTGCAAATTGATTGTGATTTTATGTTCAACCTTAACAAATTCATTTCTGATAGCGTTACTTTCCGTCCTGAAAGTATGTTTTTGCCTGATATTGAGGCTAATAAAGATGCTTTGAGCCGAGAAATCAAAGACAAAAAAGTCTGCGTTATCGGTGGTGCAGGTTCTATCGGATCGTCTTTTATAAAGGCGGTACTGAGGTTTGAACCACAAAGTATGGTCGTTGTCGATTTGAACGAAAACGGCTTGGCGGAACTTGTCAGGGATGTGCGTTCTACACTGGGGCTGTTTTGTCCCGACGAATTTAGGTGTTACACTCTGAATTTTGCCGACCCGATTTTCGAGAGGATTTTCAGAGAGGAGAAGGGTTTTGACATTGTTGCCAATTTTTCGGCGCACAAACACGTCAGAAGCGAAAAAGACAAATACTCCGTTCAGGCTCTTATCGAAAACAACGACATCAAGGCGAAGAAACTGATGGATTTGCTTTGTGTGTATCCGCCGAAACATTTTTTCTGTGTTTCCACCGACAAGGCTGCAAACCCCGTCAACATTATGGGCGCAAGCAAAAGGATTATGGAAGATTTGGTGATGGCATACAACGTTCATTTCAAGGTAACTACGGCAAGATTTGCCAACGTTGCTTTCTCCAATGGTTCGCTGCCTGACGGTTGGATTCACCGTTTGCAGAAAAAACAGCCTCTCGCTGCGCCAAACGACGTAAAAAGATATTTCGTTTCGCCCGAAGAAAGCGGTCAGATATGTATGTTGGCTTGTATTCTCGGCAAAGGCGGCGAGGTTTTCTTCCCAAAACTCGGCGAAGACCAAATGCTAACTTTCTCAACGGTTTGCGATGACTTCGTAAAGGCACAAGGATTTCAAAAGGTTGAATGTCAGAATGATAACGCTGCCAAGGAATATGCAGACCAAATGTCATACGATTCCGACAAATACCCTGTGGTATATTTCAAAAGCGACACCACTGGCGAAAAGGCTTACGAGGAGTTTTTTGTGCCGGGCGAAAAAATCAATATGCAGAGGTTTTCGGCACTTGGTGTCGTGGAACAGACCACACGCCGTCCAATGAACGAAATCAACAGTTTCTTCACAGAATTAGAAAACATTTTCAGCAAACCCGATTTTACCAAAGGTCAGGTTGTTGACGCAATAAAAGGGTTCATTCCCAATTTCCAACACGAAGAAAAGGGTAAGAACCTCGACCAAAAAATGTAAAAATGGAATTCAAAAAAATAACTGACTTTATCCGTGAATGGTATGGCGGCGGCGACTTCATCCCGCTGTCGGTGCCTGTGTTTGCGGGTAACGAGAAAAAATATCTCAACGAATGTATCGACACTACTTTTGTGTCGAGTGTCGGCAAGTTCGTTGACAGATTTGAAGAAGACATTGCAAAGTTTACAGGCTGCAAGAGGGCGGTTGTATGCGTGAGCGGCACTAATGCACTGCATATTTCGCTGATGTTGGCGGGCGTGGAGCGCGGCGACGAAGTGTTGACACAAGCCCTGACTTTTATTGCAACCTGCAACGCTTTGAGTTACATCGGTGCTGTTCCCGTCTTCATTGATGTTGACAGGGACACGATGGGACTTTCGCCGGCGGCAGTAAGAAATTGGCTCGAAAAGAACGCCGAAATCAAAGACAATCAATGTTTTAACAAGAATACACATCGTCGCGTAAAAGCGTGTGTCCCGATGCATACTTTTGGTCATCCCGTCCATTTGGACGAATTGGTTGAGGTCTGCAACGAATACCATATCGAACTCGTGGAAGATGCCGCCGAGAGCATTGGAAGTCTTTACAAGGGCAAACACACAGGCACATTCGGCAAGATTGGAGCGTTGAGTTTCAATGGCAACAAGACTATCACTACTGGCGGCGGCGGAATGATGCTTTTCAATGACGAAAAACTCGGTGCGTATGCCAAGCACATCACAACTCAGGCAAAGATTCCGCACCGTTGGGAGTTCCGCCACGACCATATCGGCTACAATTACCGTATGCCAAACATCAATGCCGCCCTCGGCTGCGCACAGTTGGAAAACATCGACTCTTACATCGAAAGCAAGCGACAAACGGCAGAGGCATACAAGGAGTTTTTCAAGAATGTTCCTGATATCAAGTTTTTCAGCGAACCCGATGATTGTCGCAGTAATTATTGGCTCAATGCAATCATCTTGAAAGACAAGGATATGCAGCAAGATTTTCTGCAATTCAGCAACGACAATGGCGTAATGACTCGTCCAATTTGGGAACTGATGAATCGTCTGCCAATGTTTGAGCATTGTCAAAACGACGGTTTGGAAAATACGATTTACTTCGCCGACAGAGTGGTTAACATACCGAGTAGCGTAAGGGTTAAAAAAAGTTAATTGCTCAATAAGTTGAGTATTATTTTCCTATTTTTGCAAAAAATAATTTGCGATGGACACTACAAAAATAATTCAGGCTTTGACGTATATCGCTTCTAAACAGCCTGATAGGACAATAGACAATATAAAAGCCTATAAAATTCTTTGGCTTTCTGACCGTTGCCATCTGCGGCGGTACGGACGCACTATAAGCGGCGACGTTTATTATGCTATGCCCAAAGGTGTAGTGCCCACCGATGCCAAAAATCTTTTGGAAGGAAAAAAGACACGGTTGAAGACGGATAACAATTATTTCGAAATGTATATCCGTCCTACTGAAAACCATAAATATAGTGCAATCAGCGAACCCGACACAAAAAAGTTTTCGCAAACAGATACAGAAGTATTGGACAGGGTTATAGAAAGGTGCAAAAATTTATCAGGTCAGGATTTGTCAGAAATTTCGCACAAGTTTCCTGAATGGACATTTTACGAGCCAATGTTGCGAGACACAAACCTCAAAAACTCGTACAAAATTGACATTGACCGTTTTTTTGACGGTTGCAATGACGACCCGACAGGATTGTTTCAGAATGAAAATCCTGAAATAGTAAACCTTTCAAAAGAACTTTATCACCAATACAACCGCTGATGGAACTGCCCGAAACACTTTTGTCTCAGAGCATTACGGAAGGTGCACTCTATTTCTTTTATGCAAATTGTCCGATTGGTATAAAAGAACATATTCACGTATGCATTAAGCGCAACAACAAGTTACTATTTTTTTCCACGTGTTCGTCGCAAATAAATACTGCGCTAAGGCTTGCTGAATTGAACGGTTTCGATACAAGCACTTATCCTGTGTTTTTGGCGGATAATAAAAATGAGTTCAAAAAACCTCAGACATATATCGATTGCAACAATGTGATTGAAATTGATGATATAGATTTTGCCAAATTATTGAAATCCGGCAAAGTAAAGCTTCTATCAGGTTTTATTGACGAATATGGTCTGAAAATAATTGCAAACGGAATACGAAAAAGTACTTTGGTATCTGAGGAAATCAAAGAATTGTTTGCAGAGAATTAAGTTTTTATGACTCAATCTTCTCCTTTACTCCTGCTTAGCATAATTTTAGTTTCTATGTATAAAAAAAGAATTATTATATTTTATACACTTTTTTTGTGTTTTATTTTATCTTCTTGTAAAAAGTCTGAATCTATTTACATAATTGAAGATACTAAAATATTAGGTCCGAAGGTATTGAATGCTTCGTTCAAGTCAGACGAAAATCCTGATGTTCTGATTGAAGACGTGTATGGTACTATAATAGGTGATAGTATAATTGAATTTCGTATTCCTTATATAGTAGATAATAAAAATTTAATACCATGTATTGAATATAAAGGAGAAAAAATAGTTTGGGATTCAAATAGTGTTGTTTACGATACGGAAAATCAAAATTCTAATTATATTAATTTTAATACTCCTGTTATTTTGTCGGTCTTTGATGAGCATGGTATAGAAAAAAAATATGTCATTTATGTGCGCACATTTACTGGTTTACCAATTTTATGGATTGAAACCGATGAAAGGGTTGATATAACATCTAAAGAGGAATATGTTAATGCTAATTTCCAACTGATGGAAAATGAATTAACTCAAAGTTCTGAAGAAAAATTAAATACAAAAGTGCAAATAAAATGTAGAGGAAATTCTTCATATTCATCATCTCCTAAAAAATCTTATACCTTAAAATTTGATCAAAAAATTTCTTTGCTGAATGAACCTAAAGATAAATCATGGGTTTTGATTGCTAATTATTTTGATAAAGCCATGGTTCGTAATATTATCGCATATTATATGGGGATGATAAGTAATCTTGATTACACACCTCATTTCCATTTTGTAGAATTGATGTTAAATGGGAAATATCATGGAACGTATATGCTTGGAGATAAATTAAAAATAGCTGAAAATCGTGTGAATGTTGGTAAGGATGGTTTTTTGTTGGAGGTTGATCAAAGAGCTATAAGTGAGAATGCTCCTTATTTTGAAACTAATATGCTTACACAGCCTATTAATATAAAAGATCCTGATGTTGTTGTAGGTGACGATAATTATAATTTTATTAAGCAGTATGTTTTGAAGGCAGAAGAAGTACTTTTTTCTGACAATTTTACAAATCCTGAAAATGGGTGGTAATCGTATATGGATTTGGAATCGTTTGTAGATTGGTTTCTTATAAATGAAATATGTAAGAACGGTGATGCAATGAGTATGTACACAAGTTGTTATATGAACTATAAGCGCGATGGTATACTTAAAATGGGACCTTTGTGGGATTTTGATCAGTCATTAGGTAATAATAATGCAACACCATTGTATCCTACTGATGGCTTTTTGTTTCAAATATATAATAATAAATGGTTGATGCGTCTTTTTGAGGATCCTATTTTTCGTAATAAAGCCAAAGAAAGATTTTATTATTTTTATAGCAGAAAAAATGATATTTTGAAAAAAATAAATTCTTATGTTAGTTATCTAAAATATTCTGTAGAAGAAAATGAAAATAGGTGGCATACAATGAATGAATTTTTGCCGTATGTTAATCGTGATGTGTTGGGTAGTTATCAAAATGAGGTTTCATATTTGAAAATGTGGCTTATAAATCGTCTTGAATGGATGAAAACGGCTTTTGATAATATTGATTAATGAAAAAAGTTTGTATTGTTACAGCTGCTCGTTCTGAGTATGGATTATTACGATGGGTGATAGATTCTGTTTATCACGATCCTGAATTAGAACTTCAATTAGTAGTAACTGGTGCTCATCTTTCTTTTGAGCAGGGGTTGACATATCGGTTCATCGAAGAAGATGGGTATCCTATTGCTGCAAAAGTGGATATGCAGTTGAGGTCAGATAATAAATCTGATATTGTATGTTCTATGGGAAAATGTTCCGAGGGATTTGCAAAAGTATATTTCAAATTGATGTCAGATGTTGTTGTTGTATTAGGCGATAGATATGAATTACTTCCCATAGTAAGTGCCGCTTTGGTGATGGGTATTCCAGTAGCGCATATTTCTGGTGGTGATGTTACTGAAGGTGCAATAGATAATGAAGTGCGCAATGCTGTATCTATGATGTCTACTCTTCATTTTCCAGGCGTTGAAAGCTCTGCTGAAAATCTTAAAAGGATGCTTAATTCTGACACTAATATTTTTATTGCGGGAGAACCTGGACTTGAAAGTTTTCTACGATATGACTTAATGACTAGAAATGAAATTGCAAGTAATATCGGACTTGATGAAAGTAAACGTTGGTGCTTGGTAACTCTTCATTCTGAAACGAAATTAAGTCTTGATGATAATTTGAAAATGGTTCATCATCTTTTTGATGTGATGAAAAAAACTGAAAATGTTCAATTTGTAATAAGTAAGGCAAATGCTGATTTTGGCGGAATGCAGATAAATGAGTTTTGGGAAGAAGCCGTTAAGTCAGATACTGATAAGTTTCATTTGTTCTCCTCATTAGGTCAACGTCGTTATTTGAGTTTTATGCAACAATCTGCGGGTATAATCGGAAATTCATCCAGCGGCATTGTTGAAGCACCTTTTTTAGGGATACCTGTTGTAAATATTGGAGAAAGACAAAAAGGTAGACATCTTTGTAAGAATGTTATTCAGTGTGATCGGGATAATACTTCAATCGCTTTGGCTTTTCAAAAGATGTTATCTCAGTCCAAAATAATAGATACATATTATGGCAACGGTCATACTTCTAATTTAATTGTTGCAAAAATTAAAGAATGGCTGAAACAAAAATAATAGGTGGCGAGTTTGAAATAGAAGTAAAACAACATTATGAAAATATACATCATTTGCCTACAAATGTTGTTACTTTTTCTTCAGGGCGTTCCGCACTTTATAATATTCTCACTTTTGTTAAAGCGCATTTGGGTATAACTACTATACTTTTCCCTGATTATTTGTGCGAATCTGTATATCAGATGGCTTATAAAAATCAGTTGAAAATAGAATTTTATGCTCTTGATGAACAACTTAGTCCCGATTTTAATGCATTAGAGTCATGTTATGATACTTCTAAGGCAGTAATTCTGATTAATTATTTTGGTTTGATAGATTATAATGTTATAATTAATCATCTTCGGGCTATTAATCGGGATATGATTATTATATTAGATAATGTTCAAGCACCGTATGCTATGACAGATGATAATGATGCTGATTTTGTTTTTTCCAGTTTTCGTAAGGCTTTTCCTGTTTCAGATGGTGCTTGGGTGATTTCTAAAAAAGGAATGTTATGCCAACCAAACAAAATAAATGATTTCGCACAATATAAGATTGCGGCATCTTATTTGAAGTCGTTAAGAGCGCATCGGTTGTTTTGTGATGAAATTTATTTGGATTTGTTTCATAAAGGAGAGGTTAAAATCGATGATGACTATCAGACTGATATGACAACATTGTCAAAAGAAATTCTTTCCGACATGGATTGGCAAGTTTATGCTAAGTTAAGAAGGCATAATGCGGAAGTAATAGTTGATGGTTTAAAAAAGTTAGGAATTGTTCCTATTATTCCTTTACAGAAAACAGCAGTTCCTTTATTTGTTCCAATTAGAATAGATAATCGTGATAGAGTTCGTAAGGCAATGTTTGCCAACAATATTTTTTTACCTGTACATTGGCCGGTCGAAGATAGGTTCAAGTTGGAATTAAAACGTGGTATAGATTTATCGGTTCATGAATTATCTATCATAATTGACCAACGATATACAGAAAGTGATATGAAACGTATTCTTAATGTTTTAGAAGATAGTATTTAATATGAATATACATATTTCTGAAAGTTGGAATCATATACTAAATAATTTTTCGCCTAAAAATCGGGATATTTATTTTAAAGAAGAATACCTCAGATTGTATGAAACCGAAACAGAAAAAGCGGTCTGTTGTATAGTAGAAAAAGGTGATAGTAAAATGTTATTCCCGTTTCTTAGCCGTACTTTTGAATATCAAGAACATACTCTTTTGGATTTTGAGACAGCGTATGGTTATGGCGGACCGATATGGAACAATGCTGATGACGATTTTAAGTCAGAGGCTTTGCTCTTGATGTCAGAGACCTTAAAAAATAACAATTATGTTGCTGGTTTTGTAAGGTTTCACCCTTTGTTAGACAATTATAAACAATTCAATATAGGACGGGTTGTTGAAGACCGAAAAACTGTTGCTATAAACCTTGCTTTGGAGGAGAACGAAATTTGGATGAAGGAAATTCACACTAAAAATCGTAATGTCATAAAGAAGGGTGAAAAAAGCGGTCTTAAATTTGTCGTAGATAATGATTATAATTATTTAGATGATTTTATCCGGCTTTATAATGCTACGATGGATAAATTAGACGCTTCCGATTTTTATTATTTTAAGCAGTCTTATTATCAACAATTTAAAAAGTCACTTCCTGATAGTTTTTTGGGAGTGGTTCTATACGAAGGTAAAGTCGTTTCTGCGGCTATTTTTATGTATGAAGGCGAATACGGACATTATCATTTGGCTGGTAGTGATGTCAGTGCGTTGAAATTATCCCCCAATAATTTTATGCTTTGGCATGCTGCTCTTGAATTGAAACGCCGCGGCGTTAAAACATTTCATCTGGGCGGTGGTACTACATCTTCAGAAGATGACACCCTATTTTGTTTTAAAAGTCGTTTTTCAAATAGTACTCGTCAGTTTTGTTTGGGAAAATTGATTTTTAACTCAAACTTATACGAACAGATTTGTTTGGAATGGGAGCTGAATAATCCGTCAAAGGCTGAGCATTATAAACATTTTCTGTTAAAATACAAATATTAAAGAATGAGTGTATATATTATAGCTGAAGCAGGTGTCAATCACAATGGTAGACTTGATTTGGCATTAAAACTTTGTGATGCAGCCAAAGAAGCTGGTGTTGATGCTGTGAAGTTTCAAACTTGGAAAACTGAAAATATTGTAACACGAAGTGCTGCAAAAGCAGCATATCAAAAAGAAAATACAGGCACAGCGCAAAGTCAATACGAAATGCTCAAAGCATTAGAATTGAGTTATTATGATTTTGATAAAATTAAGGCATATTGCGATAAAATCGGTATTCAATTTTTGTCAACTCCAGACGAAAAAGAAAGCCTTGATTATTTATGTTCATTGAATTTGCCTTTTTTGAAGATAGGTTCCGGTGAGGTTACTAATATTCCATATTTGCGACAGATTGGCAGTAAACGTAAAAAAGTGATTCTTTCTACCGGCATGTCAATGCTTTCTGACGTGGAAAAAGCCTACAATACATTGTTGGAAAGCGGTGCAAAAGAAGTGGCATTACTTCATTGTACAACAAATTATCCGTGTCCTTACGGTGAGGTAAATTTACGTGCTATGCAAACGTTGAAAGCCGCTTTTAAATGTCAAGTGGGCTATTCTGACCATACAATGGGTATTGAAGTTCCTATTGCTGCCGTTGCAATGGGAGCGGAAATAATAGAAAAACATTTTACTCTTGATCGGACGATGGAAGGACCTGATCATTTGGCATCATTAGAGCCGCATGAGTTGAAACAAATGGTAACTTCAATTAGAAATATTGAAAATGCTTTTGGTGATGGAATTAAACGACCCAATGTTTCAGAACAAAAAAATGCAGAAGTTGTTTTGAAACGTTTGATAGCAAAAACACCTATAAAAAAAGGTGAAATTATTAGTTTCGAGAATATAGCTTTACTTCGAAGTTCTGATGGAATTCCGGCTAAATTTTGGGATTTGGTGGCCGATAAACCTGCTAAGAGAGATTATCAGATTGACGAACCTATAGAATTATAATGGCAATGAAATCTTTGTTTTTAATAACCGCCAGAGGAGGTAGCAAGGGTATCCCTCATAAAAATATAAAACCATTAGCGGGTAAACCGTTGATTTACTATTCGATAGATATTGCTCGCCAATTTGTTGAAGATACGGATATATGCCTTTCAACAGATGACGATACAATTATCAAAACAGCGGAAGAATACGGTCTTAAAGTACTTTTTAAACGTCCTGATTATTTGGCATCCGATACGGCTGGGAGTTATGAAGTAATACTTCATGCTGTTAATTTTTTTGAACAGCAAGGTATTCGTTATGATAATGTAGTATTGTTGCAACCAACATCTCCTTTTAGAACAAAAGAAGATGTTATAGGATGTATCGACAAATTTGATTTGGATTGTGATATGGTTGTATCAGTTAAATCAGCGGCTTCAAATCCGTATTATGATATTTATGAAGAAGATGGGGAAGGCAACTTAGTGATTTCAAAAGGCAATGGAAAAATTACTCGCCGTCAAGAGGCTCCAAAGTGTTATGAATACAACGGAGCCGTGTATGTCATTAATATTGAGTCTTTGAAAGCTTTACATATTAATGATTTTAAAAAAGTACATTTTTTCGAGATGAGCGAAATTCATTCTGTTGACTTGGATACTATGCTTGATTGGAAATATGCTGAGTTGTTGATTCAAGAAAAAATGGTTTAAAATGTTGGACGGTAATAATCATATAATTAGTAAGGATAAGACATTGTTGGAGGCTTTGTCGCAGATTAACAATTTTCCATCAGAGCCGTTGGTTCTTTTTGTTGTTGATGATGAAAATCGTATGGTTGGAACTCTTACTGATGGAGATTCTAGACGGGCGTTGATTTCTGGTGTTTCTGTAGCTGACAGAGCGGAAAAGATAATGCACCGAAATTTTAATTATCTGTCATTAAGCGATATTGATGATGTGAAAAAAATTAAGCAGCAAAAGGAATTGAAAATGAAACTCGTTCCTGTGCTTGATGAAAAAATGCACATTGTAGATATTATCGATTTATATAAATATAAAACAAGACTTCCTCTTGATGCTGTTCTTATGGCAGGTGGTAAAGGGGAACGTCTTCGTCCTTTGACTGAAAAAACGCCAAAACCTTTGCTCAAAGTTGGAGATAAGTGTATTATTGATCATAATATAGATCGTTTGATTTCATACGGGGTTAAGAATATCAGTGTAACGGTAAATTATCTTCATGAGCAAATAGAAGAGCATTATCAAGAATTACGTAACGGTGTGAAAATTCGTACGTTTCGTGAGCCAAAATTTCTTGGAACGATTGGAAGTGTTAAGTTTGTAGAGTCTTTTTATAACGATACAATTTTGGTAATGAATAGTGACTTGTTTACCAATATTGATTATGAAGATTTTTATTTGCATTTTCAACAGTATGATGCCGAGATGTCTGTTGCCGCTGTACCTTACAATATTTCGATTCCATACGGAATCTTGGATTTGGACGGACGTAATATAAAAGGATTATTAGAAAAACCTCAATATAATTATTATGCTAATGCAGGAATTTATCTCATAAAACGTCGAGCGTTGAATAAAATTCCTGATAATCAATTTTTTAATGCTACAGATTTGATAGAAAAACTGATTTCGGAAAACAAAAGTGTTATCCGTTATCCGCTTAATGGTACGTGGATTGATATAGGTAATCCTCAGGAATATCAAAGAGCTCAGGAATTGGTAAGGCATTTGAAATAATATAATGAATTCATTACTAAGCAAGATATTATCGGCATTTCATAATCCGACTTTAAGAAATGGTCTTTTATTTTCGCTATTTTCTTTTGTCAACAAGGGATTCTTTTTTTTGCTGTTGCTTATAATCGCTCGTTTTATTTCTCCGTATGATTATGGATTATTGAGTGTATTTGGTACAGTAATAATGCTTGTCGGATATTTTCAAGCGATGTCAACGGAAGGGTATCTTTCTGTTGCTTTTTTTAAAGACGGTGTGTTTGGTGTCCGTCAAGTTTTTTCAGGTATTATTGTGGTTTCATTGCTTGTTTCTGCAATGTTGTGCATAGTGCTTGGTATTGGTGGTAGTTTTATCTCTGTACGGATTGATTTGCCGTTAGAAATTTTGTTTATAGGAATTTTAATATCTTTTTTTAATGTCTATTTCAATCTTTATTTAGATTATCTTCGTGTTAAATCAGATGTATTTTGGTATGGAATTTTGAGTTGTGGAAATGCTGTACTTAATTTTATATTGACGGTTATACTTGTACAATTATTAGATTTTGGATGGGTAGGCAGAGTATATGCTCAAGGTTTTTGTACTGTATTAGTGGGATTGATTGGCATTGTTTTGTTGTTAAAACAAAATTTTCTGAGTCGTATTGATATCAAGTATTTTAAAAAAATGCTTTTGTGGGGAATTCCATTGATACCACATTTGGGTGCTATATTTATCAGACAAGGAGGTGATACTTATATTATTAAGCAATTTTATGATTTAACGGATGTGGGCTTATTCAATTTTGCTTATACCTTTACGAGTGCAATAACGATGGTTGGCTTTGGATTCAATCAGTCGTTTAGCGTAGATATATATAAAACTCTTGGTGATAAAACGATTAGTGAAAGCACAAAATTATCAGTGTTAAAACAGCAAAGAAATTTTTTATATCGGATATTTATTGGTGCTGCTATTTTTATTTCTTTGTGCGTTGTTTTTGTTATTCCTTTATTTTTTGAAAAATATGTGGCAGCTGTTAAGTATTTTTATATTCTTTCTTTTTACGGCTTATTTGTGTGCTTCTATTTAATATATTCACCGTATTTGTTCTTTTTTCAAGAAACAAAAAAAATAATGTATATAACCTTCGGTTCGTCTGTTTTGCATTTATTGGTGTCTTTGTGGTTAACACGTTATTCTTTATTGTTAACATGCGTATTATATGTCGCAACACAGTTTTTACAATTCTTTTTGGTGAGAATGCTTGTTAAAAGAACGCTGAAGTTAAAACTAATCAATGGATAGCTTTTCGATAAAAACGCAAGTATGGGTTGCTGTTTTTTGCATCTTGTATTTGTTTACTCATTTAATAAATATGCCTGATATTGTGCGTAACGCTTTGTTGGTTGCGCCGGGGTTATGTGCTTATATTCATTACTTATATTTCGCTAAACCTTTTGCAAAGATCACTTCATTAATTTTCGGATTGGTGATTTCTTTGTTTATGACATTTTCAATACTTTATAATCATAATGCGAATTTTCAAAATTTACTTTGGATTTGGTCTTATATGGGACTTGGTTTAGTCCTTTTGCGGTATGGAATTTCTGTACAACTCGCAACGATTTTGGTATATCTTGTTGGTGGTGTTTTTGCTGTCTATATGATTATCGGTGTTCCTGTTCAAAGCGTGATTTATGGTGGTAGCGAAAACAATATTTCGTCAATATGTATTCTTTCTCTAATCTTGTATTATTTAGCGTATCACCATAAAAGGTTAAAACATTTTTCTTATTTTAAGTCTGATAGAAAAATTTCTGACACTCTTAGTTATTTCCCTATTTTGTTTATAGGATTAATTGTGGTTTGGTCAACATCAAGAACCGGACTTTTGTCTGTGTTTTTTTTGGCATTGGGAATATATTGGGTTAATAAAAAAACAATCAGTGTAGCCAATATCATTATTTTGTGTTCAATTTTCGTTTTGCTTTTTGTTGTTTTCTTTGTTTATGATACTTTTTCATTTACAAATAATATCAAGGAAAAGTATGAAAAATTTGGAATGCAATCCAGCAGAATAGAAATTTGGTCTGAATATTTATCAGGTTTGTTTTTAAATGTCAGAAATTTTGTATTAGGAGTTAATTACGAATCTGGTGATTTTCCTCTTTTGGTTCATTATAAAGGTAATATTCATAATTCATTTTTAATTCTTCACTCTAAATACGGTCTGATTCCGTTTCTATTATTTATATTCCTTTTGCTAAGAACTGCAATAGTTTCATTTAAGAAAGGAGACCGTTTGATTTTTATTACTCTTGTTGCGGTATTTATAAGAATGTCTCTTGATTGGATTGCTTTCCCTGGAGCATTTGATATTTTAATATTTTATTACGTTTTTAAAAATCCCGTCAAAGGAATTGTTGCATATTATAAAAGGAAAAGATGATTAATATATTTAAACTTACAAATTTCCTTGCAAAAGGTGATAAAGGTATGTTTGATGTTACAGTTGATAGTCAACGGGCATTTTTTGAGACCTTAAAGAAGCCTATTGATAATTTTGATAGAACAAAAAAACAATATCTATGTCAGATGTTTTTTGTTCCGCTGTGGAAACGTATTCTTTTTGAAATCGTTTCTTTGATTGTTTTGCCTTTTTATTGGTTGATTGCTCTAATAAGAAGTTTGTTTGTTTCTAAACGACTATTATATAAAGTTGATTGTATTTCTGAGTATAAAAGTATGGAAGAGGTTTTGCCGAGTGAATTTAGGAGCAAATATCAATATAGTTTTCAAGAATGGTATTCTGGTAAAATGTTTACTTTTAATGATTGGATATTTTGTTTGAAATGTTTGTTCAGAACATTTTCTCCGTACTTGACATTAAAGGTTTCTGTAAAAATTTCTCTTTATAGTTACATGATTCATAGATATAAGCCGAATGCCATACAAGTATGTGCAGAATATTCTTTTACTTCGTCTGTTTTAACTGAATATTGTAATTCTTTTGGAATAAAGCACATAAATGTTATGCACGGAGAAAAATTATATTATATTCGGGATACTTTTTTTCACTTTGACGAATGTTATATTTGGCACGAACATTATAAACAATTGTTTATGGAACTTGGTGCAGAAGAATCACAATTTGTGATTGCAGTACCACCATCGTTGACTATTGATTGTGAAAAGAACTATTCAAAAGAGAGTTTCGCAGATTATAAGTATTATTTAGGCGAAGAAACAGAGGAGGAAATTCACAGCATTGTTAATTCAATGCAAAAGTTGGTAAATAATGGTGAAACGATAAAATATCGTCCTCATCCACGGTATACGAATATGTCTGTTTTGAAAAAATATGTATCTTTAGAAGATATTGAAGATACAAAAAAAGTGCCTATTGTAGAATCTATTGCAAGTTCTAACTTTGTAATTGGTTCATTTACAACAGTTTTGCTTCAAGCTTATTTTTCTAAGAAAAATGTTGTTCTTGATGATGTTACTTTTAAAAAAAGATATGTTGATTTGAAATCTCGACATTATTTTCTTGCAGACAAAGAATGTTCTTTACTTTCTAATTTCTTGAAATAAAATTATGAATATTTTGTATTTGATATTTAATTGTTTTAGGAGATTTCGTCGTTTTATTTCAACATTTTTGAGCAAAAGAATGTTAAGACAATGTGGAAAGAATTTTATATCGGCTAAAATAGCTCGTATAGCCTCAACAGCAAAGGTCTTTGTAGGAAATGATGTTTCATTCAATGGAATGACAATTTCTGGAAATGGAACCGTGAAAATTGGTTCTTTTTTTCATTCTGGCGAAAATGTTAAAATTATGTTGGGTTCGCATGATTACGATTATGGGGATGGCCTTCCGTATGGACAGCATAATACAGAAAGACATGTTAGTATAGAGGATTATGTTTGGATAGGCTCTGATGTAATTATTTCGGGTAACGTTCATATAGCTGAAGGTGCGATTATTGCGATAGGATCTGTTGTTGTCAAAGATGTTCCCAAATGTGCTATTGTAGGCGGCAATCCAGCAAAAGTAATCAAGTATCGTAATGTAGAAAATTACGAAAGACTTAAAAAAAACTAAATCATTGATTTCTAATGTTTAAAAACATAAAACAAATATCGTTAATTTCTTTTCTTATTTTTGTATTCCTTCTGCCATTTAATATTACAGAGTCAAATATTTTTTGGTTTTTATCGGTCGCTTTTACTTTGATTGATAAAGAAATGTATAAAAATTTCAGTTTTAAGAAACTTGGTAAAGGTGAAAAATTCTATATTTTTGCTGCAAATGTATATTTGTTTTGGTGTATTGTAAGTCTTTTATGGAGCGATGAAATAGGACGTGGACTTCAACTCATTGGACGGTATTTTCTAATTGTAGCGTTTTCATGGCATATACTTTTTTTTAAAGCAGCGGGGATTTTAAGAAACTATAAACAGCCTTTTGCAGCATTTGTTGCCGGAGTATTAGTGTCTTCTATTGTATGTTTAGTTTTATCTTATAAAAATTGTTGGCAAGAAACGGCTAATGGAATAGTATTTAGTTCTACTATTTTGAATATAGATTGGTCTTATAGTAACGCATACGATTCAATAACTGCGGGGTATAATCATTTTTCTTACAATTACTTATCGCATTTTTTTCATCCTTCTTATTTTGCATTATATATTTTGTTTGCTCTGATTATTATGTTGAGTGAACTTCATACAATAAAAAACAACATATATAAAATTGGTATTTGTTTTTTTAGTTTGTATTTGTTGGGTTTTATTTTTCTTCTTCAAAGTAGGGCTAATTTGGTTGCTGTAGTTATTGTGGCTGTGATATTTGTTATTTTTTACTCAATAATAGAAAAGAAGTTTTTTGTATTGATTGTGGGTATGGTCGTAATATCATTAATGTCCGTTAAACTTGTACAATCAAGTCGTTTATCATGGATTTTTACAAATTTAGTTGAAGCTTTTAACGGAAATTCAGAGCAACGGAAAGAAAAAATAGAGAAAGATAACGACCGTATAATAATTTGGGAAAACGCTATTCAAGTCATTAAACAACACCCCATTCTAGGAGTCGGTATCGGCGACACAGATACCGAACTTGAAAATCAATACAAAAAAAACGGTGTTGATTTTAGATTTGGTACCCACAATCAATATATTTACGCACAACTTTCGATGGGTGTGATTGGATTGTTGTTGTTATTAGCGATGTTTTTTCCTGCTTTTTACTATGGAATTAAAAACAGATACTTCCCGTTAATTGGTTTCGCTGTGGCGGTAATGGTAAATTTGCTTTTTGAAAATATGTTAACTCGAAATGCAGGATTGATGTTTATTCCATGGGCTATGATGTTGCTATTGATGATGAGCGAAGAAAAGAAGACTGAATTAGCAAAATGACTAAAGACAGAATTATATAGGAATTACGAAATGTTCGTCGAGAAAATGTGAGAGTATACATAAAAGTTCGTCGAGAAAATGTGAGAGTATGCTTAAAAGTTCGTCGAGAAAATGTGAAAAAAATTGTATAACTAAGTTAATTATAGTATATTTGCGCCAATAATATGAATGATATATGAAAAGAAGAGTAATGTCAACGTTGGTAGATTGGTGTAGGCGAGATGCTCAACACCGTAAGCCACTTATATTGGAGGGCGCGCGACAAACCGGTAAAACGTGGTTGGCTCGTGAATTGGGGCATACTGAATTTCAAAATTTTGTTGAAGTTAATTTTGAAACTGATGATGATTTACAAGGTTTGTTTGAACTTAATTTTGATATTGAACGTATTTTATTGACAATACAGCAAGCAAAAGGTATACCTATTGTAGCAGGCAAAACTTTACTTTTCTTTGACGAAATTCAATCTGCACGTCGAGGGTTGTTGGCGTTAAAATATTTTTATGATAAAATGCCGGAATTGCATATAATTGCAGCGGGTTCATTATTGGGCGTTATAGATCATAAAAATGATTCATTTCCTGTTGGTAAAGTTGAGTTTGTATCTATTTTCCCTTTTACGTTTGAAGAGTTTTTGATGGCAGACGATAAGGAAGGGATGGCTCAGATGTTGCAAACAGGAGATTGGTTGAGTATTTCCGTTTTTCATGAAAGATTTATAGGATGGCTTCGTGAATATTATTACATAGGTGGTATGCCGGAGGTTGTGAAAACGTATATAGAAACTAAGGATTACTCACAGGTTAGGAAGATTCAAAACCAGTTGTTGAAAGCTTATAAAGACGATTTTTCAAAGCACCCGCCGAAGGAGATTGTAAAAAGAATGTTGATGGTTTGGAATAGTATTCCTGCGCAGTTGTCAAAAGAAAATAAAAAATATGTGTATACCGCTTTAAAACAAAGTGCTAGGGCAAGAGATTTTGAAACTTCAATACAATGGCTTTGTGATGCAGGTATGACATATAAGGTGTGTCGATGTTTTGGAGGCGAGATTCCATTGGCAGGTTTTGAAGACCCTGATGCTTTTAAACTTTACTTATTGGATATTGGTCTTTTAGGAGCGATGTCGGGATTAGATGCACGAACGATGATTCAAGGAAACGACTTTTTTATGCAATACAAAGGCGCATTGACAGAGCAATTTGTTTTGCAGGAGTTACAGTCTTTGGGTGGTTACCAAATATACTATTGGTCTCCGGAAAATAGTGTTGCTGAAGTAGATTTTCTTATACAAACGATGGGATTAGTTGTGCCCATAGAAGTAAAAGCCGAGCGTAATTTGCGGGCAAAATCACTTTCTGTATTCACTAAACGTTATCAGCCTCGTTATGTACTAAGATTTTCAATGTCGAAGTATGAAAAAGGAAATAACATTACTGATATTCCGTTGTATGCAATGTCCTTGATTCAAAAAGAATTGCAATAAATTAGAGTAAATTTTTATTTAAATTTTGGGAATACTATAATGTTATAATTCAACGGCTTAGACTTTATGCTGACAATCCTTTTACTACTACAGAAATGGGAGTTTCGCCGGATGATGAATCTCGGTTGTATGCGCTGAGGGAAGGATTGATCAACTTTCTTGCACATTCAGATTGGTTTAGCCCTATGCACCCGACGATAAGGGTTTTTACTAATCGTATTGAATTTCAAAATCCGGGCGGATTTATAGTTCCTGTGGAAAAAGTAGAACAAGAGGCAATTTCACTGCCACGCAACCCAATCATAATTAAACTTTTTCGAGCGGCAAAACTTGCGGAAAATGCAGGATACGGTATTGATAAAATTAAAACGTGGACTTCACTTACTGGTCAATTAATAAGTTTTAAGTCTGAAATAACACATTCTACGATAGTTTTCAGTAAAATTTCAGGTTTGGGTCAATTAAATGCCCCAGAAAATGATAATGGAAAAAGTACCGTGAAAAGAAATTTACAGACTGAGGTTATCGGAACTAGTGGTCAAGTAGGTGGTCAAGTAGGTGGTCAAGTAAGTGGTCAAGTAAGTGGTCAAGTAAGATTAGATGAGCAATTACTTTCGTTGTTGAAATATCTTTTAGGTAAGGAATTATCGTTAAAGGAAATAAAAGAGTTTGTAGAGATTTCAAGTCGTAGGTATGTACGAGAAAATATTGTAAAACGTTTATTAGATTATGATATTATATCAATGACACAACCCGACTCTCCAAATAGTCCAACTCAAAAATATTATTTAACTGAAAAAGGTAAATCGCTTATATAATGAAATCATAGGCTTTTTCCGATGTTTTAAATGCTGCAAAAAAACAGATATTTTCTGTTATAGGTATGATGATGAAAATATGTTAATTTATTAATTTTTTCGTGCGGCAAAACTTGCGGAAAATGTAGGTTATGGTATTGACAAAATTAAAACGTGGACTTCACTTACTGGTCAAACAATAAGTTTTAAGTCTGAAATAACACATTCTACGATAGTTTTTATTAAAATATCAGGTTTGGGTCAATTAAATGCCCCAGAAAATGATAATGGAAAAAGTACCGTGAAAATTTTATCGTGTATGAAACATGATCCAAACATCACAATTCCTGAATTATGTGAAATAACTGGATTATCTGACAGAGGAGTCCGCAATAATATTGATAAACTTAAACAACAAGGTTTAATTACCCGTGTCGGTCCTGATAAGGGCGGACATTGGCAAGTAACAGAAAAATAAATAAAACAAATGTTATCTGTAATTTGTCCTATATATAACGAAGAAAAATACATTGCAAAATGTATTGATTCTGTTTTGCAGCAGGATTATCCAAAAGATGATTTGGAAATATTTTTTGTTGATGGAATGAGTGGCGATAAAACCGCTCAAATTGTTTATGAATATTCCCAAAAGTATCCTTTCATAAAACTTTTGAAAAATCCTTACCGTACTGTACCGTATGCGATGAATATCGGTATTAATGCTTCAAAAGGTGATACTATCATCCGTTTGGATGGACATTGTGAATATCCTGAAAATTATTTTTCGTGTCTTGTTGACAATTTGAAAAAGTATGATGCAGACAATGTCGGAGGTGTTTTTATAACATTGCCTTGTAACGAAACAAATATTTCGTATGCAATTGCCGAGTGTTTGAAGAATCCATTTGGTATGGGAAATTCGCTTCATCGCATTGGCGCAAAAGAAAATGTTAAAACGGATAGTGTTCCTTTTGGTTGTTTCAAACGTGAAGTTTTTGACAAAGTTGGTCTTTACGATGAGGAACTTATTCGTAATCAGGACGATGAACTTAATGCGAGAATTATAAAAAACGGTGGATCTATTTACTTGATTCCGACATTAGGAATAAAATATTTTGCCCGAGATAAAGTTTCTAAAGTAAGAAAAATGTTTTATCAGTACGGACTTTTCAAACCGTTGGTTAATAAGAAGTTAGGACAAGCAGCAACAATCAGACAATTTGTTCCGCCATTATTTGTTGCAGCCTTGATTTTTGGTGCTTTATTAAGCGTTTTTTCAAAAATATTTTTGTGGCTATACCTTGGATTTCTAATTTTGTATTTTGCAATTGGAATCATGATGGGTGTCAAAAGTGCAAAAGTAACAAAAAGACCATCAATGGTTTGTCTTATGCCGTGGATTTTTTTCAATGTTCATCTTTCATACGGTATCGGCTATTGGATCGGACTTTTTAAAGTTTTGTTTAACAGACCGTTTACTGCTCAATCAAATAGATAGTACATTTTAACATATTCCATTAATGATTACTTCACTTACATTTGTATTTTTATTTTTACCGATTTCTATTCTTGGGTATTTTTTAGTCTCATTGACAAAAAATCAGGTAGTTACAAAAATATATTTATTGCTTTTGACGCTGTTTTTTTGTTACTGGGTTCAGCCCGAAACGATGTTTTTCTTTCTTTTTTATTCTTCTGTTGTTTATCTTGTAGGTAATCTTATTTATGAAAACAAATTAAGGATAGCATCAGATACGAAAAAAAGGTTGACGTGGTTGATTGTTTCATCTTTGGTTGCTATTTGTACAATATTCTACTACAAATTATCATCCGTAATTGATACAAGCGTATTCAACTCTTTTTATGGTGAAACTACAAAAATTATTATTCCAATAGGTCTATCATTTCTTGTGTTTACGTCCATATCTTATATTACTGACATTTATCGTGGAGATGCAAAAGCTGGTAATTATTTAGATACGGTATTATATCTATTATTTTTTCCAAAACTACTTTCAGGTCCTATTGTCTTGTGGAAAGACTATCAGAAAGATAGTTTTTTTGTGAATAATTCAGCTAATAATATTTGGCACGGTATTGAACGTATTTGTATAGGATATGCTAAAAAAGTTATTATTGCAGATACATTAGGAGCTAAAATTGCAGAAATGCACAATGTTATGCATATCGGAAATCCTAAGTTATTTAGTTCGGATGTTTTGGAACAATTACCTCAAACAGACATTCCAATGTATTGGATTGCTGCATTGTTGTATATGTTTCAAATTTATTTTGACTTTTCAGGATATTCTGATATCGCAATCGGACTATGTAAAGTTTTTGGTGTGAATATAAAAGAAAACTTCAACTATCCGTATATGTCAAAATCAGTAGGTGAGTTTTGGCGTAGATGGCATATTTCGCTTGGCAGTTGGTTTAGAGAATATGTATATATACCAATGGGAGGAAGTCGAAACGGAAATGTTTATTTTAATCTTTTTGTAGTATTCGCATTTACTGGGATATGGCACGGAATAGGGTGGACTTTTGTTATTTGGGGTCTTGTTAACGGTATTGCGGTTATTGTAGAACGATTTTTCAAAAATAACAATTTAAGCAAGTACATTCCTGATTTCTTAGGACATATTTATATTCCGATATTTTTATATTTCTCGTGGTTGTTATTCTCATGTTATGATTTTACTCAATTTGTTGATTATCTGAAGAATATGGTGCGGCCAATTTATGATGGCGAACTCAATTTTTCTTGGGAATACTATTTTGACAATAAGATAAAAATTACATTGCTTATCGCAATTTTGGGTTCTATTGTCGGCTATATTCCTTTTGTTAAAACAAAGATTGAGCAGTTTTTACAATATAATGTATGTAAAATAACAAAAGCTGTTGTTTGTTTGTTACTTTTTGTAGTAAGCATTTTGTTTATTATTAATTCTACTTATAGTCCGTTTATTTATTTCCAATTTTAATGATTATGAATAAAAGAAGTTACATAATTTTTATTACGCTATTTTTTTTAATATTAATTGTTCCTTTAATTCTTAGCGAACGGGGTAAAAACGTAGCATCTAAAATTGATAATCGAATGCTAAAAGATTATCCTGATTCGCTTAGTGAAGCTGATTTTTATAAAAAGTTTGAAGCTGCTCTCAATGATAGAATAGGTCTACGTAGTCAAATGATTACTACTTATACAGTTTTAAACGATTGGGTATTTGACTATATGGTGCATCCTGGCTATACTTACGGAAAGGAGGGATATGTATTTTTTAAGTACGGTGGTTTGGATCAACAAATAAGTGAGTTTCATTTTGATTTTGCATCAATGGTTTTAAAACTCCAAAACTATTGTGTAGAAAGAGGTATAAAATTTTATTTTATGTTTGAGCCAGAGAAGAAATATGTTTATGAGCGTTATTTTGCACCTGGTGTTAAATATTCAAAAGATTATTGGGTGAAAGATTTTATTCATTGCTTAGATAGCCTGGGAGTGAATTATATAGATAATTCTGATTTTTTAAAAGAAAAAAGTTTTACAGAGCAGGTTTATAATCGTCAATACGATGCCGGACATTGGAACGATTTAGGTGCGTTTTATTGTTTTAACAGGTTGTTTGAAAGAATGCACGCCGATTTTCCAAATGTAAGATTATTGACTTTTGATGATTTTGACATAACTGAAGATATTGCAACTACATTGCCTGTTTCTTACTTTCCTATTGCTGATCCTATCAAAAAGTTTAAATTAAAAACGGAGTTCATTGATAGTACTAAATTTTATAGGGATGACATTTCTTTGAATGTGAATTTTCCGTACTTCCATTATAGATTTAATATTGATTCAGTTAATTTGCCCAAAATTCTTACTTTTCAGGGTAGCTATTTTAATCGCAACTCTTTTATGATTGCAAATGCAAAAACGGAAATTGCTATACATAATTATCAAAATATTCTTGATTTCGATAAATATGTCAATATGTTTCATCCAGATGCTGTTGTTTTTGAAGTAGCTGAATATGTATTTGGCAATGGGTATTTTAATCAAGAACGCATGAAAAATCTTAAATTTAATCCTTCTCTGCATCAAGAATCTTTTACCGATAGAAATTATACGATTGACTACAAGCAATTGGGGAATACCATTGCTTTTGTCTGTCCAAACCAAAATAATGCAGAGTATGTATGGTTACAATTGGATAATAAAGTTTATGATTGCAAACTTATTGATGGCTATTATTCTACCGATTTGATACAAATAATAAATGAATCAGGTAATATTTTTGTACAGTATTCCGATGGAACAAAGAGTAAATTTATTGCAGTTCAATCTCAAGTTAATCTTGAACGTGTAGATATATCGGGAGGAGTTGTTGTTACTGATTCTAATTATGTATTTACTACCGATGTCGCAAATAATAGTTTTAGTTATTTGGGTATCCAACTTCACAATCCACGTAATGATAGCTATAAATTGATTGATTACAAATCGGAACTTGGATGTTTTTCTGGTTTTTATATTAACGATGATGAAACAGGAGATTATTATATTAATCTTCGAGGTAACACGAATTTAAGTGATGAACTGATTCAATATAAAGTCCATCTTGAAAAAGGCAATATTTACACTTACGAGTTTACAATAGATAGTTTTTCTTCAAAGAAAATTATTGCAAAAGATTTTCAATTTAAATAATTTTATATAAAAGTATAATTAAAAAAAATCATATAAAAAAATGAAAATACCATTTTCACCGCCATATATTGACGAAAGTGTAATATCAGAAGTAACTGATTCTTTGAAATCCGGTTGGATAACAACAGGTCCGAAAGTCAAAGCCTTAGAGGAAGAAATAAAAAAACTTTCAGGTGCTAAAAGCGTTTTAGGTGTTAATTCTTGGACTTCGGGAGCTATATTGATGCTCAGATGGTTGGGGCTGAAAGAGGGCGACGAAGTTATCGTTCCTGCATATACTTATTGCGCTACCGCAATGGCTGTGCTTTGGGCAGGAGGAAAACCTGTTATGGTAGATTCTAACGATGATTTTGATATTTCTGTTGATGCAATCAGAAATGCAATTACGGAAAAAACCAAAGCGATTCTTCCCGTTGATATTGCCGGTTATCCTTGTGATTATGATGCAATTATGAATCTCGTGAACGAACCGGAAATTAAAAAGAAATTCCGTGCAGAATCACCTGTTCAAGAGAAGTTGGGTCGTATTTTGGTTTTGAACGATGCCGCACATTCGCTTGGCGCACATTATAAAAAAGGCGTTAACACCGGCAGCGAAACTGACGTTGCAATTTTCTCACTCCATGCTGTAAAAAATGTAACAACGGCGGAAGGCGGTGCTATTTGTTTGAATTTGCCTCACCCTTTTGACAATAAGCAACTTTATGCAGAACTCAGAATGCGTGCGTTGAATTGTCAGACCAAAGACGCATTTTCTAAGAGCAAAGCCGGCGGTTGGCGTTATGATATTGTCGGTCAGGGCATGAAAATAAATATGGCAGACGTAAATGCTGCAATAGGTTTGGCTCAAATCCGTCAATACGCGGGACTGTTGAAAGAAAGAAAACGCGTTTTTGATACATACGCACAGGCTTTTTCAAAACTTGACTGGGCAATCTTACCGCCGTCAATTTCCGGAGAAAAAGAGACTTCTTATCATATTTTTGCTTTGAGAATCAAGAACTTTACAGAAGAAATGCGTGATAAAATGATTGACGAAATTTCTAAAAACGAAGTAGCTGTTAATGTTCATTTTATCCCAATGCCAATGCTTTCGTTCTTTAAAGGGTTGGGTTACGACATCAAAAACTATCCGCAAGCTTATAAAAATTATAGTTGTGAAATTTCGTTACCTATTTATCCTCAATTAGATGACGAAAAAGTTGAGTTTGTAATCAAAACCGTTATAGATTCTTACAACAAAGTAGTAGGAAAATGATTCGCTTTTTTGATATATTGTATTCATTTTTTGGATTGGTAATACTTTCGCCTTTGTTCGTAATTATCTGGTTGATAATTGTTTTGACGAGCAAGGGCGGCGGTTTTTACCGTCAAATAAGAGTTGGCAAAGACGGAAAAGATTTTTCGCTTTATAAGTTTCGTTCGATGCGTCAAAATGCTGACAAAGGTAGTCTTATAACTGTCGGCGGCAGAGATCCGAGAATTACAAAAATTGGGTATTTTATCCGTAAATTCAAAATTGACGAATTGCCACAACTTTTCAACGTTTTGAAAGGTGATATGAGTTTGGTTGGTCCGCGTCCTGAAGTAAGAAAATACGTTGATATGTACACTGACGAGCAGAAAAAGGTTTTGTCTGTTCGTCCGGGTATAACGGATTATGCGTCAATAGAATATGTTGACGAAAACGAAATTCTCGGCAAATCTTCCGACCCCGATAAAACATATATTGAGGAAATTATGCCAGAAAAAATCAAACTCAATATGAAATATATTGAAAATCAAACTTTAAAAGAATACTTCAAAATAATATTCTTGACTGTTTTTAAGATTTTTAGGTAAGTTTTGTGTTTGCCGAGCGACAACAAAATGACTCCTGAACAACAAGATATTATAATTGAAATAATTAAAAGTTGTTTTGAATAGAAAAAAAATATACTTTTGTAGCGGAAACTTTAAATAATATAAAAAATGTGTATCGTTAGTATGAAAGTGGACGGAGAGAGAGTTCGTAAGATAAATCTTGCTCTTGATAGTCATGAAAGCATAGAATAGTGGTTGCAACAATATGTTTATTGAATCATTATTGTTGCAAGAGAAAGATATGGTGTCGTATAAAAATATGTATGATATGTCAATGGAAGATTTGTGTGCAACCGTTGCTCATAGTAGCGATTAAAATTAGATCATTTTATATAAATGCGTTGCAGCATAGGGAGGAGGTGAAATGGAACTTTGCAGATTGCTTGAATTTAACGAAAAAGGTGATGATAGAGGAAAACTTGTAATAGTAGAAGGCAAAAAAGATGTGCCTTTTGAAATTAAGAGACTTTTCTACATATATGGCTCCGATAGCGATGTAGTGCGAGGAAAACATGCTAATCGTGACAGCGAGTTTGTGCTTATTAATGTAAGCGGAACTTCAAAAGTTATGGTTACGGACGGAAATGAAAAGCAGATTGTGGAACTTACAAAACCACGACAGGGGGTGTATCTTCCAAAAATGGTTTGGAAAGAAATGTATGATTTTTCACCAGATTCTGTTCTTTTAGTGCTTGCTTCTACTCATTATGACTGTGGTGAGTATATCCGAGATTATGATGAATATCTGAAGCTGAAGTAAAATGATAGTAGCCTTTTCTGCATTGAGATTTTTCAATGCACTTATGATTTTCTGTCATCATAAGAATTCTATCGATAATCCATACCTTGTAGCATTTGGACCTTGTGCAGTTTCATTCTTTCTGATGCTTTCGGGCTTTGTAATGTGCTATGGGTATAAAGAAAAAGTTCTTGCGCCGGACTTCAGCTATAAAAAGTTTTTGTTCAAGAGATTTGCACGGCTTTATCCGCTCCATTTGCTTTGTCTTTTTTTGTGGCTTGGTTTAAATATTAAGTCAGTTGTATCGTGTGGCGAGGGACAAATATTAAGTATAATTTGTAACCTTTTCCTTGTTCAAAGCTGGATTCCAAAACAAACGGTCTATTTTTCAGGAAATGCAGTCAGCTGGTGTCTTTCCGATTTGTTTTTCTTCTATGCGGTATTTCCTTTTGTAATAAGACTATTGCAGAAAAAAAATAGAGTAATTTCATTTTCAGTAATATATTTTGTACTTTATGGAATATTGCTTCCGCTTATTCCTAAAGATTATGTTCATGCCTTTGTTTATATAAATCCGTTGTTTAGATTTTCGGATTTTTATATTGGAGTGTTACTTTATAAGCTTTATACAACAACGAAAGATAAACTTGAAAATAAAAATATGCTTGGAATTGTGTTTCAAGTCCTTTCTGTACTGATAACAGGTATTGCAATATTTGTTTATAAATATGTTCCTGAATGTTTGCATTTTCAGGCTTTATTCTTTATTCCGAGTGCAATGTTGGTTTTATCTTTTGCACTTTTCGATAAAAATGTTTTTTCAAAGTTGCTAAGTGTAAAGCTTTTTAATTATTTAGGTGAAATTAGCTTTACTTTCTATATGCTGCATACGCTTGGTATAGCATTTGTTGGATTAGTTATCTCGCATTTAGGATTAGAAATAAATTTTATTTATAAATCGTTTTTACAATTTGCTTTTGTATTAATAGGAAGTGCAGTTGTTCATAAGTTTTATGAAAAGCCTGCTGCAAATAAATTTTTAATGGTGTTTGATAGAAAGTATGATTCATAAATTATCAGATGTACAGAGCCAGAATATAGGTGAAAACACAAATATATGGCAATTCTGCGTTGTCCTGCCTGAGGCAAAAATTGGCAGTAATTGTAATATTTGTGCAAGCGTTCTTGTCGATAACGATGTTGTTATAGGAAATAATGTAACTGTAAAAAGTGGAGTTCAGCTTTGGGATGGCGTTACGGTTGAAGATAATGTGTTTATCGGTCCTAATGTAACTTTTACAAATGACTTGTTTCCACGGTCAAAAGTTCATCCGAAAGTGTATTTGAAGACAATTATAAAAAAAGGCGCAAGTATCGGTGCTAACGCCACAATACTTTGCGGAGTAACGATAGGCGAAAATGCCATGATTGGAGCAGGAAGTGTTGTAACCAAAAACGTGCCTGACGGAGAAGTTTGGTATGGTAATCCTGCTAAATTCGCAAGAAAAATATAATTATGCAAATACCGTTTTTACCGTTAAAGTCCGTTACTGAAAAATATTCCGAAGAAATTAACGCTGCTGTTTTGCGTGTTGTTAATTCGGGTTGGTATCTTCAAGGTAGCGAGAATAAGAGTTTTGAAGAAAACTTTGCAAAGTTCATTGGCACAGAATATTGCATTGGTTGTGCCAACGGATTGGACGCTTTGTTTTTGATACTCAGAGCGTACAAAGAGTTGGATATAATGCACGACGGTGATGAAGTTATTGTTCCTGCCAATACTTATATCGCGACAATTCTCGCAATTACCGAAAACAACCTTAAACCAATCTTAGTTGAGCCGACGTTTGATAATTTGGAGATTGACGACTCCAAAATAGAGGAACGAATCACGCCAAAAACAAGGGCTATTATGATTGTTCATCTCTACGGACGTTGTGCTTACACCGAGAAAATTGGCGCACTTTGCAAAAAATACAATCTCAAACTAATTGAAGACAATGCTCAGGCTCACGGTTGCTGTTTTAAAGACAAACGGACAGGTTCGCTTGGTGATGCAGCCGGACATAGTTTCTACCCCGGTAAAAATCTTGGTGCTTTGGGTGATGGTGGCGCAGTAACGACAGACAATCAGCAACTTGCCGAATGTATACGCGCATTGGCAAACTATGGTTCGCAAAAGAAATACGTTTTTAAATATTGCGGTAGAAATTCGCGTTTAGACGAGATTCAGGCTGCGGTTTTGGACGTAAAACTCAGACATTTGGACGAGGATAACGTTTGCCGTCAGAAGATTGCAAAATATTATTACGAAAACATCAATAATTCCAAAATTGTTTTACCGAAGCGTATTGCCGACAAAAACAACGTATATCATCTTTTTCCCGTCTTTTGCAGAGAACGAAATAATTTTCAACAATATCTTAAAGACAGCGGTATTCAGACGTTGATTCATTACCCCATCCCACCTCATAAACAAGAGTGTTACAAAAAATGGAATAATATTTCTTTACCTATAACAGAAAAAATACATAATCAGGAACTTAGTCTGCCGATGAGTCCGTGTTTGACTTGGGAAGAGGCGGAGTATGTGGTGGATTGTGTAAATGCTTTTTGATTGATAAAAGATGGAATCACGGAATACATTAATAGACGAACTGAAAGGCATTGCAATTTTATTAATGTTATTTGGACATATATTACAATTTGTGTTCAAAGTTGATATAGGAGGATTTGTTTTTGCTACTATCTATTCATTCCATATGGCATTCTTTATGTTTTTATCTGGTTATTCTTTGAGTCTTGGTCATAAAGAATTTGAATGTAAGTATGTGCTACGGCGTATGCTTTCGTTGTTTATGCCATTTGTTGTTTGGGGGGTGGTATATATTTGCATTCGAGATAGAAACAACCCGTTAGACGCAATGGTTACTATGTTTTTATATCCGGATCATAAACTGTGGTTTTTGTGGGTACTTAGTTGGATTACTTTTTTTATTTATATGGGACAGATTTTATCTAATACTTTAAAAAGTGATATAGGATTTGTTCTAATTGTTGTAATAACGACCATATTATATGGGGTAACTCAATTTCATTATTTCGGATTTGATCTAATTGTAATACACTATGTATTTTTTTTTATTAGGATACAAATTGGATATAATATGGAAAGGACGGTCGGTAGAATACAAGTCATTAATAAAGATTGTGGCTATAATACTATTTGGTAATCTCCTGATATTTTGGCGTTTCCCGTCGCATTTTCTTATAGAAACACCTTTATTTGATTACTTGGAATTAAAGAAAGTACCTATTTTAATTGTTAGTTATGAAAGATTAGTATTTTATATTTTGGCGAAATACATAATCCAAATTGCAGGAATTATTTCAATAATTGCATTATATTGTTTTGTAAAACAATATGTGTTTGAATTGCTGAAAAAAACTTTGTCATTTTTGGGGCAAAGGACATTGATTATATATACTGCTCATTTTATGATAGTTTACGATTTGCCAGTACTTGTTAATGAATATATAGATGCTGTTGTAAAATTCGTTTTGGGTATTGGTATTCCTATATTAATAGGTTATGTATTAGGTTTGAATAAATATATATCATTTGTTTTTTTAGGGAAAAGATTTAGAAAACTAATCTGATAAGTTATTTATGAAAATCATACAAACCATTGGCGGAATAGGAAGCCAAATGATGGCATACGCCACATATCTTTCATTAAAAGAATGTTATCCTAATGAAAAAGTTTATTATGATACACATTTTTTTGATGAAAAAATTGATAATGGACATAATGGGGAGGAATTAAAACGAGTGTTTGGAATAGTGGAGGAAAAACTACCTAAATTTATAGATTCGTTATTGTATTCCAAGAATTTATTTTGGTATCTGATTCGTGGTATTACTTATAAATTGAAAATAATAAATTATTTTTTTCGTGATAATTATAATTTTGAGAAAAAAATATTTAATTTGAAAGGAAATTATGTAATTTTTCAAATGTGGACTTCATTGAAATATTTTGAATCAATAAGGTCTCGCTTGAATGGCATATATATGTTTCCTGAATTTAATGAAAAGGACTATAAAAATATTCAGTTACTCAAGAAAATCAAAGAAACGAATTCAATATCTATTCATATTAGAAGAGGTGATTATGTTGGTAATCCTATTTTGGGGAATGTGGTAAAATTTAGTTATTACGAAAAGGCAGTAAATATTGTTAGACAGAAGATACAGAATCCTATATTTTATGTTTTCTCTGACGATTCAGAATGGGCAAAACAAAATATAACTTTTGATAATTCTATTTACATTGATTGGAATAAAGGAATTGATTCATGGAAAGATATGTATCTAATGTCAATGTGTAAATGTAATATTATACCCAATAGTTCATTTTCATGGTGGGCTGCATTATTAAACCAAAATCGTGACAAAATAGTTATTAACCCGAAATATTGGAGTAAGGATAAAGGGGTTCTTGAAGATATGTTTATCCAAGATGCTAATTGGATAGTGATAGATAATGCAGAATAAAAAATATTATGGCAACAGATAGTGCCGAATATAGAAAAGTATTTAAGGGTATTTCGCTATTTGGAGGAGTTCAAGTATATAATGTTATTATATCTCTTATTAGGGGAAAGATTATAGCTCAGTTTTTGGGTTCGGAAGGAATGGGGCTTTCTGGATTATACGTATCCAGTTTGACAATTCTTATTACCTTGGCAGGTCTTGGTTGCAATTTAAGCGCTGTTAGATATATATCAGTCTTGCAAAAAAATACGATTGAGTATTATAGGCTAATTTTTATTACCAAAAAGATCTTTTTGGTATTATCGTTAGCAGGACTATTTATAACATTAATGCTAGCTTATCCGCTTAGTGTTTTCACTTTTGATAATACCAAACATATTATTTCGTATTTTTTATTATCGTTATATGTATTTTTTACTTTGTATAATCAGGGGCAATCAGCTATATTGCAAGCGATGCAAGAATTGAAAGCAATAGCATTAGGCAATATTATTCCCTCTACTTTATTTTTAATTGTATCTATACCTATATATTATTATTTTGAATTGACAGCAATAGTTCCTATGCTTATATTATCTTCGTTATTAGGTTTTATTTATATGTATTTCGTTCTGACTAATAGGTTAAAACGAATAGAATTCTATGAACCGAAGATTCCACGAGGAGAATTGATAAATGTAATAAAAAAATTCGTTGGATTAGGACTAATAACAGTATTAGCGAGTGTTTTAGGAAATATTGCAAGTTATATCATCAATACTTTTATATCACATAGTGGTAGTTTTTCTGATGTAGGATTGTATAATGCAGGTATCAGTATTACTAATCAGTATATTGGCTTAGTATTTGCGGCGATGGCGGTAGATTATTTCCCGAGATTGGTTTCTGCTTGTATGGATGTTAAGAAAATGAATGAAACTATTAATTATCAGGGTGAAATAATTATGCTTTTGGGCGCACCGTTATTGTCATTACTTATGTTAACAGCTCCATTGTGTATAAAAATTCTATTGACAGATGAGTTTATGACAATAAACGGTTTTATAAGAATTTTATCCTATGGAATGGTATTCAAAATTGCTTCTTATTGTTTGGGATATGTGTCTTTTGCTAAGGGGGATAAGAAAACTTATTTTTGGTTGGAAGGTGTTGTTAGTAATATACTTACAATTGCATTGAATTGTTTAGGGTATTATTTTATGGGGTTAAGAGGGGTAGCAATCTCATTTTGCGTAATTTATTTTGTGTATTTATGTGTAATTATGTTATATGTACGCAAGAAATATGGTGTTATACTTACTAATACCTTTTTCTCATTGATTCTGTTGTTTTCGATTTCATTAACTATATTGTTGATATTGACAGAATTTATGCAACAAAGTTTGATAACCATTATATTAAGTGTTGTTTTGTCATTAATTTTATGTGTTTTTTCTTTAAGACAATTAAATCAGAAAATAGGTTTTATTGATTTAATAAAAAGTAAAATAAACAAGTAGGAGAGTGATTTATATGAGTAATAATGATATCTTATTATCTGTTGCTGTTATCACATATAATCAGGAAAAGACTATTTCCAAAACGTTGGATAGTATATTAGAACAGGAACATGATTATCCGTATGAGATTATAGTCGGTGATGATTGCTCTGTTGATGGTACTAAATCAATTATCGAAGATTATGTTTTGCGGTATCCGAAAATTGTAAAGGCGATATACAATAAAGAAAATATGGGTCTTATCAAAAATTATTATAACGTAATCTCAAATTGTTCAGGAAAGTATATAATGGAATGTGCCGGTGATGATTGGTGGTTGCCTGGCAAAGTTAAGACACAGATTGAATTTATGGAAAATCACAATGATGTCGGAATGTGTTATTGTCAAGCTAAGGTTTGGATTGAGAGAAAGAAAATATATTATGAGAATTTGATAGGGGAGCATTTTCGTAGTTATGATGATATGCTGAAAGTTAATATTGTTCCGGCTTTGAGTGTATGTTTAAAAAAAGAGTTAGTGAATGCGTACATACGGGAAATAAAACCAATAGAGAGAGGTTGGTTAACGGAAGATTATCCTATGTGGTTATGGTTTTTCAAAAACACTAAGGTTGAATTCATAGAAAAGGGGCTTGTTGTATATAGGGAGTTAGAAGAAAGTGCAAGTCATAGTAAAGATTGTGATAAAATATTGGCATTTGAAAGATCTCGTTATGAAATTCAAACTTTCTTCGCAAAAAGATACAATGGAATTTGTCCAGTATGGGATGAAGATAGAACACGTTTTAATCTTTATTATGCAAAGTTATTTGAAAATTATGAACCGATGTTTGTCGAAAAATTAAATAAAGTTTATGCGCAATTGGAGAATAAAAGTTTTCGTGAAAAACTAATCCATTGTATTTCTCTTTATAAAATAGTTTTTATTTTACATAAGAAGATTTTACGTTTGTTTCCTTTTAAGAGCCGTACAAAATGAATAAAATATCAATTATTGTTCCTTGTTATAATCAGGCGCAATATTTATCTGAAACCTTGGAGAGCGTTATTTCTCAAACTTATCAAGATTGGGAATGTTTAATTGTTGATGATGGTTCTCCTGATAATACTAAGGAAGTTGCTGAAGAATTTTGTAAAAAAGATAATAGATTTATATATTTATATAAAGAAAATGGGGGAATTTCATCTGCAAGAAATTTTGGAATACAGCATAGTTCTGGTGATTATATTTTGCCATTAGATTCAGATGATATAATTGATAGGACATTTTTAGAAAAGACATTACAAGTATTAGTTTCTGATTCAGAAATTAAAGTTGTATATACTAGAGTTATGCAATTTGGATTGATAAATCAAGAACTTAAATTACCGATTTGTACATTGGAGCGTATGATGGGCAGAAATTGTATTGTATGTACGGCTCTTTATAGGAAAGGTGATTATGAAAAGACTATAGGTTACAATGAAAATATGGCATTGGGATTGGAGGATTGGGATTTTTGGTTATCTATGTTGGAACAAGGAGGAAAGGTATATCAAATACCAGAAGTTTTGTTTTTTTATAGAATCAAAACACTGTCAAGAAATAATAGTATAACAGATGAACAATTTGATTATTTGCGGAAACAAATTTGGCTGAATCATCGTAAATTATATTCTGAGCATTTTTTCAATCCAAAAGAAAGTTTTGAATATAATGCTATTGTAGACTCATTTGAATATCATGTAGGGAAAAAAGTTCCTAATTGGTTGAAAAAAATGTATGAGTATATATATAATTGGGTTGTGAATATATTTAACGATGTGAATTTTTCGCGAAAATAATATTAAACTATTAATTGAATAAGAAAATGGACGTTTCTATTATCATTGTTAATTATAATACTTGTGCTCTCATTAGAAATTGTTTGAAATCTGTTTTTGAACAAACAAAAGATATTGATTTTGAAGTAATTGTCTCGGACAACGGTTCAAAAGACGGTTCTGTTGAAATGATAAAACAAGAATTTCCACAGGTAATTTTAATTGAAAACAATGCGAATTTAGGTTTTGGAGCCGCTAATAATAGGGGGGTGAAAATCGCAAAAGGAAAGTACATTTTATACTTAAATAGCGATACAATTTTACTTAATAATGCAGTGAAACTTTTTTTTGATTATTGGGAAAACTCTCCTGAAAAAGATAGAATCGGTGCATTAGGAGGAAATTTATTGAATGAAAAAGGTGGAATTGCTCTTTCTCATATAAAATTTTCAAGACCGTTAAATGAAATTTTTTGGTTTATAATGACAATTTTGAGTGCATACGTGAAATATATTTTGAAACTCTTTCATATAAATTATAGAAGAACAATAATGGATAATATCGGAACATATACAATAGGCGAAGTCGAATGTGTATCAGGTGCAGATTTATTTTTGAAAAACAATGATTTAGCTTTTTTTGATGAAAGATTTTTTTTATATTTTGAGGAAACAAATCTTGAATGGTTTATGAAGAAAAAAGGCTTGTTACGGTTAATTATTGATGGACCCAAGATTGTTCATTTGTATGGTAAATCAGGTGAAAAAAAATGGGATGCTAGATTGGACGATTTTATTACATTTGGGGCAATTCAACAAGACTTATCCAGAATAAAATTTATCAAATATAATATCTCAAGTTTTTATGCGTGGATATTAAAAGTTTTGTTAGCATTCTTTTGGCTATTACCGAGTTTTTATAAAAAGACTAAACAATATAGAAAGGAAATTTGGAAAATTTAGTTGTTATAAGTTTTTAAGAGTCTATAAAATATTTGTACTTATGTCATCTCCTAAAATTTCCATCATTGTTCCCGTTTATAAAGTAGAGAAATATTTTCGTCGTTGTCTTGACAGTATTGTTGCTCAGATATTTACTGATTGGGAGTGTATTTTAGTAGATGACGGTAGTCACGATAATTCAGGAAAAATTTGCGATGAATATGCACAAAAAGACTATAGGTTTAAGGTTATTCATCAAGAAAATCAAGGGGCTAGTGTGGTAAGAAAAAAGGTTTGGCTGAATTCTCTTTTTTATAGCCATTTATAAAAAAACGTCAAATGCCACAATAAAAATCCGTCAAATGCCACAACAAAAATCCGTCAAATGCCACAACAAAAATAACTAAAATACTTTGTTTCAATGCTTTTTTTGTTTATATTTGCGCTGTTAAAAGTATAAAAAATATGGCGAAATATCGGGAAAGAATTGCTGACCAATTGTTGAAAGATGAATTGGAAGGTGCGGGTGCAGTTTTGATTGAAGGTCCTAAATGGTGCGGCAAAACTACAACTGCCGAACAACAGTCGAAAAGTGTCGTATATATGAACGACCCTGCCGTTGAAAAAGAATTATTGTCTGTTGTTGATACGAATATAAAACTTCTCCTTAAAGGTGCAACGCCGCGTTTGATTGATGAATGGCAAACAGCACCTGCATTATGGGATGCAATTCGTTTTGAAGTTGATCACAGAGATATAAGTGTGGGACAGTTTATTTTGACTGGCTCGGCTGTTCCTGCCCATACAGAAAAAATCCATCATTCAGGTGCAGGACGTTTTAGTTGGCTTACAATGCGACCGATGTCTTTGTGGGAATCGCAAGAATCTTCGGGTGAAGTAAGTCTTGATGAATTGTTCAAAGGAAAACAACCGTCTTTTAAGATGGTTTTGACAGGATTGGGGCAATACGCTTACACACGTAAAGATGGTGTTATGGTTGTGCCGATAGGATGTCTTAAACATTAATAAAGCATTATGAATTTCTCTCCCAAAATTTCCATCATAGTTCCCGTTTATAAAGTTGAAAAATACTTAAGGAAATGTCTTGATAGTATTGTCGCACAGACGTTTACTGATTGGGAATGTATTTTGATTGATGACGGTAGTCCTGATAATTCGGGCGAGATTTGCGACGAATATGCGGAGAAAGACAAGCGGTTTAGAGTGTTTCATCAAGAAAATGCAGGGGTTTCTGCTGCAAGAAATAAGGGATTAGATGAAGCAAAAGGTGAGTGGATTGGGTTTGTGGATTCTGATGATTGGATAGAAAATAATTTTGTAGAAATATTATTAGCAAATTCGGAATCGAATTGCTTAGTTATTGGAGATATTCGAATTATTGGTGGTAAGCAAAATAATAGACTTAGAAATGAGAATATTTCAGGTGATTTTTTCCCCACTAGACTATTTAAAAGCGGAAAAAAAGACTATCTCGGATATATTTCTCCAAAATTGTATTATTCAAAAATAATCAAAGATTTTTCTATAAGATTCAACGAGGATATTTATTACAATGAAGATAGATTGTTCGTTTTGCAATATGTATTACATTGTCAAAAAGTTGTAATCTGTAATGATATAATTTACAATTATTTTCAACGGAATGACAGTGCGATAGGAAAGACAAAGGTTGCATTTTCCGTTAAAATGATTTCTGAATTAAAAGCATTTGAAATAATGCAAATGTTATTACGAGGTAAGAATGAAATAGCTTTTTCGTATTGCAGTTATGAAGCATTGTGCGCAACAAACTTGTTATTAAGGCGTTGTGATAAACAAAATAAACCGACATTAAAAATTTATAAAAGGAAGTTTTTTGAGTCTGCATTTAAAACTGTTGGTTTTGTAGATAAAATTAAGTGTCTTATTCTCTATTTTTTATAAGTAATGAGATGTATGAGTACTTACGATTACCTTATTGTCGGTTCTGGTCTATTTGGTGTTACATTCGCATACAAGGCAAAACAGATTGGTAAAAAATGCCTCGTAATTGACAAACGCCCGCACATTGGTGGCAACGTTTATTGCGAAAATATCGAAGGTATAAATGTCCACAAATACGGAGCACATATTTTCCATACTTCTAATAAAAAAGTTTGGGATTTTGTGAACTCGTTTGTGCCTTTCAACCGTTACACAAATTCACCTGTGGCAAATTTTAAAGGTAAACTTTATAATTTGCCGTTCAATATGAACACGTTTTATCAGATGTGGGGTGTTACAACCCCCGAAGAGGCAGCAAAAAAACTCGAAGAACAACGTAAAGAATCTAAAACTGACTTTCCGCAAAACCTTGAACAACAAGCATTAAACCTTGTCGGTAAGGACATTTACGAAACGTTGATAAAAGGTTACACCGAAAAACAATGGGGCAGAAAATGTACTGAACTTCCCTCTTTTATTATCAAACGTCTTCCCGTCAGAATGACTTTTGACAACAATTATTTCAACGATTCTTATCAAGGTATTCCTATCGGTGGTTATAACAGATTGATAGATAAACTTTTGGATGGTATTGAAACCAAAACGAATGTTGATTTCTTTGAAAACCGCTTGGAATTGGAAAAACTTGCTAAAAAAATAGTTTTTACGGGGCAGATTGACCAATTTTACGATTATAAATTCGGAAAACTTGAATACCGCACAATCCGTTTTGAAACCGAAATTTTGGACGTTCAGAATTTTCAGGGTAATGCGGTCATAAATTATACCGAAGCAAAAATTCCTTATACCCGCATTATCGAACACAAGCATTTTGAGCCGGAAAATTCTGCTTATTCTGAGAATAAAACGGTGATTTCCAAAGAGTTTCCTTCTGAATGGGCAGAAGGTTCTGAGCCGTTTTATCCTGTTAATGATGATAAAAATACAACTCTGTATCAGAAATATAAAGCCTTAGCCGACAAAGAGAAAAATGTCATTTTTGGCGGCAGATTGGCAGAATATAAGTATTATGATATGGACGATGTAATCGAAAAAGCGATAAATTTTTCAATATGATTATTGAAGAAAAATATGAGAAACGATTATAGATAAAGCTATGAAAAATAACGCATTAGATAGTAATAAAATAAAAATTCTTGTATGTTGTCATAAGCCTTGTGATTTGCCGCAAGATGATTTTTTCTTGCCTATTCATGTTGGTGCGGCAATTTCAGATTTTGACTTAGGTTTGCAACGGGACGATCAAGTTAATGGTCAGCCATGCGATAATATCAGTAAAAAAAATCCTAATTATTGTGAACTTACCGCAATGTATTGGGCTTGGAAAAATATCAAAAAAATCTATCCTGATTTAGAGTATATAGGGCTGAATCATTATAGAAGGTATTTCGATTTTGACAAGTCTTTTTCTTTGAGCGAGAGATATATAATTCCGACAAAGGAAACTTCTAATTACAAATTGAATAAAACTTCCCTTATTTCATCGTTAGAAAAAGGTCTGACTATTATTCCTAAAAAGACTTATTATCCTAATTCGATGGGAGTTATATATTGTGCAAATTTTGTCAGTGATGATTTTTTTACGGAAAGAGAAATTATAAAAAATATATATCCTGACTATTTCGAGGCTTATGATAAGGTTATGTTGCATTCAAATATTATGGTACCATACAATATGTTTGTAATGGAATGGTCTAAGTTTGATGCTTATTGTAATTGGTTGTTTTCTTTTTTGGGTGATGTTGAAAAAAAACTGAACTTAGAGAATTATTCCACTCAGCAAAAACGTATATTCGGGTATATTGCGGAAGAAATTTTTTATGTCTGGTTGTTGAAAAACAAAATAAAAACTAAAGAATTTCGTGTTATAAAATATGCTGATGACGATGTAAATCATTTGGGAATTTCAACATGGTTGAAGAAATATGTATTTAATTTTATGAATTTTGTATTGGATAAGTCAGGGTTTAATAAGGAATTTTTCTTTCTGAGGCTTAAAGATTAAAAATGAAAAACTTTTTATATTTTTTCTTTTTCTTTTTTCCTTTTTCTGTTTTTGCGCAGGTTGAGGATTTTGTTAAGGACGGCATTAAAACGGCACGTGTGAGAGTTGACGGAGCGGATTTTGGTTTTCCTATTTGTCAGTTAGGGCAGGTCTTGCGCTTGGATTTTGACGTTTTGGACGATAAATATGAAAATTTATCTTATTCTGTTAGACATTGTGATGCAGATTTTGAACCTGACGATTTGAGTTTTAACGAGTTTGCCGAAGGGTTTGATGAACGACAAATTGAGGATTATCAAAATTCTTTCAATACGCATCAAAGTTTTACGCATTACACTCTGAAAATTCCTAATGATGATTTAAAACTTTTAATCAGCGGAAATTATATCGTTGAAGTTTTTGAAGATTCTGACAGGGATAATGTTGTTTTGCGCAAGAAGTTTATGGTTTATGAAGAGTCTGACAATTCTAAAATTTCAGCTTTAGTTTCAAAACCGTTTCTTTTGGATTACGCTTTTGATTCTCAACAGTTGAAAGTCAGCTTTTTAAATGATAAACTTCAAATCTCGAACCCTGCTAAATATCTTAAAGTTTTTGCGATGCAAAACACGGATTTTTCTTCGCGTCGGAGGCTTGAAATAAGCGGTTTTTCGCATAATACGATTTTATATGAGAAAAATTCGGATGAAAATATTTTTCAAGGCGGTTCTGAATTTAGTTTTTTCGATGCTAAGGACGTACATTTCAAAGCCCTCGGCATCGACGATATTACTTTCAAAAACGGTATTTATAATTATAAACTGACACCTTTTATGCCGATTGAAATTTCGTATACTTATCTTGAGGATTTAAACGGGCGTTATTATATTAAAAACGATAAAGGTTTTTCTCTTGATTTGGAATCCGATTATATTAAAGTTCTTTTTTCTCTGAAATACGACCCGTTTGCCGATGGTGAAATTTATCTTTACGGCGAACTTTCGGATTATCTTTTTAATTCTGACAGTAAACTCGAATTCAATTCTCAAACATATCTTTGGGAAAAGGAATTACTTCTAAAACAAGGACTTTATAATTTTCAGTTTGTTGAAAAAAATAAAACTACCAATCAAACGAAATTTCTTTCCGGCAGTTGGTTTAATACCGAAAATGATTATCTGATAACAGTTTACACAACTTTGCTAAAGGATAGGGGAGACAGGCTTATTATGTACAAGGTTGTTAATTCTGTAAAATAATTTTCAAGAAAAAAAGCCGCAAAAAAATGCGGCTTTTTTATTTTAAGAAAGAGAATTATTTCAGTTCCATTCCCGTTTTTATTTTTTTTACGGCTTCATCACCGCAGAGAATTCCTGCAATTTTAATTGCAAAATCCACCGTATGACCGGCTCCGATCGAAGTTATCAAATTTCCGTCAATTTCTATCGGGTTGCCCGTATAAACATAATTTTCACTCATCTCGTCTTTGCAGCAGGAATGTGAAGTTATTTTTTTGCCCAAACCGATTTTGTTTTTCTTCAAAACGGTTGGAGCACCGCAAATCGCTGCTAAAAGTTTCCCGTTTTCATAGTGTTTTTTTACTATTTCGCCAACTTTTGAATTGTTTGCGAGGTTTTCATAACCCGGATAACCTCCCGGCAAATACAATAAATCTGCGTCTGAAAAGTCTTTAATTTCCAAAATCAGTTTGTCGGCCTCGACTTTTATTTTGTTCGATGCCGGAACTTGTTTCTTGTTATCAACAGAAACGGTTTTAACGTCGATGCCGCTACGGCAAAAAACGTCGTATGCTGCCAAGGCTTCAATTACTTCAAAACCTTCCGCCAAAAAAATGTACGCTTTTTTCATGGTAATATCTATTCACTTAGTTTTTGTACTATATCAGTTATTCTGTCTTCGCCGACAACTTTGTTGATTATAATTTTCTGTTTATCAATTATATAAAGTACCGGAGTAGAGACAACATAATAATATTCCCTGTAGCGGGAATAGTTTTTGGTGTCGCAACAGTCAATCCATGGAAAATTCTTTTGCTGAGAATTGTATTTCAAGGATTCGTAACTGTGTTTGTCGTTTGTAACGGAAATTACCGTTATGTTGTTCTTTTTCAGACCGTTATAATAGTATTTAATTGCATTTTCTGCGCTGTCGCAGTGTCCGCAGCCGTTAGCCCAAAAAAGTAAAAGAAGTTTGTCTTTAATATTGTCCAAAACGTTTAGCGAATCGCCGGTTAAAGTGTTGCAAACCTTGATATTAACAGCCTCAGAGCCCGGAATTGACGCATTATAAACATCTCTTTGCTCTTTTATCATTTGTCGGTTTTCCTCTGACAAACCTTTTACAGTATCTGCCAGAAAATATTTGTCAGCCAGTCTTACAAAAACTTCATTGATTCCAAGTTTAAAGAAAGTTCTGTAAAACGTTAGCAAATAGCCTGTTACGTAATGATATATGTCAGAATTAGCTTTAGCTTTAGAGATTATTAAATCGTTTTGACGCATAATCTCGTATTGACCCTCCTCGATATGACGTGCAATGTGTGCGCGTATTACCTTGTAAAAAAAAGGCGTTCTAAGAAGAGCCGAATTTGAAAAATTTACATGGTCTAACTGACTGTTACCCGGATTGTTAGGTGCATTAAGACAGTCAAGCATATCAGACAAAATATTGCCTTTGTTGGTCTCAACTGTTTCTTTTAATGCTTTTTGATATTCGTCATCAATTTCGGATAATTTAGAATCGTATTCTTTGATTTTTGACGAATCTTTTTCGTATTTTTTCAGAGTATCAAGTCTGTGCTGTTCGATGTTAAGAGCGGTCATTCTCCGTTGATAATTGAAGAATTTCGCATTAACCTCTGACCCTGAAATTTTCATTGTTTTTTGCGGGTCTTTGACATCGCATTTCATAGTAAAATTTTGGTTGTCCTTGTCGATTAGGACATCAAAGTATGTTGATTCGTCGGTCAAAATTATGGAATAAATTCCGCTCGGAAGTGGTTCAGCACCTTGAAAAACAACTGTGCTGCCGCTTTGAGAGGCCGAATCAACAGCCAAATATTGTTTGTCCTCGTAATAATAAGCGAGTCTGACTTTTTGTGGTTTGTAATGCGAAAATTTTATCGTCAGTTTATAACCTTGCGAAAATCCCGCAACCGTTAAAACCAGCATTGACAACGACAGCCAAAATTTTTTGTTCATTTTTTTTAAATTATTTTTTCTGTTCGTTTTCTTCAATGTATTTTATCAAATCGTAGGCCTGAGTATGTGCAATTCTTTTTGCAAGTATCTCATTATCTTTGTTTAACAAATAAATTGTCGGCGTAGAATTGATGTCGTAATTTGTTCTGTATTGGTCGAACGGGTTAAACATATTATGCCAACCTTTTATGTTGTGAATTCCTTTTTCCTGCAAGAAATCAAAACATTTTCCAAAACCGCGGCTTACTTCAGAGAGATTGTCAACGGATTTGTTCATATAAACGGCGAAAACCTCGCAGCCAGTAGCGCTTAAAGTGTCTTTGAAATACTGACATAATTTCGGCAATTCTTCTTTACAATGCGAACAATCAGCATCCCAAAAAACAAGGAGTTTGTATTTTGCTGACATTTGGTGCATTGAATAATAATTTTTGCCGAATTTATTGATAAAACTATCAAGGAGTTTTACGACATCGTTTCTGCGGGCTTCAAAATCGGGTTTTGCCTTTTCGATTTCTACGCCTTTGTTTTTAAGTTCGTCGATTGCGGGTCTCAGAGCATCCATTCCTTCCTTGCTGTCAGGTATCAATTTTACCGTTATGTCTTTTGAAATGTTTCCCACCAAACAGTTTTTCTTTTTGTCTACACGTTCTTTGAGTTTTGTTTTGAAAGAGTCGGTATCCCAAAAAGCATCTTTGATGTAAATATCTGCTAATGAGCAGTATACATTTTCAGCAACCATATTTTCGCTCTTTGCGTATTTGTTGAAAAAGTAAACTAACATGAAACGGAAAAGTTCTCCGTTTTTCTCGTCGAGTTTGCCTTTCGGACGGGTTTTATTTACCAGCCATGTCGTTTCTTTTATCAGAGAATCAGGCATTTGCACAACCATTTGGTCGATGTATCTTTCGATTTTGTTTTGATAAATCGGGGTACGAAGGAGTGCACCGTCCGATATGTCAAAATTATCGAAGAAATGGTTTTTGTAATAATAATACCTCTGAGTTTGGTCGGTAATATTATCAGGAATTGTAACATCGCGTGTTGCGGTTAAGAATTTAGAGAAAAACATATCGGGGTATGTTTTTATTTGCTCAGTATATTTATTATCAACCTCTTGATTTAGTGCATTTTGCCTGTCAATAATTTCTTGACGTTTGGCTTCTGCGTTTTTACCGTCTTTTATTTTATCGTATTCTTCTTTAAGTTCTTTGAACTGTTTTTGTTTTTCCGCTAAGAATATTTGATAATCCATAAACACCTGATTTTCAAGGCTGTTTTTGATTACGACGTTTTTCAAGAAATCAGTTGTATCGTTTTCGATGTAAAATTTTTCGCCGGCTTTTTTATCGATTAAAAAATCGAAATAGTTTTTGTTTGGCAGAAAGATGAAATACATACCTGTCGGCAGAGCTTCTTTTCCTTTGAAAACACCTCTTCCCGTTCCGTCGAGTTTTATTGTATCGTCGGGGATAAGTCTTTCATTGAAGTGATGTCCCAAAATTAATGTATCGTTAGGGACTGATTTAATCTTGACTTCGATTTCATAGCCCTGAGCATTAGCCATGTTAGCAGACAGAATCAGAGCCGTCAAAAATGTAAAAATTCTTTTCATCTCTTTTATAATAAAATTTTAGTTTGACAAAGTAACGTAAAATTCTTTTTAGTTCGTTTTATCATTAACAATATTTAGCATAAAAAATGTTTTTTTGTTACGGTTTTGTAAGATTTCATTCAAAAAATTTAGTTTTTTAGAAATCTTATTTCAACTCTGCGGTTTTGTTGCCGTCCTTCAGCTGTTTTGTTTGATGCCACGGGGCGGGTTTGACCGTAACCGGTGCTTGTAAGTTTTTGAGCGTTACAACCTTTGCTTATAAGGAAATTATAAACCGAATTTGCACGCGCTTTTGAGAGTTCTTGATTTTTGGCAAAATCGCCTGTGTTGTCGGTATGTCCGCTTATTTCTACTTTTAATCCTATTTTGTTGATAAGTTCAGCCACGCGAGTCAGTTCGGCAACAGAACTTGTCATCAGAGTAGAATCACCTACGGCAAAAAATATGTTGTTGAGCGGCATCGGTATATTTTCTTCAATCATTTGTTTTATTGAGGCGACCTCAAGTTTTTTCTCTAAAATGATATTTTCGTTTTTTCCTCTAAGGTCGATATTGTTAGCAAGCGGAAAATAATCATCATCGTTGATGTAATAACCGTAATTTTTTCCCATTGGGAGAACAATGAAAAAACTTCCGTCCACGGGGTCGGTTTGAGATTGTCCGACAGTGATGTTTTCTTCCAAATCTTCCCAACGTATAGAGGTGGAAACGGCTTTGCCTTTCTTGTCGCAAAGTTGTCCTGAAATTGTTGCAACGGGATTAGGTCGGAGCCTTTCAGGAAGGTTAAGCCACATGATTTTGTCGTTTTCGTTTGTTGATTTTGAAAAATATGCTATTTTGCCGTCTGTTGAAATTTTGTACCAACAATCATCACCTATAGTGTTGATTTCTTTTCCCAAATTAATGGGTTCGCTCCATTGAGTCCAACTATCTTCAGAGAGTCTTGTTGTCATAAAAATATCCATACCGCCGAGTGAGCCGTGACCTTGCGAGCTGAAATAAAGTGTTTTCATGTCGGGGTGCAAAAACGGCGCACGGTCGCAAAACGGCGTGTTAATCATAGGACCGAGGTCGATAGGAGTTTCCCATTCTCCATCTTCGTTGAGCAGCGAAACGTAAATGTTGGAATGGTCATAAACCGAATAACCCTCTTGTATTTCATGAGGAGTTTCTTGAGCGGCGGCAAAAAGTATTGCTTTTCCGTCGCTGCTTATCATAGCATCAGACTGCCAAGAACAGATGTTGATGTTTTCGGGCATAACCTCGGGCGAGGACCAACCTTTTTTTTCTTTTTCTGACTTACAGAGTTTTCCGTTTTTGAACAAAATTAGTTTAGTTCCGTCAGCAGAAAGAGCCTCAGGAGCTTCGTTTCCGTATTTGGTGTTTAAATCGGAAATCGGTTTTGATGTCGTCCAAACGCCGTTTTTCTTTGTTGAAACAAAAATATCTTCACCGCCGTTGCTGTCTTTACGGTTTTGTCCGCAGAAAAGAATTGTTTTGTCATCGGCGGATATTGCAACGGAATATTGTCTGCCCGGTTTGAAATTGATTGCAGAGCCAATATCGTTGATTTTTATTGACTTGTCATATTCTGTTTTAAGAGTGTTCAAAATGTTGAGATATTTATAATCGGTGCCGAAATATTTTTTGTAAGTAGCTACGGTTTTCAACGCTTTCGACCATTCTTTATTTTTCAGATTGTCAGAAATTAAACTTGTTAATCTTTTGAGTGCAAGGAAGTTGGGCGCAAAAGCTTTGATAAATTCGCTGTCTTTGTACCATAATTCTTTAACAGCCTGTATTTCTTTTTCTTTAATGCTTGAAAGTCTTTGACAATTAGAAACATCGTATTTTGAATAAAAATTTATTATCGAATTTCTTTCGCCGCTTTGGGCGTAAATTTCGTGAAGAATTATAAGAGCGGTATCTCGGATATACTCTTTAGAGTTTTCTACTAAATAATCAAGAGCTTGAATTTCGTATGATTTTTCGCAGAGTTTTAAGATTTCTATTTCAGCGGTTTTAACAATGGATTTGTTGTTGAAATGCTTGTTGATGTAATTTTTATAAGAGAGCCAGTCGCCGGGTGTTACCTCGTTGGCAAATTGCATTAAATTTGCTTTTTCTTCGGCTTGAGGGGCGTAAGGGCTTTGAGGATATTTTGCGCAATAATTTCGGAAAGCACTTTCCGTGTTGATTTTCAAGACGTTTTCGTATTCTATTTTGTAAATATTGTGCCAAGCCGAACTTACTTCTTCGGCATTTGGATAGGTGTTGATAAAATCTTCAAAGGCTTTGGTTGTTCCGATAGCGGCAGCGCGGTTGTAAGCTAAGGCGTTGCGGCGTCTTAAAGCTTCTTCGGCTTCAGCGGCATCAGGATAGGTGTTCAAAAAATACGTGTATGATTCTACGGTATTTTTGTTGAGAGCGTTTTCAAACGCCAATTTGTTACGGCTTGAAGTCGCTAATTCTTTTTGTTCTTCGTTTGCTTTTTGATAAAATTTCAAGAAGTGTTTGTAAGCCTCAATAGTGTTTTCTTGGTCGGCAATATTGAGTCCGAATTGCGAAACTTTTGAAAATTCGTTCATAAATTCGGTTTCGTTGTAACCTTGTTTTGAAAGTTTCGGACGGCGTTTTGAGTCGCTGTTATTGAAATCGTTTTGAGATTTTTCAAGATACGAATAAGCGGTTTCGGGGTTGAATTTTTCGTAATTTTGACAAGAATTAAGTTTATAGGCTGCAAAATTAGCGTTACAATCTTCGGGATTTTTTTGTAAAACTGCTGAAATTTTAGTTTCAGCTTTTTGAAATTTCCCGCTGTTGATTAATTTTTCGGCTGTGTAGCCTGAAATTTGAGCTTTAGCATTAATGGATATTAACAATAATGATGCAAGTAAAATTTTTTTCATCGTTTTTTTTTTTTTATTTTTTTATTTGCAAAATTAGATGATATTTCAAAGATTACCAAAGAAAAATGTAATTAATAATAAACAAAAAAAAACGGCGGATTGATTTTTTCCGCCGTTTTTTTTTAAAAGAAGAATATTTTTTAGAATGAGAATTGAAGTCTTGTTTGAATGAGATTCAAAGTTCTGTCTTCGGTAATATCCGGACGATCTTTACCCGTTGCAACAACGTAGTTGAATTTTACGTTGAAATGTTTGTTAATGATGTAGTTAAGACCGAGTTCAAAGTCGGTTTGATTACCGAAATTATCGAGATTAAGATAATCAACGCGACCTAAAACTTCCAATGTTCCGGGAGCTGAAGTGATAGGTAAGCCCGTAACTTTGTTATATTTCTGTTGATCGCCTATGATTTGATAAGAAACCTGACCCCAAACGCCGGTGAAATTGCTTCTTTTTTCAGTATTAACGCTTGCGCCCATGAAGTGAGCCTCCAACAACCATTTTTCTTTGATAAAGAGAGCTTGTAATTCATAACGTTCGTAATTTGGAGCCTCTAATTCACCGGTTTGAATGAGTGTTGTAGCCTCGATAGAAGCCGGAACTACACCTTTGAAAGAGGGATTTTCAGACGAACCTTTGTCGGTATACAAGAATGCACCGCCGATGTGGAATACTGTCGTTTCATCGTAAACGGGTCTCCAGATTAATTGTAAGCCAGCGTTAAAACCTTGATTATAAGCTTTTTTGTCTACATTTCCGTTAGAATAAAGACCTGTTGAAAGGTTGAAACCATCAGTTGTGTAAAGGTAATTAACACCGACTTTTCTTGATGGACAGAATGTGTAGTCTACAGAAGGATCTTCGGTGAATTTGTAGTTGATACCGGTCAATTTGATACCGTAAGGCATGAATTGATTACCGAATGTGATTCTGCTGTGTTCGTTGAAAGAGTATTTCAAAGTAACATCTCTGAACGAAATAGCACCGTTAGTGTAGCAAACCTCAACTTTACCTTCCCATTTGTCTTTTGTTCCAACAAAACCAAGACGGGTATCGTTTATTAAGATAGCATTATCTACTTCACCGTCACCGTTTTTATATGTTCCTTTGTCGTTGCGGTTGAGATAAGTACCGGCATCAAAATTTGTTCTACCGATAAATTTCAATTTAAAATCTTTGTCGTTGTCAGGCGCAATAGTAATTTGAGCCTCTGCTTGAAGACCTAAAGCAGCAACGGCTGCTGTTAAAACTGCATTTTTTAATACTTTCATTTTGTATAATTTTTTTTATAGTTAATAATTCTGTTTTTTTTATTCCTCAAAAATTACAGCGCAAAATTAGATAAAAATACTGTTATAAAAAAATGTAATTTTCCATTTAAATTGATGCTGCTTTGCTTTAAACTTTTCTGATTTTTTTTATATTTAGCCTTAAAATCTAAAAGAAAAAAATGTCAAAAAAAAATGCAAGACCGCATTTTTTAGTGGCCTTGCATTTAGTTGCGTTATGGTATATAATGAAAAAATTAAATTTCAGGAGCGGGAGCCGTTGAAGTTGTTGAAGGAATTGCACTTGCGTCAATTTTGTCCGTAAAATCCAAAAGCGGTATCGGGTCAAGACCGAATCTGTGAAGACTGCCGTTGCAATAGAGTACAAAACCTATTATTGCTAATGCTAACAAAATCCAAAGTACGATTTTCCATTTCGGATAGCCTTTGTCGGCAAGCGGGTCTTTAACATTTACTCTTGGGAATTTAACGAGATGTGTAAGTGTTGAACCGAACATGATATTAACAAAGGCATGCGCATTGATTGCCCAACCGTTGGCGTTGAGTAGCGGAGAAAGGTTTCTTTTGCGCAGTTTCAAGTATGCTAAAAGCATTGACGGACCTGAAATAATCAGTATTATCGCCAAAACAGCCAAAATCATTTTGAATACTGACAACTTCATAAATCCTGTTGCGGCTGCAACTAAAAATGTGCCTATCGTTCCTAACGCCATACCGATTGCGGCAAAAATACCGCAGTATTTAGCAATGTCGAAAGCCTCTTTTTTAGATGTAGATTCTGCAATTTTAGCCTCGGCTACCGCAGTTTCCGTTGATGCGGTTTCAGCTGCTTTTGCTGCTGCCGCTGATTTTTCCGTAAGTTTTGTTCCTCCTTCGGCTATTGAGCCTAAGGTTTTGTCTGTCATTTCTTTGTCTTTGGAGGCTGCAAATTTTGTAACCTGTTCTTCGATAAAACTTGCAACTTTTCTGTACGGTGTCCAAAAAGCCTCGCGTATTGAAATCGGATTTTCGATAACTTTTGTAATTGTTGCATCCCAAACGTTGTTTTCTCTATCTACGAAAATCGCATTTTTACCGGTTTTAAGATTATCAATTTCACCGTCGGTTACAACGGCGCAAATTTTCATCGTTTTGTTCAAAACCTTTGACGAACAGTCGCAATAAACCAAAAATGCAGCACTTTGAGATGCCGTTGCATCGTGTTTTGGCATATCGCTGACTTTAATACACAAATCACATTCTCTTTGGTCAACAAAAAGTTTTCCGGCTTGGAACATTGCGAGTTTTTCGTGTTTTACGGTATAAAAATCCGAAAACGTTACGAAATTCCTCAAAAACGAGAAAAAGTTTTGATAACAATGCAAGAGATTATCAACCGAAATAATGCCTTCGGCTTCGTCTTTTTGTGCTAAATCCTTGTCAATGAGTTCCAAAAGTTTGTCTTTTGTACCGTTAGTAAGGAGTTTTTCTGCCTCTGACAAGTCAAAACCTTCAACTTTGGAACCTGCTTTTTTGGACATCCAGTCCGAATAAGCGGCAAATTTTGAAGCGATGGAATTGAATTCAGCCTCCGAAATAGAGGTTTTTCCTGAAAAATCAACCTCGAAAATCAGTTTTTTAATTTTGGCGAAAGCACCTTCCCAAGCGGGGTTGATTTCCTCGTTGAGCGGCAAAATGTTTTTTTCAGAAATTCTTGCGATAGGATATTTGGCGAGTTCGGCGATTTTTTCGGCTAAATTCTCCGAAGAAACTTTCGTTAAATCTTCAAGCGGAATTTCCATTGCGGCGTAAGTGTCTTTGTTGAAAGCCACCATTTTGCAACGGATAAAATAGTCTTGAATTTTTTGTTTTACGGCATTGTAAGCCTCCAAAGCATCTTGAGTGTTATCACCGTAAGGCAAAACATCTTGGTTTTGAGCAGCTATTTTTTTCCATGACGAATAATCGTTGAGCTCTTTGAAAAATTCTTCGATTTGGTCTTTGTTGATACCTTTTTCGCCGCTGCGGTCGTCCAAAGTACCGATTTTTTCACCGATTAATTTTATAACGGCTTTTAAATCATCACTTTCAGCAGAAATTTCGGTTATAATGCCGTCGCCGTTGAAAGGTGTGCCTGCAAAAACTTTAGTTAAATCTTTCGTGTCTTCCAACGAGATTTCGTCTTTTTCAGAAGAAAGACTTTTGAGAATGGCTTTTGCTGATTTTAAGATTTTTTGCCCTTCTTCGGTATTATCGTTAATATCTGAGAGTTTTAAAACCGAACTGCCGTTTACTAAAAGTTCAGGATTTTTAATCGAATTGCAAAGCCATTTTGAGGTTTTGATGACTTCATCAACGCGGATTTTTCCGTCTTTGTTAACATCAATAACCTCAAGTGTTTTCTTGTCGAATTCAAGATTTTCGGCGGGACATGAAAGCACCGTCCACATTTTTGTATCGAGTTCGGGAAGGTGTCTGATGTCTTCCCCCGTTTCGATGCTGACGCGGGTAACTCCTCCTATTTTGGAGAATTTCCATGTGTGAGATGATTTGTTTTCCATTTTTTTTATCTTCAGTTTTTTTTAACGAAAAAATATTTTTCAAAAGTAGAAAAAATTATATCAAAATCAAAAAAAAAATTAAATTTGCAAAAAACTTTTGTGCTCATTTGGGGCTTGTGAGATACTAATGTAATGTTTTTCAAAAAGTTAAGTATATATTTTTTTGTTTTAACTGTGATTTTGACTTCGGGTATAAACTCTTTTGCGCAAACGAGCGGTTTAAATTCCGGTCAAGATTCTTATCTTGATTCATTGTATTCGGTGATGAAAAATATGCCCGAAGACAGTGCTAAGCTTGAGGTTTATAGTCAGATTTACCACGGACATTACAATTTGGATTCCATAGTAAAATATTCTGTTCTTGCATATAATTTAGCAAAAAACTTATCGTATCAACGCCAAATGGCCGAAGCACTTATGTTTACAGGTGCAACTTACAATGCCGCTTGCGACAACAAAACGGCGGCGGATTATTTTTATAGGTCTTTAACGATTTGGACCGGACTCAATGATACTACAAAACAAGCGGTTTGTTATAATTGTCTTGCCGTTATAATGGAAAATCTTAACGATTATTCCACAGCGATTGATTATTATCATAAGGCATTGAATTTGTTTAATTTAAAGGGAGATACGGCTCGTGTTGGAAGGATTTACAGAGGATTGTCAAACACTTACAACGGTTTCAATCTTTTGGAGGCCGCAAAGGATTGTGCTTTGAAAGCTTTATCAACGGATACCTTGACCTTAGATTTTGCGGCAGTAAGTTTTGATTTGATGTACCTTGGCAATGCGTATATGGCTCAATACAGCGGAAATTATAAGCCGGAAACGCTTTTGGAGGCACGAAAATATTATTTGATGGGTTTGAAAAAAGCTCAACAGTCCAATTTTTTGGAAGCGATTATAGACCTTGGTTTGGAGCTTCAGAAAAGTTATTTGGAGGAATTTTCGTTAAAAAAAACTTCTTTGAGGGGAAAGCAGATTTTGGACAGCAGTCTTTTTTACGGGGATTTGGCAAAGGTTTGCATCGACAAAATGCGGAATTTGGTAAAGGATTATGTTTATAAAATTAACAATTGCCGTTATTTGTTGCTTTTGGGACGTACTAAAGAGGCGGGAAAAGAAATCGAGGACATGAAAAAAACTTTCATTTCCGACCTCGGACGTTATGAATCTCTGTATTACAAGGATTTAGGTCCTGTCATGAAAATCTATTATCAAAATTCTAAAGATTATAAAAGCCTTTATGATTTTATAGAGGATTATCAGAAATACCGTAACCGCCGTTTCAATCTTGATTATACGATTAAGGATTTGGTTTTGGAAAACAGACGGGAGTTTGAAAAAAATGTCAAAAAACTTGATGACGAATTGCTTCAAAGAGAAAAAAAATACGAAAATCTTAAAAAAATACGTTTTGTAATGTGGGCTTTTATGTCCGTTTTGCTGGTTTTCTTGACAGTTTGTGTTGTAATCTTTGTTAAAAGGTTGAAAGCCAACAAAATACAAAATTTGAAACTGTTAGCAAGCACCAGTGAAATAACTTTGGTAAACGGAGGTTTGGAAAGAATTTATGCGAAAATTCTTGCTCAAAACAACGAAATCGCCGCTCAAAACAAGCAGATTGAGGAGCAAAAAAATTCCATCCGTTACACCAACCGTGCAATAATTTATAGTATCGAATACGCCCGCAACATTCAGAAGGCTTCGATGCCTTCATTAGCGGTGATGAAAAATATTTTCAAAAGTTATTTTTTGATTTTTAAGCCTTTGGAGATTGTATCCGGTGATTTTTATTGGGCATCTCAGGTTGGCGATTTTAAGATTATCGGCGTTTTTGATTCTACGGGGCACGGCATTTCGGGCGGACTTTTGAGTATGTTCGGCATTGCAACTCTCAACGATATTATTGCGAAAGCACAGTTAGAGGATATTAACGCCGCATATATTCTTAATAAATTGCGGTTAAAAATTATTACTTGTACCTCAGATGATAATTATGACGGAATGGATGCCGGAGTTTGTGTCATTGATACGAAAAACAAGAAATTCGGTTTCGCCGGTGCGATGAGACCTTTGTGGCATTTTTCGGGCGGTGTTTTAACCGAGATTTTGCCTGAGAGAATGTCGGTTTCGAGGGGAAAATATCAGGATACGGATTTTTCGTGCCGTTATTCGGATTATCTTGAGGGCGACAGGGTTTATATTTTTACGGACGGAATGACTGATATTTTCGGAATTTCGGACGAAGACCCTCAAAAGTTGAAAAAGTTTTCACAAAAGAGAATGAAAGAACTTTTGAAAAATATTCAAAACGAAAGTCTTGAGGTTCAGAAAGATATTATTGAAAAAACTTTGGAGGATTGGCAAAAAGGTCTTTCAAATGATTCAGGGACCGATGACAGACTTATGGTTGCAATATCTCTTTAATAAAAAAACAGGAAAGGAAGTGAGAAGTATTTTAAAAAATATAATCATCATTTTCATAATCCTAATTTTCCCGTTAAAAACCTTCGGGAAGGTTAGGGCAGGGGATACTGTGGCTTTAAGTTTAGATACTTTGGATATTATATGCCGCATCTCTTATAATTTTGATACTTTATATAAGTATGCTAATTTTCAACTTAAAAAAGCTCAAGTTCTAAAAAATCGTGAGTTCAACGCATACGCTTTGTTTCATTTAGCCAGATATTTTTATGACAAATCCAATTACAATAAATCTATCGGTTTGTGTTATCAGGCATTAGGATTTTGTGATTATGAAAATTCAACGGAATTTGTGGGGCATTGTTATATGATGTTGAGCCGCAATTATTATTCGATGGGTGATTTTCTTAATGCCGAATCTTTTTGTAGGAAGGCTTTGGAAATTTACGATTATATTTCCTCTCCTTACGGAATTGCGCAGTGTAATTTGATGTTCGGATTGTATTGCCTTAAATATCAACTTTTTGAATTGGGGCGGCAGTATGTTTCTTCGTCGTTTCAGATAAGTTACGGAAAATATCCCGAAGGCGAGATTGTTTCATTAAGGTCTTACGGTTATTGCGATTATGCGAGATATTGCCGCAAAAGCGAGAATATCGGACAACTCCTCTCTGCTATCAGTTGGTATAATCTTGCGATGAAATATCTTGCAAAATATCCTGATGTTCACCCTGTTAATTATGCTGTTTTGATGCAACAGACTTCCATTGCGTATTCGCGTCTTGCGATTGATTCCAAAAAAACTCAAATGAAGAAAATGTATGCTGACAGCAGCCGTAAATATTACGAATTATGTACTACGGTTACGGAAAAACTAAATTCAAACGAAAATGATTATTATGCTAAATCTGCTGAAATTTATTGCCTTATTGCGGAAGGAAATTTATCGGAGGCTGAGAAAAAAATCAATAAAATTTCGCTTTTCGTAAATTCCGATCCCGAACATTTCAGCCGTTTCGGTGAAAATTTTTGTAATACTGTTTTGCTTTTTTCGCGTTGTAAAAAAGATTATAAATCAATGCTTTATTACATGGAAAAGCTTAACAATTACAAATACCGTCATTACGGTTTTGATTTCGGAACAAAAATTACGAGAACAAAATCCAAAGAAAATTACGACCGTATCATAAACGAAATCGAAGCCGATAAAAAAATCCGAGATTCACAGTTTGAGGAAAAAATTTCCAAAGGCGAGAATCTTCAGCGTTATCTTTTTGCGATAGCCGTTTTGATTGTGGTGATTGCGGTTTTGTTTTTGCTTTTAAGGTTTTGGGAAAATACAATTAATACGCGGCTGAAAATTCAAAGCGACGACATCAAGCAGCAGGCTCTGAAACTTAATCTTCAAAATTCGGAATTTTATGAACTTCAGCGTAAATTCAACACCGAAAAAGAGGAACTTTTAAGGCATAAGAAAAAATTCATAAAGGCGAACATGGTTCTTCATAATTCGCTTTTAAGGGCGTGGAATTTTCAATCTGCGTTAATTCCTTCCAAAGAAAAAATGCAACAATATTTCGGGGATTGTCTTATTTTCTTTAAACCTTGTCATATCGTATCGGGTGATTTCTTTTGGGCTGTTGAAACAGAGGAAGTTAAAATTCTTGTTACAGCGGATTGTACGGGACACGGTGTCCCGGGTGCTTTTATGAGTATGCTCGGAATTTCAAGTCTTAACGATATTGCTTTGAAACGTGATTTAAACTCTAAAACCGATTTTGCTTCGGGTATTTTGGAGGATATGCGTCAAAAAATTATAACCTCTCTTCATCAAAGTTATACTCCTGACGGCGAGAGTTACGAAACGATTGATATGTCGGTTTGTATTTTGGAAAAAGATGAAATGTTTTTGCAGTATGCCGGAGCAAATCGTCCGCTGTGGATTTTCTCTTTGGAAGGTGAAAAATGTTTTGAGCCGGACGAAATCACGGTCGGAATCGATTTGATGCCGGGTGTTAATAATTTTACCAATCATCGTATTGAAATTTCTCCGGGCGATGTTATTTATACTTTTTCGGACGGAATAACGGATCAGTTCGGCGGCAAAAACGGCAAAATGAAATTCGGCTCCAAGCGTTTGAAAGAACTTCTCTCGGGAATTTATTCCGAGAGTTTTGATACCCAATATTTAAAAATTGCTGACAGCATCTGTGATTGGACGACCATAAAATCCTCCGGCGATGATGAAATGGAATTTTATTGCACTCAATTGGACGATCAGTTGTTGTTAGGCATAAGAATTGAGGGGTAAAACATGGAAAAAAAGATTTGTTTTTTTTATAAAAAATTATAAACTTTACATCGCATTTTTTTATTGACAAAGACCATGAACACAAAACATTATATATTATTGTTCGTTTTAATGTTGTTACTACCCAAACTATCTGTAAGTCAGAATGATAGAATAGGTATGTTGAAACAAAAAGTTTCCGTTATGTCCGATTCCAAAGAAAAATTAATGTATTTGGACGAGATTTCAAGAGCTCAACGGAATTTGGATTCTGCCGTTAAATACACGAATTTGGAGGCAGCTTTGGCGAAAAAACTTTCCGACAATGAATATTTGGCGTATGCTCATTTTAATATGGCGAATGCTTTGAGTGCTAATTTTAACTACGAAAGGGCTAATGCAGAGTACAAAAAAGCGGTTGAGGCTTGCGATAGTGTTAAAGGCAAAGCTTGTTTGGGCGATTGTTATAATTATTACGCTAACAATTTAACGCGAATCAACGATTACAACCTTGCCTCAGAATATTATAACAAGGCATTGCATTTGTTTTTTGAATTGAGTGATACGGTTAAGATTACCGGTGTTTATCGTAACATGGGACGTCAGTGCGTGAGTTTCCACCTTTACGAGACGGCAAGTTCGTATTATTCATACGCTTTCAGGCTTGACTCGATAGCAAAAGATGATTATGCCTTGGCACTTGATTTTTTTCAAGCGGGACATTCCGATTACAATCAGTATTTGGACTTGGATTCTTTGGATTTGCTGAAATCGGGTTTTGTTAAAATGAAAAAAGCTTTGGAATTGGCTTATAAAAGCGATACGTTAAATCGTTGTACGGCAGGCTGTTTGGAGCAGTTGATGTTGATGTACACGAGTTATGCTGCCAATATTCAGAATTCGGCTGAAAAATTCAAAATGTTGGATTCGGCAAAATATTTTTATTCTCAGGCTTTGAAATTCCGCAAGGATTACGATTCTGAGCGTGATAACATTACGCTTGAAATTTGCAGTGCTAATTTCTTGAATCTTGAAGGAAAAAGCGAGGAGGCAAAACGCAGACTTTTTGAATTGGAAAAGAAATTCGATGCTAATCCATTAAGATACAACCGTTACCGTGCATATCTTTACCGTTCGATGATTTGGGTTTTGAAACTTTCCGGACATTACAAAGAGGCGGTTGATTATTCCGAAAAATTCAAAGACGTAGAAGAGGCGACTTACAACCGTGAGTTTGCCGTAAAATCTACCAAGGCCTCGGCTGAGGCGGAATACGGTGAATTGATTCGTCAGAGGGAAGATTCCGAACGCGAACAAAAAATCATTCAGGACGAGACCACTAAACGTCAGAGAATGATAACTTGTTTCTTTGCAATTTGTATTCTTTTGGCGGCACTTTTGGCTTTTATAATTTGGAAAGGTCTTGTCAGAAAACGTAAAAACAACGAACTTTTGGCAAAACAAAAAGCTGAAATTTGGGAGAAAAACAACGAATTAAAGGTTCAGAACCAAAAAATCATGTCGCAAAGAGATGAAATTATGGCTCAAAGGGACGAAATCGAATCGCAGCGTAGTCAGCTTTCAGAGGCTAATACGAGGATTACGGCAAGTATCAGATATGCGCAAAGGATTCAGACGGCGGCCGTTCCTTCGATGGAAATGATGACGAAAATTTTCGGCGAATGTATGGTTTTTTGGCGTCCTTTGAATATTGTTTCGGGCGACTTTTATTGGGCGACACAAGCCGGAAAATACAAACTTATAACGGCTGCTGATTGTACGGGACACGGCGTTCCGGGAGCTTTTATGAGTATGCTCGGTGTTTCAACCTTAAACGATATTGCCGCTCAAAAAAACATCGAAAGCGGAGCAATAACGGCGGCTGGAATCCTTAACGAGTTGAGGGAAAAAATCATTGCGGCACTTCGTCAGAGCGGTCCTCAAAGAGAAACTCAAGACGGTATGGATATGGCTTTTTGTATAATTGACGCCGAGAAAAACGAACTTCAATACGCAGGGGCAAACCGTCCTCTTTGGCATATCAGAAATTCTCAATTAACGGAATACAAAGCCGACAGAATGCCGGTTGGTTTCCATATCAGAAAAACGGGTGCTTTTGAAAATCATATTATCAGCCTTGAGAGCGGAGATATTGTTTATATGGGTTCTGACGGTATTTCAGACCAGTTCGGCGGAGAGACTTGTCAGAGCAAATTCGGAACTAAACAGTTGAAAGAATTTTTAACGGAGATTTCTATTTATCCTTTCGACAAGCAAAAAACAATGCTTGAGGACAAAATAGATAAATGGCGCGGAATCGGAATTAGCGAAAATCCTGCACCTCAATTGGACGATCAAATTCTTATCGGTCTGAAATTTTAGGTTGTATAAACAAATCAAAACATTTAAGCCGTAAAAACCCTTTTCCCTTTAGGGCTTAAATGTTTTTTTTATATGTTATTTCATTAATTTCTTTTCCTTAGAAAATTTGGCGTGAGCAAATTCAACGGCTATGCCTAAATTTCTTTTGTAAAGCGGTTTTGTAATAAAACCGTAAACATTAGGCAATGTTGCCATCATAATCGTTTCGGGTCTGTCGTCCCCGGTTATGAATACGACCGGAATATCGTGCTTTTCGGCCATAATTTTAGCAGTTTCCACACCGTCGATGTCTCCGTCAAGATGAATGTCCATGAGAACGACATCAATGTCTTGATAAGTATCCACCGCATTGAGTGCATCTTGACCGGTGCGTACCATGCCTACGAGTTCATAGTCTAGCTCCTGAATGAACATTTCGAATATCGTACAAAGCATTTTGTCGTCTTCCACCATTAAAATTCTTTTTGCCATTTTTTAATTTTTTTTAGTGCTGTTTTTCTCTGCAAATTTAGTAACTTGCGCTCGAATTTTTAAATTTTTTTTTATAAAAATTAAATGAATTTGGTTTTAGACATAGGAAATACGTTTTGTAAAATCTGTGTTTTTGATTGTAATGAATTGATTTATAAAGACTTGGCAAAGTCCTCGAGCACTGAAATTTTATTAAAAACTTTTGAAATTTTTAAGGTTCAGGATATTAAGTCTGTTATAATTTCAAGTGTTAATTCAAAGGTTTCAGTAGTTGAGGAGTTAAAAAATAAATGCTCTAATGTGTTGGTTTTTAATTCATTAACTCCTATTCCGGTGAAAAATTTGTATTCCACGCCCAAAACATTGGGGCTTGATCGTTTAGCGGCATCTGTCGGGGCATTTGATTTGTTTGAAAAGAAAAATTGCCTTATAATTGATGCCGGGACAGCCATTACGTATGATTTTTTGAATTCATCGGGTGAGTTTTTGGGCGGAAATATTGCTCCGGGAATCCGTTTGAGGTTTTCTTCGCTCAACGAGCACACCTCAAAATTGCCTTTAATTGAGGATTTTTCTTGGGGCGGGGAGTTCGGAAACGATACTTTTTCGGCTATTAGCAACGGCGTTTTGAACGGGTTACTCTTTGAAATTGAGGGATATACAAGGCGTTTTGAAGATAAATTTCCTGACGGAAAAATAATTTTAACCGGCGGAGATACTATTTTTTTGTCTAAGAAATTAAAAAATACGATATTTGCAGAGCCAAATTTAGTGGCAATCGGTCTTAATAGAATTTTGAATTACAATGTATTTTAGAACTTTAAAATTTTTGATTTTATTTCTGGCACTCTCGTTAGGAGCTTGGGCGCAGAAAATTACAAATTCTCCGTATTCGAGATACGGAATCGGCGATATAAATTTTAACGGCACGGGGCATGCCGTTGCTTTGGGCGGGACTTCGATAGCCGAAAGCACGCCTTATTTTCTTAATTTAGTGAATCCAGCGGCAAACACGAATCTTCAGATTCAGAGGTTTGTTTTTGACGTGGGTTTTGATGTTAAATATACTAATACCGAATCGCAGTCCAATAGTCAAAAAAACAGCAATTCGACTTTCAGATATTTTGCGGGCGGATTTGCTGTAAAACCGTGGTGGACGTTTACTTTTGCGATGATGCCTTATAGTTCGGTCGGTTATGCGATGTCAGACTCTTCAAATGTTACTTTGGAAAATACTTCTGAAGTTTACGGTTATTCGCATTATTATTCGGGAAAAGGCGGACTTTCAAAAATTTCGCTTTCTACCTCGTTCAAAATCTTGAAAATGTTTTCTATCGGTATTCAGGGCGAATATCTTTTCGGCGATATTGAGCGTTATAATTATATCGGCGTAAAGGCTACCGACAGTTATTATTCTGGTTCTTATTACAATAATAATTACATTATTCACGGATTTAATTATGATTTGGGATTTTTAGCAGAAAAAAGTTTCAAATATAAAAAGGATTCTACAAAAAATTGTTGTAAATTTGCAGCCGGATTTTATTACTCGAACAAAGCGAAATTAAATACGAGAAACGAGTTGCTTTTGTATACTAACAATTCTTTGACTGCAACATCGGATACTATCGCTGCCGATACACTTTACGACGGCAAGATTGAGATACCGCAGTCTTATGGATTCGGTATAAGTGCGGAATTTTTTGATAAATTTTTGATAAATGCTGATTACAAGTATCAGAATTGGACTAATTTCTCGCTTCCGGGTCAAGAGAATTCCACGACGCTGAAAGAAAACCGTTATTACGGCTTGGGATTTCAGTTTGTTGCTGCAAAATTTTCTTCAAGATATTACAGAACTATCAACTATAGAATTGGAATACACCGCTCGGATACATATTTGTCGATTAACGGACGCGAAATACAAGATAAAGGCTTTACCTTCGGGTTGGGATTTCCTGTAAGAAGTTTGTTGCTGAACGTGAGTTGCGATTTTGGAACGCGAGGCACAACCGATTACAATTTGTATAAGGAAAAATATTTTCTCATTCATTTCAACGTAACGGCACATGACGTTTGGTTTGTTAAGAGAAAATTCCAATAGGATCTTTTTAGAAGTGAGTGAATTTTACTAATTTTTAATAAAAAAAGGATAAAAATTATTATGAAAAAGAACAAAACGGCAAAAATTGCCCTGTCATTTTTGGGTTTGCTGTTCTCGTGCAATATGGCTGCGGGTCAAACGGCAAACGATGTAATCGCCGTAAAATTTCCCGAAACAAAGGGGGAATTGGCAATTAACAGTTCAACAGTTTACAAACCGGCTTTGAAGAATCAATACCGTGCTTTGTATGCAAAAATGTCTACCGGCCTTAGTGAAATCGAGAAATTTGAAAACGGTGGTGCAGAGGCTGAAGTTTTGGAAGTTTTTGACATTAAAACGCTTCGTGATATGCAAAAAGCTGGTTCGCTTGTTGATTTGAAAACTTCGGTTTTGAGCGAACAGCACAAAATCGCAACTCTTATGCGTGAAGAAAAATACGGAGCAGACTCTGCTAATTGTATGCGTCAGTTGTCTATGTTTCAACAGTATACCAAGCAGAAAAATTATGACGATGCTTATCCGTCTTGGTCTTTGTTGATTAATGAATTTCCTAAATGCTCGCAGACTATTTATCAGCACGGAGCAACAATTGCTAAATACAAAATTCAGCAGGCGGTTAAGGAAAAAGACGTTAAAAAACGTGAATTATGGATTGATACTTTGATGATGGTTTATGACCTTAGAATCAAGTATTTTGCTGCAACGAGCAAGAATTACGGTGAGGCTTATCTTTTGGGTCGTAAAGGTGTAGACCTTTTGAAATACCGTAAAAATCCTATTGAAGAGCCTTATAATATTTTGATTAAAGCTATTGATTTGGGCGGCAACAATAGTGAAATTGCGGTTATTCAGACGGCAATGCAGTCTGTTTCGGCAATGTTTGACGAAAGCAAAATCGATGCAGCAGTAGTTGTTGATAAATACTTGCAGTTCAGTGACATTCTTAATGCAAAGAAAACTGCTTTCAGCGACGCAGCAGAAAAAGCAACTGATGCAAAGGCAAAAGAAGAGGCAGAAAAGAATCTTGCCGATACCAAACAAGTTCAGGCAGCAGTAGACCAAATGTTTTCAACGAGCAAAGCAGCAGAATGTACATCGCTCAACAAGGCTTTTGAATCAAGATTCAATGCTAATCCCGGTGATGTAGAACTTGCAGAAAAAATCGTTAAAATTTTTGACGCAAAAGGTTGTACCGACCTTCAGCTTTACGAAAATGCTACGGCAAAACTTATTGAAAGCAAACCTTCAGAACTTGCTTGCTACAATTTCGCCAAAATGTTGGAGAAAAAAGGCAAAGATGATGATGCTATCAAATATTACGAACAGGCTATCGGATTTTCAGCAATCGATACTATGAAAGCTGTTTACAATTATGCACTTGCAAGAATTTACAAAGGCAAAAATCAAGTAAGCACTGCACGTACATACGCCCGCAAGGCTATCGAACAAAAATCAAATTTCGGTCTTCCGTATATTTTGATTGCCGTTATGTACGGTCAGAATCCTGTTGGAGAAGATCATTTTGAGAAATCAAAAACATATTGGGTCGTAATTGACAAACTTCAAAAAGCAAAACAAGTAGACCCCTCTGTTGCAAGCGAAGCACAGAAATTGATTAATCAATATGCTGGCTCGTGTCCTAAGAAAGAGGAAGCTTTCATGCACTCAATCACACCCGGCACCTCAGTATCTGTAGGCGGTTGGATTGGTGAAACCACGACAGCAAGATTTTAGTGTTTTTTATTGTTTTATCCCTGTCCGGACGAATAATCCGGCGGGGATTTTTTTTCATTATGATGAAACGGATATTTTATTTTTTCCTTCCTGGATTATTTTTTTCAGCTTGTTCGCAGCAAGTTGATACTCTTAATAGTTACAACGTTGATGAAACTTTTGCGGATTTGTCCGTAACGGATTTGAAAACCTCGTATTATTCCGGACATAGTCTGCAATCTCAGATTACGGCTCCTATCGTGGACGATTATGAAACTACGGAGCAGCCTTACATGGAGTTTCCAAAAGGTGTCAAAGTCGTTTTTTATGACGAGCAACTTAGGGAAGAAAGCGTTTTGACAGCGGATTATGCGGTTTATTATTCCAAAAAAAAGCTTTGGGAGGCACGCAAAAATGTTGTTGTAAAAAACGATCAAGGAGCAAAACTTTTAACGGAACAGCTTTTTGGCGATGAAGTCCATAGAAAGATATTTGCGGTAAAAAAAGTTACCGTTATCGACCCCGATTCTACCGTTATCGTAGGAAAGCAAGGTTTTGAATCCGACATGACATTCAGAAATTATAAATTTTTGGACGTAAACGGCGTTGTAAACTTAAATAATCAATACGGTGAAACCATTCAAGGCGACAGTCTTAAAAATCAAAATATCGAATAAAAAAGTATGAAAACAAGACAAGGAAAATGGGGGGCAATGGAAATTTTATGGATATGTTTCTTTGTCCTTTGTTTGCTTTTAGCGGTTTTGATTACCGTTAGAAGCGGATTTTCGGAGGCGCTCGTGATGTATATTTGCAGCGGGGTATCGTTTCTGATGTTTTATTGGCGGCGGTCTTTGCGCAAGAGCGAGGAGAAAAAAGGTTTGAGATAAAAGAATAGAATAGAAAAAAACCGTAAATTTTTCTTTAGAGAAATTTACGGTTTTTCTTTTTTTTTAATAATTGTTCAAAGCGTTGCCCTCTGAGTCGCAGAAGTCATATTTTATAAAGCCGTAATCTGAGTCGGCGAATATTTTTATTATGACTTTATATTTCAACATCCATTTTAGGCGCAGAGAAAAAATACCTTTTTTCAGATACGCTGCAACAATGGGGTTCACTCTGAGAATCAATTTTTTTTTGATATTGTTTTGGGTCAAAATATTTTTCAGCGTGTCCTCTATTTCGTCTTCAAGAAGCAGAGTTGAAGTTATTTCTCCCGTACCACCGCAGCACGGACAAGTTTCCATTGTGGACATTTTCATTTCAGGGCGTACTCTTTGCCGCGTTATCTGCATAAGACAAAATTTACTCAGAGGCAGAATATTGTGTTTGGTTCTGTCTGCGGCCATAATTTCGCGCATCTTGTCGTAAAGAGCTTTTTTGTTTTCGTTTTTGTGCATATCGATAAAATCGACCACGATAATGCCGCCTATGTCCCTAAGCCTTAATTGTCTTGCTATTTCGTCAGCAGCTGCAAGATTTACCTCTAAGGCGTTAGCTTCTTGATCTACGTTGCTTGCCCTGTTTCCGCTGTTTACGTCTATCACGAAGAGTGCTTCGGTGTGTTCCATAATAAGGTAAGCACCGTTTTTGAAAGTTACCGTTTTTCCGAAAAGGGTTTTTATTTGTTTGTTAATATTAAAATATCTGTCAAAAACCGAAACCTTGTCGGTATCAAGTTTTACGATTTTTTCCTTTTCGGGGGCAATATTGCATATAAATGTCTTTGCTTCATGATATATTGCGGGATCGTTTACAACCACACTATTGAATGAGTTGTTTAGGGTATCGCGTAATATAGTGGACGTAGCGTCCATTTCACCCGCCAGCAATTTAGGCGGAACGCCGCCCGCCATTACGCGGCACGCCGTTTCCCATTTTTCGACTAATGATTTTATTTCGCCGTCAAGAACGGCTACTCTGCGGTTTTGAGCCTCAGTTCTTACGATAATTCCGTAATTTTTGGGCTTAATAGATTGAATCAATTGACGGAGTCTTTCCCGTTCTTCTTTTGATTTAATCTTTTGAGATACTGACACTTTGTCGGAAAAAGGTAACAAAACCAAGTTTCTTCCGGCGATTGAAATTTCAGAGGTCAGTCTCGGACCTTTGGTCGATATGGGTTCTTTACTGATTTGAACAACCACTCTTTGACCCGAAGAGAGTTGTTCGCTAATTTTGCCCTTTTTGTTAATCTCGGGCATCAGATTGATAGATTGAAGAGGTTGGGAATTTTTGGGATTGTCAATAGCCGTTTGCACGTATTTGTGAAGCGACGAGAATTGCGGACCCAAATCCTGATAATGTAAGAACGCATCTTTTTCGTAACCTACATCTACAAAAGCTGCATTAAGAGCCGGCATTATTTTTTTTACTTTACCTAAGTAAATATCTCCGACGCAAAAGTGCTGATTCCTTTTCTCTTTGTGTATTTCCACCAACTGCTTGTCTTCAAGCAGTGCAAGTACAATTTCCGACTCAGTTGCGTTAATCACTAAATCGTTGTTCACTTCCAATACAGAGTGTTAAGAATTATACTTAAAATTTTCCGTAAAATAGTAAAAAAGAGCCCGCCTAAAAAAATATTATCGGCGCAGCTCCCTTTTTCATTTTGTAATGAACAGACGCTTAACTTCTTAGAGTCCTATTTTTTCTTGTGTCTGTCCTTGCGCAAACGTTTTTTGCGTTTGTGCGTAGCCATTTTGTGGCGTTTTCTTTTTTTTCCGCTCGGCATTTTGTTATTATTTTTAAAATGTGATACTTAAAAAATTTATTTCTTTTTTATTTTTTCTTCTTGTTGTCCTTAACCTCGCTTACAAAAACTTTAGAAGGTTTGAAAGCCGGAATGTTGTGTTCAGGAATAACAATGGTAGTGTTTTTCGAGATGTTTCTTGCTGTTTTTTTAGCTCTCGTTTTGATGATGAAACTACCGAAACCTCTGAGATAAACGTTGTTTTTCTCTACCAAAGATTCTTTGATAGTATCCATAAAAGCTTCAACTGCTTTTTGAACAGTTACTTTCTCGATTCCCGTATTTTTGGAAATCTCGTTTACGATGTCTGCTTTTGTCATTGTTAATATTTTTTTTAATTAATTTTTTACTTATTTTTGACTTGCAAATATACGAGTTTTATTTGATATAGAAAATTTTTTTGCATTTTTTTTTTTCAGAAATATTTGTATTTCAGGCAAATAAAAAAATAATGTAAAGTTAAATATTTGAAAATCAGTTTTTTAACCCCTAAAAATAAAGAGGCGGTCTTAATTTAAGACCGCCTCAAACATTTATCTCATATCGTTTAGCTCTGCGCCGGGGTATTTGCTTTCTTCGTAAATAAACAAATTATCTGGCATTGCAACGTTAGGTTTGTAATCAAGTATTTCAATAATCTGGTCGCTGCCGTTTTTGAACTTGATGTCAATGCTATAAATTTGCGTCGTGGCTTTGTCTACGATAAGTTCTATCGTGTGAAATTCTTTGCCTTTTGGCGATTCGGGATACAAATCTATAACATAACAATTTTTCTTAACCGTTGAGACTTTTCCGTCGGCTTTGATTCTGATTTGTTTTTGTTCTTCGCCTTTCAAAGAGTATTTGAAACCTTTTTCGTAAAGCGAGAAAATTTTGGTCGGATTGCTGACGATAGACTCTTCCGTTTCATCAACAGCGTTTACCGTGATTTCGTTAGCCTCTTTGGAATAAGTCCAAGTGTCGGTTCCGTTAGAAAAAATTTCCGTACCTTGGAGAATCAGTTTATATTTATTATTGCCTTTAATAAACATATAGCCTTGTTTGGTGTCTTTGGTTTTTTCGGCTTTGTTTTCGAGTGTCCAATCGAAAGTTGCTCTTAACGATTGATAACTTTGAGTTGTCGTTGAAATTTTTTCCAACACTTTTTTTGCTGCCGGGTCGTGAGTTTCTTTGTTTTGAGCCATTGAGGGTGCTGCTAAAGCTGCCGTCAAAAACATAGCCGTAATAATTCTGATAACTTTCATTTTTATAATATGTTTTTTTTGTTTGTTAATAAATTCATCTGTTTTGATTGTTGAAAATTAGTTTCGTCTTTGAATATTTTTTTTATAAAGATCTGTCTAAATTTTCCAAAAACTGCATTAAAGCATATTCCGAATCGATATTAACGCTTCGGGCTTTAGAGCCTTCGTTAGGACCGACAATTCCGGCGGCCTCAAGTTGATCCATAATTCTTCCTGCACGGTTGTAACCGATTTCAAGTTTTCTTTGCAACATTGAAGTACTGCCTTGTTGTGAGAGCACGATAATTTTGGCGGCCTCTTCAAAAAGTGAATCACGTTTTGAGAGGTCTACGGGCTCAGAGCCGTCAGGAGCTTCAATATCGGGTTCGGGCAGTTCGTATGTTGTCGGATAACCGCGTTGCGTACCGATAAATTCAGTGATTTTTTCAAGTTCGGGCGTGTCAATAAATGCGCATTGAAGTCGCGTTAAATCCGAACCGTTTGAAATAAGCATATCACCGCGACCGATTAAGTGGTTTGCACCGGGACAGTCGAGAATCGTTCTTGAGTCCATCATACTTGATACTTTAAACGCAATTCTCGTCGGGAAGTTTGCTTTAATCAAACCTGTAATGATGTTAGTTGTCGGTCTTTGCGTTGCAACTATCAAATGTATGCCTATGGCACGTGCTAATTGCGCAATTCTTGCAATCGGTTTTTCGATTTCTTTGCCTGCGGTCATAATCAAATCTGCAAACTCGTCGATTATAACAACGATGTACGGCAAAAATCTGTGTCCGTTTTCAGGGTTGAGACGGCGTGAAATAAATTTCGCATTGTATTCTTTTATGTTTCTGACCTTTGCCTCTTTTAGTAAGTCGTAACGGTTGGTCATCTCAACGGTAAGAGAATTCAACGTTTCTTTTACTTTATCAACATCAGTTATGATTGCCTCTTCGCTTTCGGGCAGTTTTGCAAGATAGTGTTTTTCTATATTATTATAAAGTGTCAGTTCAACTTTCTTGGGGTCTACTAACACAAATTTTACCTCAGCGGGGTGCTTTTTGTAAAGTATTGACGCAATGATTGCATTAAGTCCGACAGATTTACCTTGACCCGTTGCACCGGCAACAAGAAGGTGCGGACATTTGGTTAAATCCATTACAAAACATTCGTTGCTGATGGTTTTACCTAAAGCGATCGGCAGTTCGTATTTGCTGTTTTGAAACGCCGGAGATACGATTAGCGATGACATCGAAACGATAACGGGCTTTTTGTTCGGCACCTCGATTCCGACAGTTCCTTTTCCGGGCATCGGCGCAATAATTCTTATGCCTAACGCCTCAAGACTTAACTGAATGTCGTCTTCCAAATTTTTAATTTTAGAAACCCTGATTCCGGCAGCCGGAACGATTTCATAAAGCGTTACCGTAGGACCGATGGAGGCTTTTATTTTGTCAATTTTAATTTTGAAATTTTTAAGAGCCTCAACGATTTTGGTTTTGTTTTCAATAAGTTCGCTTTTGCTGACGGATTCCTCCGTGGTTTCGTATTTGTTAAGAAGTTCCACGGGCGGAAGTTTATAATCCGAAAGCTCTTTCGTGGGATCGTAGGGCGGCAACGAATTGATATAATCGAGCGCTACATCTTTGTTGGTTTCAACCTCTAATGCGAGCGAATCTCCGCTGACATTTTGTTGAGCCTCAGTCTGTTGAATAGAATTTTCTCCCTCTTGAGGATTTCCTTCATTGGCTTGAGTTTGAGGTTCGGTATATTCTTCTGTTTTTTTCGTTGTGTCCTCAACGTCAAAGTCAAGTAAAGTGTCATCTTCGATAGAATGTTGTTTGCCGTCATCCGTTAAAACAAAATGCTCTTTTGACTGGCTTTGCTGCTGTTGTAAATTATCAGAAGGCTGTTTTTGGTCAAGATTTTCAAACGGAATTTTTTGTTGAACACCGCTGTCATCGCCCTTGAAAATATTTTTAATGAACGAAATCGGTGATTTTTTCTCTTGAGAGTTTTCCGTTTCGGTTTTAACAGCGGAGTTTATCGGAGAGTTCAACATTCCGCCTTCGTCCTCGTCATAAACATAATCCGTTGTATTAACATTATTTGTAGCGTTAGTTGAAGTTTTGGAATACGGATTTTTGATTTTGTTTTCCTGACTTTCCGTCATCGACTTAGCATAAAGATTTGCCGTTTTGACAGCCGATTTCAAATTCTTGTGCTTGGTGAAATCGTCAATGAAAATTTTAACCCAATTCATTGAATCTTTTTTAGTCATAAGAATTATTGTTCCGGCAACAATTAAAAGGAAAATCAGCGTACCGAATTTTCCTAAAACCGATTCCAACCAATAATCAGTTTCATAGCCGAAAACTCCGCCCAAAAAGAAGAAACCATCGCCGAAAAGAAAAGCCAAAAATACCGAAGTCCAAACCGTCCAAACAATAGTATTTTTTACGGTTTTCCAAAACGGTACGGGCTCGAATTTCAAGATTTTGAACGCTGACAAGGCACACAAAAAAATGAATGAAAACGACGGAATGCCGAATAAATTATGAATAAAAATCTGTGCTAACGCAGCTCCGAATTTACTGCCCCAGTTTTCAACCAAAATGTCGCTGTCGCTGAGATAGCGTAGCATACCGATTTCAAATTTTGACTGGTCTTCTTTCCATGTGAAAAGAAATGATATAAAGCCGATTAACATTAAAATCGAGGTTAGTATCAGCAACAAAGCAAAAACAAATTTTACTCTGTCGTCTTTGCACCAGTTAATAAATTTTGTTACAGGCGATTCGTATTCAGTTGCTTTTTTCCGTCCCATTTTTCACTTTAATATAATTTTGCGCAAAAGTAAAAATTAAATTACAAATATAAAAATTTATTTTCTGCCTTCTAATGCCGCCTGAAATTCAAACATTTGGTCGCGTAATTGTGCTGCCAAAACAAAATCAAGTTTTTTAGCTGCTTTTTCCATTTCGGTTTTTGTCTGTTTGATAAGATTTTCCAAATCACGTTTTGATAGAAAACGGATTTCGTATTCTTGATCGTCAGAGGTTTTTATGCGGCTTTTTTCTGCAAGTTTCTCTTCAGGAGCCTCCGATTTCGAGAGTATAAGATTGTTGTCTTTTTTAATTTGACGCGGTGTAATGTTATGGTCCTTGTTGTATTGAATTTGAATGTTTCTGTGCCGTTTGGTCTCTTCAATCGTTGTTTTCATCGAATCGGTGATTTTGTCGGCATACATGATAACGTGTCCGTTGATATTTCTTGCCGCTCTTCCGGCAGTCTGTGTCAGCGACCTTGCAGAACGCAAAAAGCCCTCTTTGTCAGCATCAAGAATGGCAACTAACGAAACCTCAGGCAAGTCCAAACCCTCTCTCAAAAGGTTTACTCCGACCAAAACATCAAACAGTCCTTTCCTTAAACCGTCCATAATTTCAATCCTTTCCAAAGTATCAACATCGCTGTGGATATAACGGCAGCGGACGTTCATTTTGTCAAGATATTTGGTTAATTCTTCCGCCATGCGTTTGGTAAGTGTCGTAACCATAACTCTTTCGTCCCTTTCCACAACTTTTTGAATTTCATTCATTAAATCGTCAATTTGATTTTCAGTGGGGCGGACGTCAATCGGCGGGTCAAGAAGTCCCGTGGGACGAATCATTTGTTCAACAACAACGCCTTCGCATTTTTCCAATTCATAATCGGCGGGCGTTGCGCTCAGATATATCGTTTGATGCGTTAATTCTTCAAATTCGGCAAATTTCAGCGGACGGTTGTCCAAAGCGGCAGGCAGTCTGAAACCGTATTCCACAAGATTAACTTTTCTGCTGCGGTCGCCGCCAAACATCGCATGAATCTGTCCTAAAGTTACATGGCTTTCGTCAATTACCGTTATAAAATCATCTGGAAAATAATCTATCAGACAGAATGGTCTTGTGCCGGGTTTGCGTCCGTCAAAATAGCGTGAATAGTTTTCGATGCCCGAACAATGTCCGAGTTCCTGCATCATTTCGAGGTCGTTATTAACACGATCTTCCAAACGTTTGGCTTCTAAGTTTTTACCAGCATCTCTTAATGCTTCTAACTGCAAGCCGAGGTCGATTCTGATATTTTTCATCGCCTCAAAAAGCGTGTCTTTACTCGTCATAAAAATATTGGCGGGATAAATAACGCAATCATCCGTTTTGTCAATTTTGTGTCCCGTTTCGGGGTCAAAAATAATTATTTCATCAATTTCGTCGTCCCAAAACCTGATTCTGTACGCAAAATCATCGTATGCCACAAAAATATCAACCGTATCGCCTTTTACTCGGAAATTTCCCCGTTTAAATTCGATTTCGTTTCTGCTGTACATACAATCGGAAAGCTGCAACAAAAATTGATTGCGGTTAATTGTCTGACCCTTAGAGAGATGGATAATGTTAGAATGAAAATCCTCAGGGTTTCCTATACCGTAAAGACAACTTACGGAACTTACTACAATTATATCCCTTCTGCCTGATAATAAAGCTGTTGTGGCAGAAAGACGGAGTTTTTCGATGTCGTCGTTAATTGACAAATCTTTTTCGATGTAAGTGTTTGTGGTCGGAATAAACGCCTCGGGTTGATAATAATCGTAATACGACACGAAATATTCAACAGCATTGTTCGGGAAAAACGCTTTGAACTCGCCGTAAAGTTGAGCGGCAAGAGTTTTGTTGTGGCTCAAAACAAGGACGGGACGGTTTAAGTTTTTGATGACATTAGCCACCGTAAAGGTTTTGCCAGAACCCGTTACACCTTTGAGAATCTGATACTTATCACCTCTTAAAACACCCTCGGTAAGTTCTTTTACCGCTTGCGGCTGGTCGCCCGTAGGTTTGTATTGAGAAACTAATTGAAAATCCATTACTTAAAAATTTTGACAATACAAATTTAGAAATATTTTTTGCTTTGTCAAAAAAAATTTGTGAGTTTAAAAAATTCTGTATAATTTTAGCAGTTAAATTTAAATAAAAAAACTATGGAAAATACATGTGCAGGTTGGCTCGTCCTTCATACAGAAGGCTGTGAGTCAAAGACTTATCCGTTGAAAGAAGGTAAAAATCGTATCGGCAGAAAATCTCTTAACGTTATGCCCGATGTTGCGGTTGAAAACGATATTTATGTCAGCCGAAACCATGCAGTTTTGGTTGTTAGAAAAACAGAAGGTATTGATTATGAATATCTTATAGCAGATAATGCGGAAATTCAAGGTAAACCGAGTTTGAACGGAACTTTCATAAACGGAAATCCCGAACGTCTTGGAGAAAATCCTGTAAAATTGAAAGACGGTGATACGATTCAAATAGGCATTACGAAATTTGTTTTGCAAACTGCAAAAATCGCTGTAAATGTGGACGATGCCGTAAAACTTACCTCAAAACTCGGTTACGAAAAGACCGTTGAAGTTTACAATTCGGGTGCAGTATTAAGAAAACGTATTAAATAGTATGTTGAAAAATATATTTTTTTGTCTTGTACTTTTAACATCTTTGAGTGCAACGGGGCAAGTATTCTCTGTTTCTGGCACAGCTAAAACTTATGCCGGCGATACACTCAAAATGTATGTTATTGATGATTATATCACTAAAAATGAATCACTTATAGCTTCGGCTAAAGTTGATAGCGATGGAAATTTTACTTTTTCGGGCAACCTCAAAGAGGTGAGGGTTGCTTATATTGATTTAACGGTTTTTAAAGGGCGCATTTTTCTTGGTCCGAATGTAAAAGAAGAAATCGTATTGCCTGAAAAACAAGAAATTACGCTTCAGGATAAGTTGAATCCTTATTTCAAAAAGGCGGAGTTTTTTGTTAAGGTTATTAATCAAAAAGACAAAGAAGATTTGAATCTTTTGATTCCCGAATTTGAAAAATATTTTAATTCGGCGATGGGAAAGGTTTTTTATTCTGCTAAAGGCGTTTCAAAGGCAACTGTTGATAGCATGGAAAATGTTATTGATCAGAAGTTTACTGCAAAAAATCAGTATTTTAACGATTACAAAAAATACCGTTATGCCTTGCTTGATTATACCGCATATCACCGCAGTAAAGATGATATTGTGAAAGAGCTTTTTACTGGTAAAGAAATTTTGACAAATTCTCCTGCATACGCGGAACTTTTCGATGAATTATTTACTAATATTTTTACCTCCGGCAAAACCTCGGCTATTGTTATAAAAGACTTATATCAAGGTATTTACGATAAAAGTTACAATACTTTGAAACGCAAAATGATGTCAGAGCCGAAAGTCGGTGGTGAGAAATTTGCTGATTATCTGATTCTCAAGGGTTTGAAAGATTCTTATTATTCGGATTCGTTTCCGAAAGAGTCTTTGGTTGCTGTTGCGGATTCTGTTGCGATGATGTCTAAAACAAAGGATTTCAGACAGATAGCTGCAAAATTATCGGATAAATTTACAACGCTTCTTTGCGGTTATGCTCCCCCGGAGATTTTCTTGAGGGACGATAAGGGAGCGGAATATTCCTATCAAAAATCTTCAGGAAAATTTGTGTATTTAACATTTTATAATCCAAATAGTTACGCGGCGTATTCGGATTTGGATTTGTTGAAACAAATTCGCAAAGGTTTCCCGGAAGACGTTTTGGAAATTGTTATGATTTTCGTTTCTGACAAAAAGGAAAAAATGACGGAATTTTTGAAAAAAGAAACGGATGTTACATGGAAAGTTTTGTGGTACGGTTTTGATAATGAATTACTTAAAAGCTATAATGTCCGTGCCTTTCCGGTTTATTATATGGTGAATCCTCAGGGAAAACTTTCGATGAATCCGGCACCGTCGCCGCAAGAGGATTTTGTGTTGAAATTCAACGCAGCTTACCGCAATTGGAAAAACGATCAATATAGACAGCAATATCGTGAAAATCAAGGCATTAAGTGATTACCGCATTAAAACAAATATTTAAAAACGGACTTTCGGAGGGCAAACGTTCAAAAATCCGGGGAGCAATAGACAACGTATTGTTTTATACCTCTATTGTCATTTTTTTCGTAGCTGTTTATGAAATCGGTTTTTTGGGCGGTAATACCGACACGTCTGTTTTACATAAAGTCTATTATTCATATTTGTTTTTTTATTTTGTTTTTTTCTCCGTCAAAATGCCGTCTTTCCTAAAAAAACGGGGAAAAAAAATCTACATGACCGTCATTAGGATTTTGATGCTGATAATGATGTTTTTTTATCTTTTTAATGTCAATTTTGTATTTGATTCCGTTGATTATCACGGAGTTGTGTATAGGTTTTTGACAAGTCCCGATTTGGTTTATATTTTGATTTTCGCGGTTTTTTTTATTGAACTTTCCAAAACAACTTTCAAAATTTTGGTTGCGAAAATAAAACCTCAGGCTTTGTTTGCCATGAGTTTTTTTGTTTTGGTTTTCATCGGGGCTGGTCTGTTGAAAATGCCTAATGCTTCAAACGGGAATTTGCCTTTTGCGGATTGTCTTTTTATGGCAACAAGTGCAACGAGTATCACGGGGCTTCAGTGTGTGGATTCAGCAGAAAAACTTACGCTTTTTGGGCAGATTATCATATTGGTACTCTTGCAGATAGGTGGTCTTGGTGTTATGACTTTTACTTGTTTTATTGCATATTTTTTCAAGGATACGAGTTCTTTTAAAGCCGATGAAATGCTTGGAAACATGGTCGGGACACAGGGCATGGGTTCGGGTTTAAAAATAATTTTGACAATCGTTCTTTATACTTTTACGATTGAAATTTTCGGCGGTTTTGCCATTTATTTTGCCGTTGGTGACAGCGGAATTTTTGCTGATTTTAATGAGCGTCTGAAATTTTCTGTATATAATTCAATATCAGCGTTTTGCAATGCAGGTTTTACGACTATTCCGGGTAGTATGACGCACCCTGAAATTTTCAGCAATTATGCTTTGAAAATTATTATCGCCGTGCTTGCGATTTTAGGCGGAGTCGGTTTTCCTGTCTTAATCAATTTGCAAAACTTTTTGTATCATAAACTTGTCAATTTAAAGCGTGTTATTTTTTATCGGAAGCGTTATGTCCATGAGCCGAGATTGATTAATGTTAATACTAAACTTGCGGCTATTGTTTCGACGATGATGTTTGTATTTGGTACTTTAACGTTTTTGTATTTTGAGTGGGGCAACACTTTGACTGCGCATGAAGGATTTTGGAAAAAATTTATTGACTCGTTTTATTATTCAACGATGCCGAGGTCAGCAGGTTTTAACGATGTTGATATTTCTCTGATGAGAACACCGACGGTTATGCTTTTGATTTTTCAAATGTGGGTTGGTGCCTCACCGATTTCAACAGGCGGCGGTATCAAAACAACGACTTTTGGTGTGGCTTTCTTGGTGATAACCAGTATTTTGCGCGGGAAAGACAGAATTGAAATTTTCCGAAGAAAAATTGCAAACAGTACAGTTAGAACGGCATTTGCAGTTATAATGTTATCGCTGATTTTCATTTTTATAGGGTCGTTTTTGTTGATGATTTTTGAGGAGAAAAATCCTCATACCAATTTTGTGAATATAATTTTTGAAACGGTTTCAGCGTTTTGTACTTGTGGTTTGAGCATGGGCATAACAGATTCATTATCAACATCGAGCAAACTTGTTTTGACGTTTTTGATGTATGTTGGTAGGGTAGGGGCTTTGACGTTGGTTGCAGCGTTTTTCACACCCGTTAAATCGCTGAATTATATGTACCCGAAGGAACAAGTTTATATCGGATAATGAAAAGTGTGGAGAAAAAATTCCGCTTTTACAATTATTTTTTCGCCCCGTTAATTCTTGATTTTGCGCTGTAATATGAGGTTTCGACGAAAGACATTATTTTGCATTATCACTTCCATGTTTTTTCCTATATTTTCAAGAACAAGGATTATTTTGTAACGAGGCGAAAGTTTCGGATAATTTTTATTTAAGTCATCAACACATATTTCTTTTTCCCTTGAAGGTTTCAGCTTGCAAATTTTCATTACTCATCAAATAAACCCGGAACGAATTAGAACAATCACTGATTTTAATGGCGGTTACGAAATTAAAAACGTCAAAAACGGAAGTTATTTTCTCTCATTTTCTCTTTCTTATGTTTTTAATCTGCGCGATTACAAAGACAGATTTTCCGATATAAAATACGATTACGAAATCGGCGGTAAACAATACCATTATAACCAAAATCAACACGACAAATTCGGCTACACTGTCAACAAACCCGTTATGAAATGCACTTTTTCAAAATCAGTTGGAGTTAGGAGGATAATTCAAAATTTCCTCGCATTTTTCCAAATCAAAACCTTTGTACATCACCAAAATCTCGTAATTGTTCTTCTGTTTCCCTATTTGTAATCTTAAAAACAGTCAGACCGTTCTCTTGACCACATATAGTAATCAGTCCGTAATAAAAAAGCAGGCTTATAAAAACATCTTTGTTGGCTATATTTTCTGGTGGAAAATCGTCTTTTAGTACGAAGTTATAATGTCCAACAGAAAGTAATTGTTTCACTATTGCGGCTTCATATTTAAAATCTTTATCCTTCCTTATCAACATTTTAGGAGTTAGAAAGTCAGAATAAATATTCATACTATCAGGCATACTATCCGGAAATTCATTGTCATTGCAAAACCTACATAGAAAATATAAGACTTCTGACGGCTTAAATATACTGTTTTCTCCGAAACAATCCTCCGCAAAACAATAATTATCGTACCAAGGACGAATGGTTTCAATGATTTCATCAACAGAACAAGGAAAATGAAAATATTCGCTGTAATACGTGAGCATTTCACGGGTTTCTTGCTCGGTGAAACCTGTGATTTCGTTGAACCTTGCGTCTGTAGTGTAGTTGGTACCGATGTTGAATCCGCTTGTTAAATCGTCAAGCGTTACGGGCGAAACTCCGGTTATGAAAAGTCTTTCTATCGCTGTTTTCGTGCCGTCTTTCAGCGCATTAAAAAATGTGCGCAAATATCCCGTGCGGTGCGTTTCGTCCATGTAACGTCCAAGTTGTGTGTAGTCTGACAAGATGTTGTTTGTAAAATTGTCGTACTCGTCGATGAAAAGGTAAATTTTTTGATTGGATTTGGCAACACATTCACACAAGGCGTCCAATTTTTTGGAGGCATTTGTAGCTTTTTGAACTTTTGCCAATGAATCTTGTGGCAATAAATCAGCATATTTTTCAACAAAAAACTCCATTTGTTGTCCACAATGCTCATCAAAATCATTTTTATAATCCTCAATTCCGCCGTTTACAAGCGAAAAGTTGAACTCCAAAATCAAATACGTATTTCTTGTTTTTTGTCGGATTCTCACCAATCCAAAGCCCTGAAAAAATCTCCTCAAATTTTTCTTTCTTATTAATGTCGTAATACGTTTCTAACATCGTCATTGTCAGTGTTTTTCCGAAACGTCTCGGGCGAACCAAAAAGAAATATTTATTTGCGTACTCTATTTCTTGAATAAAGCGCATTTTATCTACGTAATAACAATTATCGCGGCGGAGCATTTCAAAGCCCTGAATGCCGTATGGTATGCGTTTTGCCTAAGGATTCCACATAATCAAAAAAAGTTTTGCCCACAAAAATAATAAAAGTTTTCCGCTTTTACAATTATTTTTTCGCCCCGTTGATTCTTGATTTTGCGCTGTAATATGATGATTCTTCAAACGACATTATCAACATAATTTCTTCAATCGTTTTTCCCATATCTTCAAGCACAAGAATTATTTTGTAACGCGGCGAAAGTTTTTTATAACTATTGTCCAACGTTTCAACAAAATCAGGTTTTAAAGTGCGGTAATATTCAATGAAATTTACCATGTCGGCGGTTGTCCATGTCGAAATTGATTTATTAGTAAGTACCTGATAATAAAGCTTTTCGCCGTTGTTATTCAAACTCTTTACCAAATCAAGTTTATTTTTCAACATCAAAATTTCCTCATCTTTTTGAGAAATCATTTTTTTCAGTACGCGTTGTTTCCTAAAACTTAAAAACAATAAAACCGCCAAACCAAAAGACAATATTATAAGACAAATCAAGCCGCTTTTGTTATCATTCCGTTTATATTGCAAGATTGCAAATTCCTTATTTTCAACGTCTAATGCTTCTAATATAGAATCTTTTTGCGAAACAATTTCAGAGGCGGCGTTATAAATTTCGTCTAAATTAATTCCATAAAGTTTATAGAGTTTATGAAGTTTATGTTTTGTATCGTCGTCATTCGGTAAAATGTCCGACTTATAATTTCTTTTCTCAGAATCATTTTGTAAAATAGCAATTTCCGTGTTTTCTACATCGTTTTCAAAACACGCCGTTGTTACAAGAAATGATATAAAAATTACAACAATATTTAACTTTTTCATTGCTTTAAATTTTCCGCCGCAAAATTAGCAAAAAAAAATCTAAATATCAAAAAATCATACATTTGCAATTCTGCAAGATTTCTTGCAACAATGCAAGATTTTTTTACAAATATTGCAATTTAATCTTACATAAAAATGCAAACAACTGATTTATTGATTATTAAACAAAAATCATGCAAGGTGCATAAAAAAATATTTTTTCCCCTCCATAATTTTGCAACCGTAAAATTTTTAAAAACTTTTGGAAAAAAATGAAAAGAATTTTGTTAATGATTTTAACAGCGGTTTTGATTCAGTCAGCCGCTTTTGCACAAAAAATTTCAGGCACGGTTTCGGACAAAAACGGTGCAAAAATTCCGTTTGCAAACGTTGTACTTTTGCAAAACGATTCAACTATTTTGTCAGGCACAATCACCGACGAGAACGGAATTTTTAATTTTGCTGAAACGCAAAACGCTAACGTAATAAAAATTTCGTGTATAGGTTTTGCGGATTTTTCAAAAGTAATCTCAGAGACCGAAACCGTTATAAACGCCGTTTTGGAATTTAGCGACGTAAATCTTGACGAAATCACCGTTTCCGCACGCCGTCCGCTCACGCAAATTAAAAACGGTGCAATTGTTACGACCGTTGAAAATTCGCTTTTATCAAAAGAAGGCAATGCCGAAGACGTTTTGAAAAAAATCCCCGGCGTTATAAAAAACGGTGAAGAAATTGAAGTTTTCGGACGCGGAACACCCGAAATTTACATCAACGGCAGAAAACTTCAAGACAAAAATGAACTTACGCAACTAAATTCCGAAAACATTAAAAACGTTCAGGTTATCAGAAATCCGGGTGCAAAATATTCCGCCGAAACAAATTCCGTCATTATCATAACGACAAAATCGGCAGTCGGCGAGGGCTTTTCGTTTGACGTTACTAACGACAATATTTTCGGAAATTATTATTCACAAAAAGACAAGTTGAATATGAATTTCAGAAAAAACAAACTTGATATTTTTACCAATTTTTATTACGAAAAAAGAAAAGCCAAAACGGGTGTTGATTGTCAGCAGACGAATTTTGGCGATACGGTTTGGAATTTTTATAATACCAATACCGGCAACGATTATGTGAAAAATTGCGACTTTTCGGGAAAAGGCGGTTTTAATTATCAAATTAACGCGAAAAACTCCTTTGGTGCATTTTATCAATATGATTATCAGGAATATACAACTTATTTATTCACCGGCTCCGATGTCTTAACAAACGGAAGTTTGTACGATTTTACAAAAATCAATAACACTAAAAAATCAACAACCAATCCGAAAAATTCCGCTAACTTTTACTATTCGGGCAAAGCGGGAAACCTTGACATCGACTTTAATCTTGACTATATGTCCATAAAAAATAAAAACATAGGAGCAGGCACAGAATACGGACAAACTTTCGGGTGGCGCGATGTTAACTCCGTATCAAAACGCGATAACAGTTTAATCGCAGAGAAAATAATTTTGACTTATCCCGTTTGGAAAGGCAAATGTAATTTCGGTAACGAGTTTTCAAAATCAAAATCCAATGAAACCTACTCTAATTTAGAAGGTTATATTTCCGACAATGATGTTAAAGTAAGAGAAAACAACAACGCATTTTTTGCCGAATATAATATTGACTTAACCGAAAAAATGGAAATTTCAGCGGGTATCCGTTATGAACATATTTATTTCGATTATTATGTTTTCGGTGAAAAATCCGCTGAAAAAAATTATGACGAATTTTTTCCGTCTTTTTCATTATCTGCGCAAAACGGCGGAGTTTATTGGACAATTAATTATACGGGGCGGACTCAAAGACCGTCATATTATATGCTCGGAAACAGTATGAGTTATGTTAACAGATACATGTATCACAGCGGAAATGCGATGTTAAAACCTTCTGTTATAGATGATTTCGGATTTCAAGTGGTTTATAAAATCTATTATTTAATGGGGTCTTTTAGTGCGGTAAAAAATCCGATTTTGAATCATTCAAGAACATACGGCGGCGACTCCAAAATAACGCATATAACGGTTGAAAATTTTGACAAACTCAATAAATATCAATTTTTTATAGGCTGTCAACCGGCGGTCGGAATTTGGCGGGCGACGGCTAACGCAGGAATTTTCGGACAGATTTTCAAAACCGAATATTGCGGCAAAACAAAGAATATGAACAATCCGATAGCAATGGCTCAATTATACAACAATTTTTCTCTGCCGAAAAAATATATCATCGGATTGGATTTGGATTATATGAGTGAGGGAAGTTATGAAAACGTTGAAATGAATCAAACTTTCAAAGCATCTTTCAACATTCAAAAATCTTTCTTAAATGACGCACTAAATGTAAAATTATCGGTATCCGACATTTTCAATACGTCAGCACAAAAAGTTGATTTCTACAATCACGACATTTTCTTACATCAGGACAAACTTTTTGAAACAAGACTTGTAACACTTACATTAAAATATCGTTTCAACCCCGCAAAATCAAAATATAAAGGCACGGGCGCAGGCAACGACGAAAAACAAAGAATGTAATCTTATCACGGCTCCACCACTTCGATTTTAACATCGTGTTTTGCTTTACGCTTGCTCCAATTGATTCCAACAAGAATTATCTGTCGCAATATACCTTTCAGTGCCGACGGATAATTTTTGTTTTTGATTTGGTCGATTGCGCCTTGTGCTGATTTATTGTGTTTTAGTTCAATAACAATCGCCGGACGTGTTGAATTGTGAAGCGGAACAAAAATCATGTCTGCAAAGCCTTTTCCTGCCGGTTGTTCACGGTAGATTTTGTAGTAACGTTTTGCAGCATAATACGCAATAGTTATCGCACACGCCATCGAATTTTCGTCTTTGTATTTTATGATTGACGAGGATTCAAAACGGTATTTATCGAAAGCCTCTGAAATATAATCCGCATCCATCGCTATCGTTCTGTTAATCAGCGTTAAAGAATCAGTCAGAGCAGCAGAAACCTCGCCCCACCCGGATTCACCAATTGAAAGTTCAAACTCTTCGGCAACTTCTGTATTTGGAATTCTTACCGTGCTATCTTCCGGGTTGTATGACAAATAACCCAAGTGCGCCAAAAGTGTCAAAACGTCATCGCTATTGTTGACATTTTTCATGTCGTTGCGAAAACTTGTGGTTTTTATCGTAACGCTCTCACCGTTGAGCATTTTGATTATTTTTTGCTGGACATTGTCGCTGTCGATTTTGATATAATGTTCGATTGTGGTGTATGCCGCAGATTTCGACCAATGACTATTATATTCACCATCTTCGGTAGCAAGCATTACGGAATTAGGATTGAACATCGATTTTTCACTGCCGAAAATATATCCGTCGTAAGCATGTTCCATCAATGACATATCCATATTGTAACGCTCACAAATTTTTCTTACCTCATCTTTTGTAAATCCGTAATATTTAGCGGTTTTAACAGGACGCACAATACTAAACTCATCAAAATTATTTAATGCAGACTGCGTTTCGGTTTTGATAATCGGCAAAATTCCGGTCATGTAAACCAACAGAAAAATCTTGTTGGCAGTGTTAGATTTAAATAGCGACCTCAACAAATTAACGTACTCTTTCTGAACCTCTTCGTTAACATCTCTTACAAGCATATCCCATTCGTCGATAATGAAAACAAAGCGGTCGCCGGTTCTGTCATTTATGGCTTCCAAAGCGTCCATAAGATGGGTTTCGTTTTTGTCAAGAAACGGATATACTTGTTGTAAATCTTCTATTATGGCAATTTGAGCATCTTTTACTACGGTATTTTTATCTTTTGCCGCAAAACGATTCCAATCCAAATAAATCGTCGGATATTTGTTTAAATGCTTTTCAAAGTCTGGTGATTTGGTGATTTCCAAGCCTTTAAACAATTCCCTTGAATCGCATGAGCGGTCGTAATAAGCATAAATCATTTTTGCCGCAACGGACTTTCCAAAACGTCGCGGACGAGAAATGCACATAAAACGACTTTCCTTACCAATTTTTTCGTTTAATACGTTGATTAATCCCGATTTATCAACAAAATTGCTATCTCTAACACTCCTAAAATCCGAATTTCCGTAATCTAAAAATCTGCTCATGACGTTTCAATTTTGATTCTTCGCAAAGGTAACAAAAGTTTTTCGCTTTAGCAATTATTTTTTTGCTTTTCCACTCTTGATTTCATACTCCGAAACGAACCGTCTTCCAAGGTCATTATCTGCATAATTTCTTCTTTGGTTTTGCCAATATGACATAGAATCAGAAAAATTTTCTGACGGTCGGTGAGACTTACATAATCCGTCTCAAAACCGTAAACAAACAGAAAATCAACACTTTGATAATAGTCAATGAAATTTTTGTAGTCCTCTTTTGACCAGCGGCCGATTTTTTTGTCGCTGAGTATCTGTGAATAAAGTTCTTTGCCACGGACATAAACGTCTGAAAATTTCTGCTCCAAGGCTTGGACTTTTTGCTGCAAAAATTTTATCTCTGAATCGTCTTTGTCTTGACTCGTGTTTTGTAAATCTTTGATTTTCTGATTGTAACCGTTTATCGTCTGCTGAGCCTCAAAAATTTTGCGCTTTCGTTCAACAAGTTTCAATTTCATAAAAACAACCGTCAAAACCAAAACCGCCAAAATCACTGCCGAAACAGATATTGTCAGAAAAATCTTCTTCTCAAAAGCGGATTTTAATTTGAGGTTTTCGATTTCGTCAGCAAATTTTGTCTGCGTCGTTTTTACGCCGCTGTTCTGATAAAATGCAATCATTGTGTCCTTGGCAGCCGAACTCAAAAGCGCGTGTCCGTATGCCGTTTTGTAATCGTTTTTACCGGCATAAAACTCGCCCAAAAGTCTGTTGATTTTGATTTCGTTGTCAACCCAGTAAACGCCGTCAGTAGATTTTGAAAAATACTCCTCCGCCTTTTTTATGTCGCCGCGCCTGAGGTAAATCTGTCCCAAAATCGAATACCCCTGAAAATGTACGCCGTTATCAAACGACTTGATTATCAGGCTTTCAGACAAAGAATCGTCCTTGTCCATTACCACCTCCGCCAATTTGTAATATTTGTAAATGCCGGCGTAGAATTTCGGAGATTTTTCTGCGTATTCGACCGCTTTTTCGGCATAAAACCTGACACTGTCTGTCGGCATATCCGGAATGAAACATTTTTGATAATAAAATTCAGACTTGTCAAAATTTGTAACGACGTGTTTCTGCATCTGTTCCGACCAAAATTCAATGCCGTCAAAATTGCCTGAATTTGTGTTCAAATATACCAACTTCAAGTAAACGTGGAATTTAAGTTCGTCGCAGGAGGTTTTTGCAGCGAGTTTTTCCGCCGTCCGCCACTCAACCGCCGCCTCTTCCCAACGGTTAGAATTGTACATAAGTTCGCCTTTTATGAAATGCGCCCACGCAGATTTTTCGTCATCGCCCTCAAAAAAACTGATACATTTTTCTGCGCCGTCAAAATCACGGTAAGACCTTTCCAAGGTTGCCGCCGCAACCGCACCGCGTACCAAATAATAAAGCGCGTCGTCAGCCTCGCTCTTGCGCTCAGCCTTTTCAACCAAAAGTTTCGCAGTGTCCAAATCGCCTTTTTTCAGCAAATCGTATGACGAAACCAAATACACATTCGGTTCGGGTTTGTGTTCGCACGCCGTAAAAAACGCCGCCAAAACTATCAGAAGTTTTATAAATTTCATGTTAAAAACATTTTTTTTGACGGCGCAAAAATACAGATTTTTTACCGTTGTTGCAAGCCTTCAACACCTGATTTTTGTTGCAAAACGAAGTGTTGCAAAATTGCAACATGGTTATTTTCAACAACTTGACTTTTTTTGGTCAGCAACGGCTATTGTGCGGGAAATTTCTCAGACATAATTTTGCGGCGTAAAAAATTTAAAAACGCACAAACGAAATGAAAAGATTTTTATTAACAATTTTGGTTGCATTTTTGAGTGCAGCATCTTTTGCCCAGACGATAACGGGCGGAATTTTCGCGGAAAGCGGTTCGCCCGTTTCTTTTGCAAACGTAGTTTTGATGTCGGCTGACTCGGTTTTCCTTAGCGGCACAATCACCGACGAAAACGGAAAATTTTCCGTTGAAAAAAGTCAGAACGCAAAATTTTTAAGCGTTTCGTGTCTTGGTTACGAAACGAAAATTTTAAGTGTCAATGACTTTTTTGAAAAAATCGTTTTGAAAAATTCGGATTTGGAACTTCAAGAAATCACAGTTTCAGCCGGTTTGCCAAAAACGAGGATAAAAGACGGTGCGATGGTTACGGACGTTCAGAACACGCTGCTAACCAAGACGTTGAGCGGCGACAAAATGCTCGCCAAACTGCCCGGCGTTACGCTCACAAAAGACGGAATCGAAGTTTTCGGCAAAGGAACGCCCGAAATTTACATCAACAACGTTAAAGTGCGGGACGACAACGAGTTAAAGAATCTTGACCCTAAAAATGTGAAATACGTTGAAGTAATCAACAATCCCGGCGCGGAATACGGCGCGGAAGTAGAATCCGTAATCAAAATTTATACTTTGAAGCCCGTCGGCGACGGTTTCAGTTTTGATGCTCTCGGTCTGTACTCGATATGCGAATACAGTGATTATATTACGAAACTAAATTTTAATTACCGGCGTGGAAATTTGGACGTTTTCGGCGGTGTGTTTTGTTACGACACCAAATCATTTTTGCAGTCAGAGACTTATGACCTCAGACAAACCGATGCTCTGTGGGAAACAAAACAGTCGGAAAATGTTGATTATAAGCAATGTAGTATGCGTTATTCGGGCGGTGTCAATTATCAGTTCAATGCGCAGAATTTTGCCGGAATTAAATACCAGTTCAACGATGATTCCAAAGACGAGCAAACCGCTCAGGGCAGTCTCATGGCGTATAAAAACGGAGATTTTGTTGACGAAATTGCGGAAGACAGCCGCGCAAAATGCGACAAGGATTTTTCACATTCCCTCAACGCCTATTACAACGGAAATGTCGGCGGTTTTTCAGTTGATTTTAATGCCGATATTTTTACAAATTTTGTTGACAAAAACACTATGAATACCGAAAATGCTGATTTTCAGGACGACAGACAAATTTCAACGTCGAACAAAGTTGACAGCAAAATGTTTGCGGAAAAACTCGTTTTGGGTCATAAACTTTTTGGCGGAAAAATTAATTTCGGCGGCGAAAACATTTTTTCGGACTACCGCGACAATTTCAAAAGCAGAGCAGAAGAATTTGTTCCGACGGTTGAGAGCCGCAGCCGTCAGACTACCACAGCGGCATTTTTGCAGTATGGTTACAAGTTTTCCGAAAAATGGAGTTTAAAAGCGGGCTTGCGTTACGAAGATGTTGATTTTAAATATTTTAACGGCGAAGTTTTGGACGAAGAAACGTCAAGAAAATACAGCAGTTGGTTTCCGTCGGCATCGCTTAGTTTTTCGCCCGGCGACTTTGAAATGAACCTTTCATATACGAAAAAGACCAAACGTCCGTCGTATTTTATGCTAAGAAATTCGTATATGTATGTCAGCCGTTATTTTATTGAATCTGGAAATTCAGCACTTTTGCCGCGTGAAATCAGCGATTTTACGTATCTTGTTTCGTGGAATTTTTTGCAGTTTTCCGCCTCGTACCGCGATGTTAAAAATCACATAATGTATTACGGCACAGTTGATTACAACAATCCTGAGGTTCATATCAGCCGACCTGTCAACTATGACAGGCATGTTCAGGGTTTGGCGTTGAATTTTTCTGCCGCGCCGGAGTTCGGATTTTACACGCCGCAGTTTGATTTGACGTTCAGAAAGCAGCGTTTTGAGGTTGAGTCTCAGTCGGTTACAGAAAAACTCAACAAACCGTGTCTGACGGCAGAACTTGACAACTGTTTTGATTTTGAAAGCGGCTGGACGTTTGATTTGGTCGTAAATTTTTATGGCAAAGGGCATTGTGAGTCCAATTATTTCCGCTCAAACTACTTTGTATTGGATTTTTGCGTTTCAAAATCGTTTTTGGACGGTGCGCTGAATGTTGAGGCTGGCGTTTCAGACATTACGGGCGACACCCGTCGCGATATAAAATCCTTGTCGAAAATGGGTTATATGAATATTTATGACACATACGACACGCGGGAATTTTATTTGCAGATTCAATACCGTTTCAATCCGGCAAAATCGAAATACAAAGGCACCGGCGCAGGAAACGACGAAAAAGAAAGGATGTAAAACTTATCACGGCTCCACCACTTCGATTTTAACGTCGTGTTTTGCTTTGCGCTTGCTCCAATTAATTCCGACAAGAATTATCCGTTGCGAAATGCCTTTCAACGCTGACGGATAATTTTTGTTTTTTACATTTTATTTTTGAAAAATTTCTCTTAAAATCTCAGCCGTTTCCTTGTTAGGTATTTTTGCATAACAAGTTTCTGAATCGAATGTCAATAATCCCAAAATTATCAACAATGCTAAAACACTGCGCCAGCATCGTATTTTACTAAGTGATTCTCGGAAAAACATAGGATCTACCGTAACATTTTCACCATTAAGCATTTTGATAATTTTTTGCTGAACATTATCGCTGTCGATTTTTATATAATGTTCGATGGTTGTGTAGGCTGCTGATTTCGACCAATGACTGTTGTAATTTTTCTTTTCAATCGCAATCATTACCGAATTAGGATTGAAAACAGACTTTTCGTCGCCGATCATATAACCGTCATAAGCATGTTTCAAAAGATTGAAGTCCATATTGTGTTGTTCGCATAATATAATTACTTCACTTTCAGTAAAACCATAATATTTAGCAGTTTGACCAGGATCTATTACACTATATTCCCCCAAATTATTCAGCGCAGATTGAGTTTCGGTTTTGATAATCGGCAAAATTCCAGTCATGTAAACCAACAGAAAAATCTTGTTGGCAGTGTTAGATTTAAATAGCGACCTCAACAAATTAACGTACTCTTTCTGAACTTCTTCATTAACGTCTCTTACAAGCATTTCCCA
>JAFPYR010000097.1 GCA_017412115.1 Bacteroidales bacterium | reverse complement strand
TCTCGGGGTGCAAAGGTTCGCACATCTTATAATGATGATAAAAATCCTCAGAAGTTTCGTCAAAAATATCATTAACAAGATTAAGACCGTAAACAGGCTGCAACGTTTTGTAATTCATGCCTTTTTTTAGCTGCGAAGAATAAATTTTTGAAGCATTGAAAAGGACCCGCTGTTTGAAATACGATGTCCAATACATCTGCATTTCAACAATGAAAGTGCGTTTTTTCTGGTCGGTGCAGAGTACATCAACGATGCTGTCTTTAAGGTCAGGAATCTGTGGCAAAACTTCCGGCTGAAGATAATCAACCGAGATGATTTTTTCATCATCTTCCAATGGCAACATCGCATTTAAAAAACTAATTGTCAAATCTTCGTTCCGTCCGAAAATTTTTTTAAACAATACGTCTGCTCTTGGGTCGTAATATTTCATAGCGGTTTTTATTTTTGTCCGCAAAAATAATTTTTTTTGAAGAAAAATACAAAAATATTTTTTATAAACAAAAAAACGCAAATTCAACCCTCAAGTGCATTTTTGAGGCTGCTAATTTTAAAAAAAAATTGGTATTACATTTGCGGTAATTTTCTTTTAAAAAAAACATTAAAAACATGGGAAAAATAATTCTCGAAGGCATGAAATTCTATGCCAATATCGGTACAACAGAAGAAGAACGCAACAAAGGAAACGATATTACAATAAATTTGAGTTTCAAATGCGATACTTTAACAGCTGGTATTTCAGATAATCTGTCTGATGCAACAGATTATTCTTTGGTGTACCAAGCCGTTAAAGCTGAAACACTTACACCTTGTAACTTAATCGAAAATTTAGCATACAGGATAATGCAAAGACTAAAAAATGATTTTCCAAGAATTTCAGGAATAGAATTAAAACTTTATAAACATTATCCGAAAATAGAAGGCGGTAATTTGGAAAAAAGCGGAATAGAACTCAAAAGCTAAAAAATTAAGGATCTTAGTCGGAAAAATCCGGCGTAAAACCTTCAAGATATTCCTCATCGTCTTCAGCATCATCATAAAAACGGTCGATTTCACGTCTGTCTTTCTTTGTAGGACGGCCTGTGCCTCTGTCCCTAACACCGAAAGAAAGATGCGAAATCTCATTCATTGTCTTCAATTTGAAAAGGTCGTCCTCAGGAGTGGTTTCTACGATATAATCGGGAACCTTTGAAGCTCCTACCCTACCCTTCAAAAGGTTTAAAATCTTGTAACGGCGGAAAATAGGATTAACTTTAACGGAAACCTCATCACCCGGTTTTACCTCACGCGAAGGTTTTACTGCCGAGCCGTTAAGCAAAATACGCCCCTTTCCACAAGCATCCGATGCCATGGAACGGGTTTTAAACAATCTGACACTAAACAAAAATTTATCAATACGCATTTGCTTTTATTTTCCGTTAAAATTATTCATTGTTCTTTGTATTCCGTCAATTACAAAACCGTAAATCGCTTGTGTAGTAACCTCTGTACGGGTTTCGATGCGTTTAATATCCTCATAAGTGAATTTTCCGAGAACATAATCCACTTGACGACCTTTCTGAAATTCATTACCGATGCCGAATCTCAAACGAGCATAATTTTGCGTGCCTAACATTTCGGTAATGTTTTTCAAACCGTTATGACCAGCCTCCGAACCACTCTGACGCAGTCTCAAGACTCCGAAAGGCAATGCTAAATCATCAACGATAACAAGTATGTTTTCGATCGGAATTTTTTCTTGTTGAGCCCAATAATTAACGGCCTTGCCGCTAAGGTTCATAAACGTCGTAGGCTTTATTAAAATTAAAGTCCTGCCGCGATATTTCACCTCTGCCCTATCAGCATACCTATCGCTATAAAAAACAGCACCCGATGCCTTAGCAAAGGCATCGAGTACCATAAAACCTATATTGTGTCTTGTATTTGCGTACTCAGCACCGATATTGCCGAGTCCGACGATAAGATATTTCAATTTCTATTATTTTTTGTCAGCAGCTGCAGCAGCCGTTGCTCTTGTAGCAAGAATACGGCAGATTAATGCGTCCTGCGGATCAGTAATTTGAATATTATCGAATTTAAGATCACCAACTTTGATTGATTGTTCAAGTTCCAAAGAGCTGATATCAACGTTGATTTTCTCGGGCAAATCAGCTGCTTTACCTTTAACGGTAACTTTTCTTGCTGATTGTTTGAGTTTACCACCGACTTTAACACCGGGTGCAAGACCTACAAGGTTCAAAGGAAGTTTTACGCTGATAGCCTGATCCGGAGCAAATGCGTAGAAATCTGCGTGAAGAACCTCTTCAGTAACAGGATGGAACTGAAGATCTTTGATAACAGTAGGAATTACTTGATTGTCAATGTTAAGATTTACGATATAAACGTGAGGTGTTACAACCGCACCTTTAAGTTCTTTCTGATCAACTGAAAAGTTAATCTGAGTGTTGTTACCGTAAACGATGCAAGGTACTTGACCTTCTTTACGGAGTTGTTTTGCGTACTTAGAACCGATTTGTTCTCTTTTAGTACCTTTTAAATCAAATGTTCTCATTGTTTAATAAAAAATAAATGTGTTACTCAAAATTGAATTTTTATTGAAAAACTTCAATTTCCCATCGCACGGCTGTTTTCTTTTTTCTTAAAAAAAATCCTTAGCCACGGGAATCGGGCGCAAAGGTAAAAACTTTTTCTCAAAAAAACGAAAAAAAAATTATAAAAAAAACTTCAAAAAAATTTTTTTATTACGAAAAAACATTCTACCTTTGCGCCGTCATAAATAAGGAATTGACTGCCCAATGGTGTAATTGGCAACACGTCTGACTCTGGATCAGGAGAGTTCAGGTTCGACCCCTGATTGGGCAACAAAAAAATAGGGAAAACTTTTGGTTTCCCTATTTTTTTTTGTATATTAGCACCCACATAAAACGGAAAAAATAACAAAATGGAAAAATCAACAATACTTGTAGTTGACGACAGTATGTCTAACCTGCTTTTGGTAAAAGATATTTTAAGCAGCGAACCGGAGTATGAAGTAATAGTGGAAAGCGAAGGTGAAAATACTGTTAAAATATTAAATAACAATAAAGTAGACCTTATACTTTTGGACGTTATGATGCCCAAAGTAGACGGTTTTGAAGTCTGCCGCAGGGTAAAAGCCGATTTGGCGTTCAAAGATATTCCGATTATTTTCTTAACAGCAAAAGTTGATGAATCAAGTCTTTTGGAAGGATTTGAATCCGGCGGTGTAGATTACATAAAAAAACCGTTTTTAATTTCAGAATTTATCGCACGCGTAAAAACGCATTTGCAACTCAAAAAAACAAATGAAAAACTCAAAAACGAACTTTTTCAACATTATCTCACTCAACAAAACCTGAAGGCCTCTCAAACTGAACTGACTGTGCGAAACAATATCGCATCAATATTCTTGTCGGCAAGCGAAGGCAATCTGTATACCAGACTTTTGGAAGAAATCTTAAAATACATAGAACTCGATTACGGAGTTATAGGATTTTTCAACGAAGAAAACAAACTCGTATGCCCTTCGATTTATTCTGGTGAAATAGAATCAGATAAGAATTATGTATTTGATTTAGAGGAATTAGACGATATTGCCGTTTCAGTTATAAAGAAAAAAACTATAACTCAGCGTCATGATGTTTCGCAACTTTTCTTTACAAAAGCCGAAGTCGAAAGCATGATTTGCGTTCCGATAATTTATCAAGAAAACGTAATAGGAATTATTGCAGCGGCAGGCAAAAACGATAATTATACCGATAAATTCAAAGAAAAACTCGAAAACATCAGAGATTTTATCGCTCCGATAATGTACAGCAGAATTGCGACTCAACGTTATAACAACGCCCGCAAAAAAGCCGAAGAACTTTTGAGAATTTCGGAAGAAAAATACCGTACACTTTTCAATAATAACAACGACGCAATAGCCGTTTACCGTTACGACAAACAAAAAGACAAATTCGAGTTTTCGGACGTTAATGCAACGGGTTGCAATCTGTTAGGATATTCCAAAGAGGAAATCGTAAACTCTGAGGCAGGCAGTTTCTTAGAACCGCTTTTCTATGAAAAATTCTTAGAAAACATGAAATCTGCTTTAAATAATCCAGCTGAACCATTTGAAACTTATTTAATTGCCCAATCAGGAAGAATTATCCCGACGGAACTTCATATCAACCGTTTTTCTTTGGATAACGACAATATTTACATTCTAAATGTCATAAGAGATATTTCATTTAGGAAAGACCTTGACAAACAACTTTTCAACACCATCGTCGAAACACAAGAAAACGAAAGATTAAGATTTTCAAAAGATATTCACGATGGTATCGGCTCATATTTAACAAGCCTTATAACATACCTCAACCTTTTGGCATCAAGCAAAATATCTTTGACCGAAATGCCGGATATTTTTGAAGAAATGAAAGAGATTGTAACTGAGGCAATTAAAGAGTCAAAAAATATTGCTAACGATTTGATGCCCGATATTTTAAGCAATTTTGGACTCATAGCAAGTATCAAGAATCAATCAAAACATATTTTCACGGGAAGCAACATACAACTGATTTTTGAATGTAGCAATTTTGAAGAGCCGGCCAACAAAATGCTTAAAACCTCGCTCTTTAGAATTGTTACAGAACTATTTACGAATGCGATAAAATATTCTCACGCCACAAAACTTATTTTGATGCTTGAAACCGAAAACAATTATACAAGACTCAGATATTCTGACGACGGAGTAGGTTTTTCGCAGGAAAAAGTTTTGGAAGAAATCAAAGACAAAAAAGTTTCGGGTCTGAAAAACATCATGGGAAGAGTATCTAATTTTAACGGACAATTCAACATGACAACAGACATCGGAAAAGGATTAGAAATTAACATTGTGGTGCTCAATTAACACTGATGGAACAAAAAAAAGTAATATTGGTAGACGACAAAAAAGCTTTCAGACAATCTTTTAAACTACTTTTAAGGAAAGTCGGCGGCAATCAAGTGATTGCGGAATACGGTAGTTCAAAAGAGTTTCTGGAAGCCTTAGATAAGGATTGTAATGCCGATATTATTTTCATGGACATTGAGCTGCCCGACATTTCAGGAATCGAAACAACACAAAAAGCGATAACCCGTCATCCGGGACTTATTATAATAGGAATATCGCTTTATGACGAAAAAATATACATAGATTCCATGATAAAAGCCGGTGCAAGGGGGTATCTTTTGAAATTTTCGGATAATTTTTCGATTTTAGAAACCATAATCCGCCACCCTAACGCTGAACTTTTTTATTCAAAAGAAATCAATCCGACCGGCAACAAAAAACATTCGGACAAAATACGGATTTTATTAGTTGATGATTCTGACAGTTCGCTTTTTGTATCGGAATACACATTGAAATGCGAAGATTTTGAAGTTATTCCGTTTTCTTCAGCGCAAAAAGCCTTAAAATTTGCCTCATCATCGCACGCACCGAAATTAATCATAACAGATTATTTAATGCCCAAAACTGGCGGAATGGAATTTGTTGAAAAAATACGAAAAATTCCTAATTATAAAGACGTTCCGGTTTTAATGACATCCGTAAAAGTAAATCCAGAAATCGAAAAAGAGGCTTTAGAAAAGGGAATTAACCTTGTTTTGAAAAAACCTTTTTCGCAAAATACGTTTATCGCAGCTGTCGAAAAATTAGTTTTTGAAAAAAAAGTATAAAAAAATTTGGAGAAATCAAAAACAGTATTTATCTTTGCACCGTTGAAAAACAAAAGACGGTCGGTTAGCCAAGCGGTTAGGTATCGGTCTGCAAAACCGTCTAGAGCGGTTCGACTCCGCTACCGACCTCATTTTTCTTAACGGGAACTTTTCTTAAAAAAAGTTTCCGTTTTTTTTTATTACTTTTTGCTAACGTAAAAATCTATACCCAAAAGGGTAATGTCATCGAAAAGTTTAGTATTAGAACGGTTGATGTCAAGATCGCTGAGAATACCGCTGATAGTTTCTGAAATGCCGGAATCGTTGCCAACACGTTGTTCTACAACTTGTTGTCCGTAATAATCTATGCCGTCTTTATCCAATTCCACAACACCGTCAGTAAAACACAAAAGCTTGGAATCGTGCGTCAAAGTAATAACACCTTCCCTCGGAAAAATCTCGTCTAACATACCCATACCTTGACAACCAAGTTCAAGAAATTGTTTTTCGCCCGTTACTCTGTCATACAAAACGGGAGCATTATGACCGGCATTAATATAACGTAACTCGTTGGTTTTGAAATTATAACGTCCTAAAAATAAGGTTATGAACCTCTCTCCGTTTGTATTTTTAACAACGATTCTGTTAAGGCGTTTTACAAGTAGAGTTAAATCCGATTGTGAGGTGATAAGAGCCTTCAAGCTCGCTTGAAAATTACTCATCAAAATTGCCGCCGACATACCTTTGCCCGTAACATCGGCAATACAAAAGAAAATTTCATCCTTCGACAAGTAATCAAAATCGTAATAATCACCGCCGACCTCGTAATGAGGCATATAAAACGCTTTTAAACTGAGCCTCGTTTCGTTTTTGAAAATGTCTTCGTGAGGAACCAAAAAATTTTGAATCTCCGAGGCCATCTCCATCTCCTTTTTAAATCTCTCCTGTTGCAAAATCAATTCCTGCATTCTGCGGTTTTCTATTGCAACAATAATTATTATAGATAATGTTTGGATAAAAAGAAGATTTCTGATAGAAGGCGCAATACCTTTTTGCTCACCGTCAAAATCACCAATTAAAACGTATGCAAGCGGTGTGCCGTCCTGAATCACGGGAATTATAAAATCAAAACCCTTGAAAACAGGATTCGACATCGAAAAAGTTATCTCATTGAGAGGCAACAAATCCCTCTCAATATCAATATTTTCGTAATCCTCAAGTTCGACAGAAGTTTTAATTTTGATTTGCCAATCGTTTTTTTCCTTAATGAAAAGAAGTACTTTACCGATACTAAGTTCTTGCGTAAGAAGACGTTTGTATGATTCTAAAAATTCCGGAATCGGCAAATTGGCATTAATATTCTTAGTAACGTCCAAAAGCGCTCTGAGCTTGAACGAATATAACTTTAATCTGTCTGCAGCTAATGCCGTTTTGCCGTTTTTCACCATTCTCCTCAAAAGTAAAAAAAATTCGCCTCAAGCCGGTGGAGCAGTTCTTTTTTTCTAAAAAAAAGACCTTTTCAAAGAAAAAAGAACCAAAAAAGATTTTAGATTATTTATTTTTCATCAGGTAAAATTACGGTCAGAAAGTAAAACCTTTCCGACCGTAAAAAAACATTTTTAGTTAGCTCTTTCAACGTATGAGCGGTCTCTTGTGTCGATTTTGATTCTATCGCCTTGGTTTACGAACAAAGGTACACGGATTTCCGCACCTGACTCAACCGTTGCAGGTTTCGTAGCGTTAGTAGCGGTGTTACCTTTAAGACCGGGTTCAGTATAAGTTACTTCCATTACTACGAAAGGAGGAAGCTCTACCGTCAAAACCGTATCTGTCTCTTCCTGAATTACAATATCAACTTCCTGACCGTCAAGATAAAGGTCGGGATTTTCGATGTGGCTCAAAGGAACGTTAATCTGTTCGAATGTTTCCTGCTGCATGAATACGAACGCATCACCCTCTTTATAAAGATACTGATAAGGACGACGGATAATTTTCGTAATGTCGATTTCGTGTCCCGAAGAAAATGTATTCTCCAAAACCCTACCGTTAGTAAGGCTTTTCAAACGGGTGCGCACGAAAGCAGGTCCTTTACCCGGTTTTACGTGTTGAAAACTTACCACAGTGTAAATGTCGTGGTTGAAATTGATGCACAAGCCGTTTTTCAAATCTGCTGTTGTTGCCATTTATTTCCTAAATTGTATTTTTTAATTTATAATACTGATTAACTCCGCAAAGATAAAACATTTTTTTTATATAAAGTGCTTTTTTAAGGATTTTTTTTCATTAAATTTCTTTTATTCAACGTTTTTTTAAATCAAAAGCGGATGCGAATCTTACTTTTTTTGAAGAAAAATTCACGCCCGCTTTTCCTTATAAACAAATCTCTAAAACCTTAAACATCATTAAAACACTTCGGAATATTACAAATTCCATGCTAAAAAATAACTTCATTAACATTTTTTTTGTTTATTGATAAAAAAAAAAGAATTACTTTTGCTAAATTTTAATTTGCAGAATTATATGGCACAAACAGACGAAAATAATTTTTGTGTAATTATGGCAGGCGGCATAGGAAGCCGCTTTTGGCCTAAAAGCCGGACTCAATGTCCTAAACAGTTTTTGGATATTTTAGGGACAGGACGCACCTTATTACAACAAACTTTTGACAGATTCTCCAAAATCTGCAAGAAAGAGAATATTTTTGTCGTTACCGGGGAAATTTATGAAGATTTGGTCTGCCAACAGTTGCCCGAACTTGACAAAAACAATATCCTATTGGAACCTTTGCGCAGAAACACGGCTCCGTGCATTGCATACGCCTCTTACAAAATCATGTCAAAAAATCCTAACGCAAACATCGTTGTATCGCCCGCAGATCATTATATCGGCGATGACAGGGGGTTTGAAGAAACGATTTTCAGAGGATTGCAGTTTACTAAATTCAATTCGGGCGTGCTTCTTACAATCGGAATCATACCTAACCGCCCCGAAACAGGATACGGTTATATCCAAATAGACTCAAGAATCGGTGAAAATCCGCTTGATGTAAATGAAGTTACCAAAGTAAAACTTTTCACGGAAAAACCCGACTTGGAAATGGCTAAAATGTTTTTGGAAAGCCGCGAATTTTTCTGGAATTCGGGTATTTTCTTATGGAACGTAAACGCCATTGTAAACGCTTTCAGAGCATATCTGCCCGCCGTTGATGACCTTTTCTCCAAAGGCTGGGATATTTACAATACCGAAAACGAAAGAGAGTTTATCAACAATATTTATCCAGAATGTGCCAATATATCAATAGATTACGGCATTATGGAAAACCACGAAAGCATTTATGTAATTCCGGCTCTGTTTCAATGGTCCGACCTTGGAACATGGGGCTCGCTTTACGAAAACTCTATCAAGGATTCCTCCGGCAACGCTATCGCCGGAACTCAAGTAATATGCTCTAACACAACAGGTTGTATTATCAACTCGGACTCCAAACTCGTGGTTGTAGATGGTCTGAAAGATTATATCATCGCTCAAAGCGATAAACTTTTGCTAATAGTACCAAAAGCTAACGAACAGAATATCAGAAATATAGTTAACAGCGTAAAAGCACAATACGGTGAAGATTACGTATAATTTTTTTTATAAAAATCATTATGCAAGAAAACAATTCGAAAAAAAAGAATTCGTCGTCTTTAACAAAAATTTTGGCGGCGGCGGTCATAGCAGAAACAATATTGATTATATATCTGCTTTTTAGCATGAACGCACAAAAAGAAGAGGCTGACAACCTCATCGCTCAAATCGAAACGGGAAACTCCCAAAAAGATTCTCTCAACAGAGAAATGGCAATGATTGTGGACAGTTATAATCAATTAAGAACTACAAACGATACAATCAACGCACAATTAGAGGAACAAAAAGCTAAAGTCGTAGAACTGATGGCAAATCTCAAACGCACAAAAGCCTCAAATCTCGATTCTATTAAAAAGTATAAGGCAGAAATCGAAACCATGCGTTCTATTATGCGCAGTTTTGTTGTTCAAATTGATAGTCTTAATACCAAAAACCAAATTTTAACGGAAGAAAACAGCCGTTTGACCGGACAATTAAGCAATGCCCGCAACGAAAACCGTCAATTAACAAATGTAAAAGATTCTTTGCAAGGCAGAGTCAAAGAAGCTGAAGCCCTCAAGGCTCAAGGTATGAGGCTGACGGCTCTTAACGACCGCGACAACGAAACCACAAGAATCCTTAAAACACAAAAATTCCGTATCACGTTCACTTTGAACGAAAACGAAATGACTAAAAAAGGTTCTAAAGACCTCTTGGTAAGACTCGTAAAACCGGACGGAAGTATTTTGATGAACGAGAGTTCGGGATTTTTCAATTATCAAGGCAAAGAAATTGCTTATTCGGCTAAGAAAAACATTAATTATGACGGCAAAGCTCAAAACGCAGTAGTTTACGTAATTTCGAGAGAGGTACTCTCAGGCGGCGTTTATCAGGCTGACGTTTTTGCTGACGGTAAAAATATAGGAAGTGTTTCCGTAAAAATAGATTAAAAATTATGTGGAATAAAGTAGCTCAAGCAATCCTTAAAAACAGGAAAATCATACTGATAATAATCGGTATCATTACGGTTTTTATGGGTTACAACATGAAAAACCTCAGAATGAAGTACGCTACGGCTCTTATGATGAACGAAAGCGATACGGCATATCAAAGGTTTTTGGATTTCAGAAAAACTTTCGGCGAAGATGCAAGCCTTATCGTCTGCGCTTTTGAAGACAAGGATTTTCTTACGATTGATAAGTACAAAAATCTTTTGAAACTTCAAGAGAAAATCAAAACGGTGGAAGGCGTTACGAGTATTCTCTCTTACGCTAATGCCATTAACCTTGGAAAAGACACAACTGAGAAAAAGTTTGTCGCTAACAAAATATTTGATCCAGAACCACAAACACAGGCTCAATTAGACTCTTGCTTCAACCTCGTAAAAGCATTTAAGTTTTATGACAAAATGCTTTATACCGACAATAATTGTTACGTTTTGGCGATAACCTGCGACCCTGAGGTCATTTATTGCAAAAAACGTGATGCTATGGTTGCCGGGATAGAAGGTTTTGTTCAGGAATTTTCTCAAGAAAACAATTCGCCTTATCATATTTCGGGTTTGCCGTATACAAGGTCAAGACTTATGATAATGGTAAGGGACGAGTTGGTGGTTTTTGCAATAATCTCGTTAATCGTTGTCGCACTGATATTTATGATGTTTTTCAAAAGTGTCAAAACTACGGCTTGGGCGGTTTTGATTGTCTTTATCGGTGTGATTTGGACGATGGCGATTATGGCTATTTTCAATTTTGAAATGACGATGATGAGTGGAATGTTAGCCCCTCTGCTCATTGTTATCGGTGTTCCTAACACGATTTATCTGTTAAACAAATACCATTATGTTTACAGAGAAATCCACGACAGAGAAAAAGCACTTTTTGAAACCGTAACACAGGTCGGAAAAGCTACGTTTTTGACGAACCTCACAACGGCTGCCGGCTTTGCAACATTCCTTATCACGGGCAACGAAATGCTTATGGAATTCGGTTTGATTGCAACATTAGGCATTATAATGATGTTTTTCTTATCTGTTTTGATGGTTCCCTCGATTTTCAGTTATGTTGCACCTCCTAACGAAAAAGAATTAAGACATTTGGATACGAAATTCGTTAACAAAATCGTTGATAAATTCGTTTATCTCGTTGAAAACAAAAGAAAACTCATTTATTGTGCAACAATAGTTATTGTTGCCGTTTCGATTTTCGGCATGACGCTTTTGAAAAACGAAAGTTTTCAAGTTGATGATTTGCCGGAACATAATCCGACATACGTGGATTTGAAATACTTTGAAAAAGAGATGAACGGTATTCTTCCGTTAGAAATTTCGATCGACACAAAGAAAAACAAAGGACTTCTTAACATCAACACTATCAAAAAGATAGAAGCGATAGAGGACTCTTTGACATATTTCAATTGTCTTTCACACGGCACTTCAATAGCCGATGCTTTGAAAATTATCCGCAGAGCATATTACAACGGCAATCCCGATTTTTATTCATTACCCATGCAATCAGAATTACCGTTTATAATGCCCTACTTGAAAGGCAATCAGCAGGCCGCTCAAAACAATCCTATGGCAGGAAACTTGGTAAAATCCATGATTGATTCAACCTATTCACGTGCAAGAATTCAGATGCGAATAGCCGACGTAGGAACCGTCAGAATGGTTACCGTAACCGACAGCATTCAAAAAATCCTGAACCATTATTTCCCGCCTGAGAAAAACACTTGCGATATAACCGGTACATCGGTGATTTTTGCATTCGGTTCACTCAAACTTATTGACAATTTGGTTCAATCATTAGTTTTAGCAATAATTTTGATTTCGCTTTGTATGGTAGGACTGTTTTCGTCATGGAGAATGGTTTTCATCTCAATAATTCCTAACTTTATTCCGCTTATTGTAACGGCGGCAATAATGGGTTTCTGCGGCATCAGACTAAAATCTTCAACAATTTTGGTGTTTAATATCGCATTCGGTATTTCGGTTGATAATGCTATTCACCTTTTCACGAAATTCAGACACGAACTCAATGCGACGAACTATGATACACACAAATCCGTTATCGAATCGCTAAAAGAAACGGGCGTAAGTATTATTTATTCAGCAATAATACTTTTAACAGGATTTATGATTTTCTGTTTCTCTCAGTTCGGCGGAACGATAGCATTAGGCTTGTTGATTGATATTACGCTCTTTGTGGCAATGTTCACAAACCTTTTGTTCTTGCCCTCAATGTTAATGTCGTTCAACATCAATTTCAAAAAGAAAGCAAAGAAAGAATAACATTTTACTCTTTTTTCTAAAAAAGAAATCCGCCGCTTGAATATTTTTTTTCAAACGGCGGATTTTTTTTTCAAATAAAAAGCATACCACAACAAAACAAAAAAAGGTCGTACTTTTTGTACAACCTTTTACTATTTTTGTTCTTTTAAAAAAGAGATGTGACTCCGGTGGGACTCAAACCCGCGACCTTAGGAACCGGAATCCTACGTTCTATTCAACTAAACTACGGAGCCAAAATTTCTTCCTTACGAATTTCGCCACAAAAGTAAACTATTTTTCGCAAAGTTCAAAATCCATTTTTAAATTTGCCTTATACCCTATACCCTCGTCTTGCATATCCTCATCAAAACCTTCATAATACCATTTTACCAACATTTTTTTGCCAAGGTACATGATTTTTTCTAATTTAACGAGCATTTCATAGATAAGTTTATTAGAGGCAGAACTCAAAATCGAAAAATCCAATTCGATTACGAGCGTACCTTCACTTTTAGGGTCTATTTTGCAGACTTCCGCAATTATCGGATTATAAAAATCCGGCGCATTTTCCGGAAACGACGGTCCTGAAAATTTCAAAACGTTACCCGCAGCATCAAACAATACTGCGGGAGTATCGTCAGCTTCTTTAATCTCTATTTTGCCGTCCTGTATCATGATTTGATTAATTTGTTATTATATCCAAAGGCTTTATGCAAATATCAATCCAAACTTTAGGCTTTGGTATTGCAAAATGCACATTTTTTTTCAGAGCAAATTTAATTCAAAATCTCAAAATAAAAAAATAATTTTTGCAAATATCTTAGAAAATCATTTATTTTGCACTATAATTTTATTACGACTATGGAAAAAATTACATTAAAAAACGGTCATATAGATATGCCCGTGCCGGATGGAATTGATTTGCGTCAAGAAATTCTAAAATTGAAAAAAGAAAAAAACGCCGTAATTCTGGCACATTATTATACAACCGACGAGGTTCAAGAAATTGCGGACTACACCGGCGATAGTCTCGGTCTGTCACAACAAGCCGCTAAAACTGACGCTGACATCATAGTTTTTGCCGGCGTTCATTTCATGGCAGAGACCGCTAAAGTTCTTTCCCCGAGCAAAAAAGTTTTGATTCCGGATTTAGCAACCTCTTGTTCGCTTGCAGATTCTATCAACGAAAAAACACTTTCGGAATTTATAAAAAAATATCCCGAACACACTGTTATCTCCTATGTTAATACTACGGCTGAAGTTAAAGCATTAACTGATATAGTGGTAACCTCGTCAAACGCAGTAAAAATCGTATCTCAACTGCCAGAAGACGAAAAAATAATTTTCGGTCCTGACAAAAACCTCGGAAATTATGTCAAAAAAATTACCGGCAGAAAAAATATGGTAATTTGGGACGGAGGATGTCATGTTCACGACCATTTTGATGCTCAGGCCCTAAAAAAACTCAAAGAGGAACACCCTTCGGCAAAAGTTCTCGCCCACCCCGAATGTAACGAAAACATTCTATCGCAAGCAGATTTCATCGGTGCAACATCTTTCCTCTTGAAAAAAAGTTACGAAGAACCAGACAGCGAATTTATTGTTGCAACCGAACCCGGTATCTTCTACGAAATGAAAAAACGCAGCCCGCAAAAAACTTTTATTCCCGTGCCCAACGAAAACGGACACCCGCTCAACGTCTGCGTTAATATGAAACGTAATTCGTTGAAAAAGATTTATTTAACTCTCAAATACGAATTTCCTGAAGTTGATATACCCAAACATTTGGCTGAAAAAGCCGTCGTTTGTATCAACAGAATGATGGCAATGAGTTAAAAAAGAACGTATTTTTAACGTCCTTAGAAAAAAATAATAAAACGGCGTAAGAAATATAACAGACTATTTCTTACGCCGTTTTTTCGCTATTAAAAATTGGCATTTTTTTTGATAATGTAAATTACAAACTACAAAATTCAAGGAAAAATAAAAAAAGTTATGACGGCTCGCGTTTGTCCATATCCGGGATTAAGACCATTTACAGAAGAGGAAAGTATCTTCTTCAAAGGGCGGGATTTGCATATACGTCAGATTGTTAAGTTATTGGAAGAAAACAAGATGGCGTTTATAACGGGTGCATCGGGCGATGGTAAATCATCAATGGTGTATGCCGGAGTCGTACCGTATATCAGAGCCGGTTTTTTCAAAGCGGAATATAATTCTTGGATTATAGCCGATTTTAAACCGAAAAAAAATCCTCTTGATAGTCTTTCTCAAGCCTTCGCCCAACAAATCAACGTCGATAAAGATTATTGTTTCAGACAATTAAAACAAGGTTTCTCATCACTTGTTGATTTATACAAAAATTCGGATTGCTATGTTAAAGAAGGGGAAGATATTTCCAACAGAGGAAAAAATCTTTTGATTATTGCCGATCAATTTGAAGAGGTTTTCACCAATATTGAAAATTTCAATCAAGGAAGACCTTCGGACGAATCGTACACGGCAATAAATTTACTTTTGGAAACAATCAGAATTTCAATCGCAGAAAAACTCCCTGTCTATGTGATTTTTACGATGCGAAGCGATTTTATTTCGCAATGCACCGTTTTTAAAAATCTTCCGGAATATATTGCTTATTCGCAGTTTTTCGTTCCGCAACTTCAACGTACGGAAATCCGACAAGTTATCGAAGAGCCGGCCGTTTTGGCAGGCGGAAAAGTATCTTCAAGACTCACGGAGGTTATTATCAATAACTTAAATTCCGGATTCGATCAATTGCCCGTTTTGCAACACGCATTAAACCTTTTGTGGAAAATTGCAGATAATGGCAATGATGTTATAGATTTGATACACTTGGCAAAAATAGCCGGCATTTCAAGTGAAGTTTTAAGTCAGGAAGACAAAGGCGAATTTGACCGCTGGTTTCAAAACCTGCCCGAATATCAGAAAAAATATTACGAAAAAACCGATTTGAACAACGTTTTAAACGCTCATGCGGGAATTTTGTACGAATCGGCTTACGATTATTTTCTTGAAAACTCCGATTGGGCAGAAAAAAACATCACTCCCGAAGAGTCAAAAGAAATTATTGAAACCGTTTTTAAATCACTGACTAAGGTCGATAACAACCGCCCGGTAAGAAACCGCTGCACGTTAGCGGAAATTACGGGCATTATCAACAAAGATCATATCACAAATGCAACGGTTTGCGGTGTTATCAACGTTTTCAGAACGCCTGATAACTCTTTGATAAAACCTTTTCTCGACCCGGAACGCACTGAAACTCAATATCTTTCCGGCGATACGGTTTTGGACGTTACGCACGAGGCATTAATCCGTAACTGGAAAATGCTTTCGGAATGGGACGTTCAGGAGGCTGCCGATATGAAAGATTTTTACGATTTCAATTCGCAAATGCAATTGTGGATTATTAACGATAAAAATCCGTCATATCTGTTAAACTCAGGAACTTATGCTTATTTCAACCAATGGTTCAACAGAAGCAATCCAAATCCGTATCTGTTTGTTAAATACGATAATTCAAAACTTCCCGTAAGGCAAAAACTTAAAAACGCACATTACAAATACGAAAACTATGTCGATTACCTTGAAACCTCTTTCACGGCAATCGAAACAAAAAACAAAGCACAAAAACGCCGCGTAAGACTTATAATTTCAGCAATGCTGATTTTTACGGCGATTTTGACAGGTTTCTCGTATTGGGCGATGCAAGAAAAGGAAAATGCCGAATCTCAAAGAACAGAGGCCGAAAAACAGAAAAAATACGCACAAAATCAGCAGGAAATTGCGGAAAAACGTCAAAAAGAAGCGGTTTTGGCAAACGAAATAGCCTCGCAACAAAGAGATACGGCTCAAATGCGTTACCGTGAGGCATTAGAAGCCCGCAAAAAAGCCGAATATGCAAGTTATTTAGCAGAAAAAAACCGCCGTGAAGCCGTTAAAAACGGTTTAATTGCAGACTCTAACTACCGTTTCGCATTAGAGCAAATGCACATTGCCGAGGCCGACAGAGAAAAACTCAAAGAGCAAATCCGCATTACGGACGAAGAAATCGCCAAAAACGATAAAATTAACAAAATGGCGATGGCAAATATGCTCGTTATGAAGGCTAAAAATCAATACAAAGACAAAAAATTGAATTTAAGGCTCGTTTTAACAGCCGAACAATTCAACCGTCTTAGCGAAAACGATGACAACAAAGCTGAATTTTACGATGCCGTACTTTTCGCTTTGGAGGAGAATAATATGATTTTGCCGATGAAGACGACTTCACAAAAAATTATGGGGTTTGCCGTAGATGAAGAGGATCAAATCATTTGTTTAACTGACCGGGGGCAAGTATTTGGGTATAAGTTAGAAGGAGATAGAACAAAAGAAACGAAAATTTCAAAATCCGACGTTTCAAAAACGATTGTAAAATCAGCTTATTTCATCGACGGAGAAAACATCGTTTACTCCACAAACGACAGAAATACGTATTATGTTAATGCAAAAAACGGTGAAAAAGTAAAGTTATCTTCACAAAATGACTTCGTAAAAGCCGCTTCAATTTCCACCGACAGAAAACAAATGGTTTTGGCATTTGAAACGGGAAAAGTTGTGGTTTATAATTACACTTCGCCTGATTCTCACATCGTTAAAAGCATAAATCTTAAGACAAAGTTGTCAGATGTAAACTGCGCACTGAATAATGCAGAGGTTTATATCCTAACAGAAAAAGGCGATTTAATTAAGTGGAATATCAAGACAGGTACTCAGAAGACCGTTTTTTCGCAGCAGGGAGCCAAAGCCAATTCGATGGTTACAATTTCCAACAAGCGTTTGTTAGCTGTTTGTTTCAACAACGGAGAAATCCAATTCGTTGATACTAAGACAGATACGCAAGAAGAAAAAATCCGAGGAGGACATTCAGGTTTACAAAATGTTGTCTATGATATACATTCTGATTTGTTAGCGGTTTTCGGTGATGACAAACGTATATCGCTGATAGACAGCAAAAACCCATCAGCAAAACAAACGGCAATCGAAGAACACTCATTAAATCATCAAAGCGTAGTTTGTACGGGATTTTCCGACGGCGTGTTATACGTCTTAACTGCCGATAATTCAATACGTTACTTCTACATTGACGTTGATAAATACCTTCAAAAAATACGTTCGCAAGGCATTATGTTTCTTAACGGCGATGATTTGCAAAGATTTTTGGGAGAGTCTTTCGTTCAATAATTATTGTTTACAAAATTGATAGTTATGTTAACAATTGTATTTATATCATTGACAGTTATTTTAGCGGTAATCGCATTGATTCAGCATCTTACGATTAACCGCCGCATAACACGCGCCACAAGAAAAACCGAAGAGCGTTATAAAACCGAAATAAAAAATTTTGAATCGGACATCGACCGTCTAAACTACTTGTTAGAAGAAAAAAAATCGTCCGAAAACACTCAAAAAACTTTGCCGCAAAAAGAGAATCAAACCAAAGCATTACCCGAAAATTTTGTCTTGGAACAAAAAAAACTCGAACACGACAAAGAAGAAATCGTTTTGAAAAACAAGAAGTTATGGGAAATGTCAGTTCTCATTCAAAAAGAGAAAAATCATATTCAACTGCTCAAAAACGATATTGAAAACAAACACCGTAACATAACGGATTCAATAAAATACGCAAAAAGAATTCAAGATGCCATCCTGCCAAAAGAAGACGTGTTAAGGGACAATTTAAGCGGATATTTCCTATTCTGGCTACCCAAAGAGACCGTCTCTGGAGATTTCTATTGGATGAAACGACAAGGCGATTTACTTATCTTCACCGTCGCCGACTGCACAGGACACGGCGTCCCAGGTGCTTTCATGAGCATGATGGGCGTAACATTCCTCAACGAAGTTTGCACCGACATAAACGATAATACTCAACCCTCACAAATACTCGAAGATATGAGAGGATTAGTAATCAGCACGTTAAAACAAGACAGCGCATCACCGTTAGAACCCAAAGACGGTATGGACATGGCTCTGTGTATCCTAAACCTCAAAACAAAAAAAATAAGATTCTCCGGTGCTAACAACCCAATGTACCTCGTTAGAAAAGGCGAACTGAAAGAATTTAAAGCCATCAAAAACCCGATAGGACAATACCCGCGACTAAAACCGTTTGAAACAGAAGAGTTTCAAGCCGAACACGGAGATTATATCTACATGTTCTCCGACGGTTTCGCTGATCAATTCAACGGCGAAACAGGTAAAAAAGTAACATACGGACGCCTCAAAAACCTTTTAACCGATATCAACATAGAAACAGATAACCCAAAAATACAAAAACAAAAACTCCTCGATTTCATCACCGCTTGGAGAGGTAATTTCGTCCAAATGGACGATATTTTAATCGGTGGATATAGAATATAACAAATCACTGCCTTGCGGCAGTGGTTGCGCCTCATGCCGGCGGGGCAGTTCCCTTTTGAAAAAGGGAACCGGAAAACTTTTAAGAGATATAAAAAGGGAAAGCCTTTAGGGGCTTTCCCTTTTTATATCTCTCAGAAGTTCTTTGGTTCTTTCTTTCAAGAAAGAACAGCCCCCGCGGCTTGAGCGGCATTCACCTTCGTAAAGGCAATGCCTTGTTATTTCCATTCAATCGATAAAAAATCGGCGAATTTAGACATTTTATCTTTAGAGACGGAAGTGATAACGGAATTTATTTGTGGGTAGACATTAATTAGAGCGTAGTAGAGGAAAGTGTCTAAGTAGTTGTTTTTGATGATATTACGGAAGAAAGAGATATAAAAATCCTCATAAAATCCGTTAGGGGTCTCCCCTACTCCGCTAACGATATCGGTTAAAAGTTTTTCGGAGTTTTCGATGAAAGTTTTCATTTGAGGCAGTCCGTCGTCGGAGAATTTTATTTTTTTCATATCGGAGAAAAACATCATTGCCCAGATTAAATCGCGCTGTTCTTTTGTTAAAGTTTCTTCACGAGCGGTTTTCATTGAGATTATACGGTCGAACTCGTTAAAATTCATTATTTCGGCAATTTTTTTAACGATTTCTTGAGTCCGCGATGTTTTGTTATCTGTGAAAATGAAATAATAATAACACATAACGGCATGGATAAATAACTGATTATCAGCGTTTAAATCGCCTAATTTAAGATGAGCGAACCATCCGAATTTATTAAGATGAACAGATTTTTTCAGTTCGTCTTCGGCTTTATCATAAAGTTTTCGCTGTAAGAGATTTGTTACAAGGAAATTATGTAAAGAAAACTCATCGGGAAATTTATTTATCATTTGACGATAAAAATCCTCTTCCTCGAAGAGTTTTTGTATTTGGTTAAGACTTTTGCCTTTGACCAAAGCGGCTTTTACAGCATAACTATCGCTGAGTTTAATAGATTTTGAAGCGAATTTTATGGCTTTTGCATACTCCTTTTGAGCGTAATAATTAGCACTGATATAGTAAGAAACCAAATCAAGCATATATTTTTGTTCATAGAGTAAGAAAAATTTTTGATTACTTTTAACAAAATCTCCTGACTCAAAAAGACTTACAGCTTCTTTGCAAATCTCCTCGTTGGACTGAGCCAAAGCACTGAAACTCAGCGTAAAAGCTATTAAAACCGATAATATTTTTTTCATCTTGAAAATCAATCAAAAATTTTATACAAATCTTGTTGGTGCTCTAAACGGATAGCTTGAAGACCGGCTTTTTGAGCTCCAAGAATATTATCGGGTCTGTCATCAATGAAAATAGTTTTTTCTTTGTCAATTTTTGCATCATCAACAACAAACTCAAAACATTCCAAATCAGGTTTTCTGAATCCTATTTCATTGGAATAATACCGTTTTGAAAAAAGTCCGTCGCGCCAAGAGGCAATCGGTTCAAAATAATCGACATGTATTTTATTCGTATTGCTCAGAATAAAAATTTTATAGCGCTTGGTCATGTTCTCCAAGAACTCGTAATTCTCTTTAGGATAATGAGTTATCATCGCATTCCAACAATAATCGAAATCCTTGTCGGATAAATTAACGTTAAAAACTGCATTCATTTTTTTTCTGAACTCCTCAGGCGGAATTTTTCCAATCTCAAACAAATAAAAAAACTCTGAAGAATTAATTTCAGAAAATTTTTCCATAGCGTTTTTAACTCCCTTATTTTCAAAGGCTTTAACGGTTGCCATCATGTCCAAACCAAACAGCACACCGCCTAAATCAAAAATTACATTCTCTATTTTTTGAAAATTTTTCATAAAAAATTTTTTTTTTTTAAAAACTTGTTTTACTTTTGCACTCACAAAACGAAAACTACTTTTCGTCGGACTCATAGCTCAGTTGGTTAGAGCATCTGACTCATAATCAGGGGGTCCTAGGTTCAAGCCCTAGTGGGTCCACAGAATCGGCAATCTTACGGTTGCCGATTTTTTTTTATTATCAATTGATAACTATACGTTTCAAACTCTTTGAAAGCTCCTGCTCCAATGCTTTCAACTGCTTGCAAGTTCCGATTATTTGCATTTGTTCTTCAATAGGTAACGACTTGTTTTTCAACTTGTTTAAAGCGTCCTTTTCAGCATTTTGAATAATTTTGAGCTTGTAGGTCAAAATTGATTTCGGAATATCGGTCTTAAAAGTTTCGTCAGGAGTGTTGCAAGTTGCACCGCGACGCGCCCAAATCTTACTGATTCCGTCCTTCATAATCACCATTTCCGAGGCTGTCAAACGTATTTGCTCGTCCTCGTTATTTAAAAAATAGGACGTATCAATAGGCTGATTTTCAAATAAATGCGTTTTATAATCGTCAAAAATTTTCTTATAAACGGGATTAACAAAATCCATTTCATCGTTCAACATTTCGCTTACAATATAAGTCGCAACGCTTACGATATTTTCAACACCGGAAACAGGATCTGTAATGCGTTCATATTCAGAATTTCCATAATTAACCAAATATTTTATGATTTCACGCTCTTCGATTTCTATCGGGTTTGTGATAATTGCGCCCAAGGCTTGTCCCCCCTCCCCTACTCCATCGGTAACATTTTGATTTTCAGAAGTTTCGCTATCAGTCTGAGAGGCAGAATTAAGTCCTTGACGATAACGTTGTTTCATCTCGTCATCATGACTTTTTTTGAGCGTTCTACCCGTTTCGGCATAAAGCGCATCTTCCTTAACATCAAGAAGTCTGCTACACTCCTTAATGTAAACGGAACGTGTTACGGCATTGGAAATCTTTGATATTGAGGTAATTATACTATTAATAACCTCAGATTTTTTCAACGGATCTTCGGCATCTTTTAGCAAAATTCTCGTCTTGAACCTAATAAAATCTTCTTCATGACTGTCAATATATTCCTGCAACTCTGTCGGGGTATGACTACGGGCAAAAGAGTCAGGGTCTTCGGGTTCTGGAAGTAAAACGACTTTTACATTTATATCTTGTTCAAGAATCAAATCTATACCCCTGAGCGATGCTTTTATGCCTGCCGGGTCGCCGTCGTAAATAACCGTCAAATTACTCGTAAAACGCTTAATAACAGATATTTGTCCCGGCGTAAGAGACGTTCCAGACGAGGCAACAGTATTTGTTACGCCCGATTGATGCATTGAAATTACGTCGCAATAACCTTCGCAAAGATAGCATTTGTCTTTTCTTACAATTTCTGCTTTTGCCTGATAAATTCCGTAAAGAACTTGACTTTTGTGATAAACCTCTGATTCAGGAGAGTTTACGTATTTTGCCTGCTTTTTGTCATTGGTCATTATACGACCACCAAAAGCCACGACTTTGCCGGAAATTCCGTGAATCGGAAAAATTACCCTGCCCGTAAATCTGTCAAATTTATAACCGTCTTCTTTTTCGATAATTAGTCCTGTCTTGACTAAAAATTTTGTTTGATAGCCTTTTTTAGTTGCTTCATTTACAAGTGCTTGCCTATTTGTCGGAGAATATCCGAGTTGAAATTTTTCTATCGTATCAGGACGGAATCCACGCTCTTGAAAATACGTCAGTGCGATGTTTCTTCCTTCCTCTGTGTTAAATAATTGGTCAGTAAAGAACGTTTGGGCGAACTGATTGACGATATTCATACTTTCGCGTTCTTCGTGTTCTTGTTTTTCTTCGGCGGTGAACTCTTTTTCCTGAACGGTGATATTGTATTTTTTAGCGAGATATTTGAGGGCTTCGGGATACGTCATGTTTTCGTGTTTCATCACGAAAGTAACGGGCGAGCCTGACGCACCGCAGCCGAAACATTTGAAAATGTTTTTAGCAGGGGAAACAGAAAGCGACGGCGTTTTCTCGTTATGAAACGGACAACACCCGATATAATTAGTTCCGCGCCGTTTCAAGGACATAAAATCCTGAACGACATCAAGAATTTGTGCGGAATCAAGTATTTTTTGAACAGTATCGCGGTCAATAATCATGGTGAAATTAATTTAATTGTTCTGCTAAGGTTATCGGGTCGCGGCGTGCGTCCCAAATAGTTACAATATAAATGTTATCACCGTCCATGCGGTATACAACTTTATTCAAATGAGTTATAAGCAAACTTCTGTACATTTCCGGCAAATCATCTAACAATGGTTCTATTTTTCCTATTTGAGGATTGGTCTGTAAAAGTGAATCTGCATGACTGATTTCATTAAGAAATTTTGTTTGTGCTTTTAAGCCGAAATTATCTTTAATGTACCTTGATGTTTTCCTCACCGCATTAAAGCACGTTTAGACCAAATTACTTTCATACTGCGATTGCTTCAATTTCTTGTTTACACATTCTGATGACTTCTTCTGTGGTATAGCACTGACCGTCTGCGATTTGTTTCTCACCTTCTGCAATCATTTCGTGCAGTTCTTCTTTTGTATATGGTTCAAGATTTTCATCGCAATCTTCATTATCAAGACCATATACCACGTTAAACAATCCGCAATTCTCTATAATTTTTATAATTGCTATTGTTGCTTTGTCATTCGGATTATATGTCAATGACAGCGTTTCAAGTTTTTTTTCTTTTGAAACCGCCTTTTTTTTCTTTTTCGTTAATATCTGCTCCATGATAAAAAGTATTTTCTGCAAAAATATAAAAAAAATCAGTTTTTTTTAGTTTTTTTACTGAAAAAAATTTTTAATTTTGCCTTCGGATATTTGGCTTTTTACCCCCAAAATCCGACATATAAAATTATTAACAAACGAAAGCGTTATGCTTTTCTTGATTTTAGAAACGTGAGAAACTTCT
>JAFPYR010000096.1 GCA_017412115.1 Bacteroidales bacterium | reverse complement strand
CAGCATCGTAGATGTACTCTGCACCGACCAGAAAAAACGTACTTTCATCGTTGAAATGCAGATGTATTGGACATCGTATTTCAAACAGCGAGTTTTGTTCAACGCGTCGAAAATTTATTCATCGCAACTAAAAAAAGGCATGAATTACAAAACGTTGCAGCCTGTTTACGGTCTTAATCTTGTTAATGATATTTTTGACGATAATTCTGAGGATTTTTATCATCATTATAAGATGTGCGAACCTTTGCACCCTGAAAAAACGATTAACGGTATTGAATTGTTTTTCTTTGAGTTACCGAAATTTCAGCCGAAAAACTTTTCTGAAAAGAAAATGCAAGTTTTGTGGCTAAAATTTTTAACGGAGATAGACGAACACACCGTTGATGTAGATAAAGATTTGCTTGAAAACGCTGAAATTTCTAAAGCGTTAGATATTTGTACGTATTTAACACAAGAGGAAATTTTGGGTTACGATCGTTATTGGGACGCTATCAGCACTGCCAAAACTCTTGCCTCGGGCAAATACAAAGACGGTTTGGATGCAGGTCTTGCAAAAGGACGTGCAGAGGGCCGCGCCGAAGGCGAAAAACTCGGCATCGAAAAAGGCGAGAAACAAAAAGCCATAGAAATGGCACGTATGATGAAAGCCGACAACGAACCGCTTGAAAAAATCATGCGATATTCCGGCTTAACATCTGACGAAATCCAAAAAATCTAAAATTTTTTTTATAAAATTTTTGTGTTTGTTACTCTTTAAAGTAAAAAAACAGTAATGAAAAAAATGGACATAATCAAAATAAATAATACAGTATAAAAATTAAGTAGAAGGGATAAAAAGTCTTTTCTACTTTATTTTGACTTAAAATGATAGTTTTCTTGTCCCTTGTGGAAAAGTGTTAAAACGCACTGACCGAAAGAGATTTTTTATAATTAAAGTTTAACCAAATGAAAAAATTAAACATTTTGATGTTAGTTGCATTGTTTTTTGCGCTAACATTTACCTCGTGCAACAAAAATGACGACGATAACAAATCAGAATTAGGAGGCGTCAATAATTGTATTTCTGGTGTTTTTTCTGTATCCGACAACAAAAAAATAAATTTTTCCAAAGGTAATTTGCAGTTGAATATCGAAACAAAACAATTTCAATTTGCCGAACATCAGTGGGATTATGTAGGTAATGATGGTGATAATATCATTGATTTATTTGAACTAAAAGACGGGAATCCGATATATAGCATCAACAACGAGAACACTGTGATTTCAGATGCAGAATGGGACATTCTCAGTCAAGAAGAATGGGAATACTTGATTGATCGTGATAAAAAATCGAAATATGGTGTAGCAGAGGTAAATGGAGTACAGGGTTTAGTACTTTTACCAGACGATTGGGTGTTGCCGGAAGGGGTTACATTCAATATTGGAGTAGCAATAGGTATGGATTCCAAATATTACAAAACTAAAAATTTATTATCATTAGATGAATGGACAAAAATGGAAGCAGCAGGAGCGGTATTCCTTCCGGCTGCTGGTTATCGCATCGAAACAGATATTTTGTTTGACGGTGATGATGGCTACTATTTGTCGTCTACAGCTAAAAACACCGACGAAATGTGCCTTATGGTTTTCAATTCAGGAAGAATTCGTCACGATATAGTAAGCTCTAATGATGCTGGATATTCGGTTCGTTTTGTGCATGTTTTGTAAAAAAGATACAAACAATATCTAATGGTGGCTTATTAAGTCAGCTGAAATAAGAATACTTGGGCGAGATTAATTTATCGCCCATTTTTTACTTTTACATCTGCATTGATAGAAAAATTGGACGGTGGATTTTTTTGTTTTTTCTTAAAAAATCATTTACCTTTGCCGTTGGTAATAAAACGAAAATGGAAAATTTTATACAAAATTCCTTAGAGGACACCGACGTAAAAAAAATAGCGTTAAAAGTTATTAACAATGAGCGTATTAACGAGGATGAGGCGTTAATACTTTTTGAGAGAGCGGGTCTTAGTCTGCTCGGATTCTTGGCTTTTGAAATCAAAAAGAGAAAATCCGGACAAAAAGTCTATTTTAACCGGAATTTCCATATTGAACCGACTAATGTTTGCGTTAATAATTGCAAATTCTGTTCTTATAAAAAGCCTAAAGGTGATGCTCAGGCATGGGAACTTTCAATGTCAGAAATTTTGAAAAGAGTGGAATATTACAAAAATTCCAATGCAACGGAGGTTCATATTGTAGGCGGTGTCCATCCTGACAGAGATATTGATTATTATTGTTCTTTGATGCAAAACGTCAAAAAAATAATTCCCGGAATTGTTGTTAAAGCTTTTACTGCCGTTGAAATCGAATATATGATTTCCAAAGCGGGTTTATCGCTTTATGACGGTCTAAAAAAATTGAAAGATAACGGTTTGGAATGTATTCCGGGCGGCGGTGCTGAAATTTTTGACGAAAATTTAAGGAAAGAAATTTGTCCCGAAAAAACCTCTTCCGAAAATTGGTTGAAAATTCATCAAACAGCCCACGAACTCGGCATACCAACCAATGCAACAATGCTTTACGGTCATAAAGAAAGTTATGCTCAAAGAATCGACCATTTGAAAAGATTAAGAAATTTGCAGGACAAGACTTCAGGTTTTTCGGCGTTTATTCCTTTGAAATTCCGAAAAGAAAACAATTCAATGTCCTCTTTGGGCGAGGTTTCAATAACGGAAGACCTTAAAAATTATGCCGTTTCAAGAATTTATCTTGACAATTTCCCGCACATAAAAGCTTATTGGGTGATGTCAGGACAAGAGGTTACTTCGCTTGCTCTTCAGTACGGTGCTGACGATATTGACGGAACGGTTAATGATTCAACCAAAATTTATACAATGGCAGGCGTTGAAGGCAAACCTGTAATGACGGTGGAACAACTTGTAAGTTTAATAAAATCAACGGGTTTGATTCCCGTAGAGCGGGATACTTTTTATAACGAATTGAAAATTTGGAATAATTAGAAAAAAATAAATATGGCATTAATCTTTTTTTTAGAAAGGGAAATGCCATATTTATTTTTTTTTGAAAAAATTATTTTTCTTCGGGTTTTTCTTCAGTTTTTTTCTTGCGGGTTCTTTTCTTTACGGTGATTTCTCCGCTTTCTTCTTCCGCTGCGGGTTTAGCCTCTGCTGCGGCTTTTGATTTTCTTGTTCTGGTTTTCGGTGCAGCTTCAGCCTCTTTTTCAGCTTCTTCTTGAGCGGGTTGCTCTTGAATAGTTTCAGTTTCTTCGTCTTTGCCGTCGATATAACCTTTTTCTACCAAAAGATTGTACCAAGAGTAAGCACGTTTGATGTCAGAGAGATAAACTCTGTCTTTGTCCCAATCGGGTAAAACTTTTGAGAAAAGTTCCGTAAGTTCTTTTTCTGTAGCTTTTTTGGGATTGAACGGGGTTTTCTTTCCGCCTAATTCGTTGTAGAGGTTTTTGTAAACCTCAGAAAGTTTGGTATCACCGTCAGAAGTATATATCGAAATATCTTCTAATGCGCTGATTCTTGAAGTGGCATACGCTAAAGAACGTTTGCCGTCTGCAATTGATTCAATAACCAAGCCGTTTTTAGCTTGAGCTACGTGTTTGTACAAACCGGGGTATGTAACAATCGAAAGAATTCCTTTTAAACTCATTTTGTGTAATTTTTGTTGTTCATAATTTAGGCTGCAAAGTTAAAAAAAATAAATACTTTCCAAAAAAAAAACTTTCAACTAAAATTTAATTAACGTATCTTTGCACCGGAATTTTTTGACATTAAAATTAAAATTGAATAAAAAACGATGAAAAAATCAATTACAAAGGCTTTAGCCTGTGCATTAGCACTGACCGGTCTGTTGAGTTGCAACGCTAAGCAGACTTCTAACAATTCTCAAAATGCCGGCGGTAATTCTTCCGTAACCGGCGATATTGCTTTCGTTTATATCGACAGCCTTGTTAATGGTTATGACCTTTACAACGATGAGTCTACCAAGTTTATGGCAAAACAAAATCAGTACGAGCAAGAACTTCAATCAAAAGGAAAATCACTCGAACGCAGAGCTATGGAACTTCAGTCAAATTATGAAAAAAGACTTGTAACTCCGACTCGTGCTCAGGAAATTCAGCAGCAATTAGCCGCCGAGCAGCAGAAACTTATGGAACTCAGAGACCGTCAGTCTATGGAACTTGCTGACGATCAGGCTCAAATTATGAACCGTGTCGGTGATTCTATCAAAAACTACATCAAAGAGTTCAATCAGAAAAAAGGTTACAAAATGATTATCAGTACTCAAGGCAGTGCTCCTTTGCTTTATGCAGATCCTTCAATGGACGTAACTCAGGAAATTCTCAAAGCCTTGAACTCACGTTACAACAAGAAAGCTTCTGAGAAAGAAAGCATTCAGCCTTCTGATACGACAGCAAAAAAATAAATTTGGTTTAGTTTTATTTTTACTCGGTGTGTCGGTTTTTTCCGATGCGCCGTTTTCTTTTTTTTTCTCACCTTTTTCTTATGGCGATGCAAAACTTTTTTGAAACATATTTTCAACGTTATCCTGTTAAGCCTCAACATATTAAAACTTTGCCGGATAAGGATTTACAAACTATTGTTGTGATTCCCTCTTATGACGAACCCGACATTAGGCGGACGTTGAAATCGCTTTTGAATTGTTTTCCGACAGTTTTTCCGGTTGAAATAATTGTCGTTATTAATGCCAAAGAAAATACTCAGGAAAAAATTTTAGCGCAAAACCGCAAAACAATTTCTCAAATTCAAGAAATTCAAAAGGAAAATCTTTCTGATAAAATCAAAATTTATTATTTGGAAGAAAATAATTTGCCGAAAAAACACGCCGGTGTCGGTTTTGCCCGCAAAATCGGCATGGACGAGGCTGTAAGGCGTTTTTTTAGCATTAACAATCCGAACGGAATTATAATAAGTCTTGATGCTGATTGTCTTTGCAGCAAAAATTATTTGTCGGAAATTGAGAGATTTTTCTTAAAAAATCCCAAAGCGGAGGGCGTTTCAATAGGTTTTGAACACGATATTGAGGACGAAAAATTCTCTAAGGAATGTCGTGAAGCTATTACGAAATACGAACTTTATATGCGCTATTATATTGCTGCTCAACGTTTTGCGGGATTTCCTTATGCTTTTCAGACCGTGGGTTCGGCTTTTGCCGTAAAAGTAAAACCTTATTGTTTGGAGGGCGGAATGAATCGTAAACAAGCCGGTGAGGATTTTTATTTTTTACAAAAAATTATTCCGCGTGGAAATTTCTTTTCGTTGAATACCGCAAAAGTTTTTCCTTCAATACGTTTTTCCTCGCGTGTGCCTTTCGGGACGGGTATTTCTTTGAAACAAATGGACAATAACGAATACGGGGTTTATTGTTTTGACAGTTTTCTTGTTTTGAAAAGTTTTTTTCAAAACAATGAAATTCAACCTGTTATGAAAGAATTTCTTGACAAAAACGGTTATTTTGACGCATTAAAGGAGATGAAAGAAAATTCCGCTTGTGAAAAAACTTTTTACAAACGTTTTTTTGTTTGGTTTGATGCTTTTAGGCTTTTGAAATTTTTGAATTTTGCCCATTCGGAGTTTTTTTCAAAACAAAGTGTTGAATCTCAAGCTGTTAAACTGTTAGAGGCATTGAATATCGTTTATGACAAAAACGATGTTTCAGCACTATCTTTGTTGAAAAAATTCCGTGAAATAAAACTTGACGTTTAAAAAGTTTCAAATATTCTGTTGATACTCTGCGTGTTGAAAGGTTTTGTGATGATGATGTCAGAGTAAACGGATATTTTTTCTATTTGGCTTTCGCTCAAATTCTCGGTCGTAAAAAATGCAAAATGTATTTGCGGATTGTAATCCGTGATTTCTTTTACGCATCTTAAAGCCTCAAGCATAAAATATTCTATATCAATTACTAAAGTATAGATTTCGTTGTCTGACTTTACTAACGCTACAATATCTTCCGGAGTAAGAGCCCTTTGACTTTCAAAATTATACGATTTGCAAAATCCGTTTATGTATATAAAATCTTCATCGTTTGTGGCATAAATGAGGATTTTTTTGCGCTTTAGATTTTGCGGTTTTATGAAATTTTCTATTCGGTTATAAATATCTAGCTTGTTTTCGGGGACTTTTAACGGAATTTCTATCCAAAATTTGCTGCCGATGTTTTTGTGGCTTTCGCAAAAGATTTCGCCCTCCATGAGATTTGTCAGCGCCTTGCAAATGCTCAAACCGAGTCCCATTCCGTCAAATTTCCTTGCTAAAGTAATGTCTTCTTGTCTGAAACTATCAAAAATATTGTTTTTATCGCTCAAATTAAAACCGATTCCCGTGTCCGAAACGGTGATTTTTATTTTATCCTCCGTTAATTCGTAACCGATTTCAACGCTGCCTTCTTTTGTGAATTTCACGGCGTTGTTCATCAGGTTTGAAAGTATTTTGTAATATCCGTTTTCAAAACCTTTGATGAATTTTTTTTCTCTTAAATCGTTTGTAACATTGATTTCAATCTTGCGGTTAAGATTGTGTTTGAAATTTTCTCCGAGATTTAATATGTTGGCTAAAAGAAGGTTAATATCAAAAGTGTTGTTTATTGCCGTAATATCTCCGGCTTTGAGCTGCGAATAATAAACAATATCGTTTATTGTATTTAAAAATCTTGCTATCGAAAACGAGAGTATTTCGCTGAATTGTCTGCGTTTTTCATCCGTCAGGTTAGGGGAGGTCAGATACATCGCATAACCCAAAATTCCGTTTATCGGAGTTCTGATTTCGTGGTCGATATTAGCAATGAAAGCGGATTTCAATTTGTCGGAAAGCATTGCTTTTTGTCCGATTTCTTCCAAAAGTCTGCAACCGTCTTTTATTTTGTCGGATTCTTTGTTGATAATCTGTCTTAACGAACTGATTATGTTTTCGTATGTTTTGTTGAGTTTTTTAACGTTTTCTTTTTCGTGACTAACTAATTGTAGTTCATCTTCTTTTTGTTTTAAAGAATCTTTGGTTTTGGTAAGGTCCTGACAAAGAATGTCGATATGCTCCAAAAATCTTGAACCGCTTTTTTCGAATTGTTTTTGATTTCTGTAATGAAAACCCGCCAAAACGAAGAACAATGCAAAATTGAAAATCGTATAAATTCCGAGAATTAAAATCAAATTGTCCTTGTACGGACAATCTTCTACCGTACCGGAAAAGGCAAAATACCAAACTGCTGACAATCCTGTTAAAAGGCTAATCAGCAATGCAATAAAGAAATATTTGGAATTATTTTTCGCCATTATAACGGCAAATATAGAAATAAAATATTAATACAAAATATCATTAAATCTTAAAAAAACCAAAACTAAGGTTTATTTTATATTAAAAATGTGGTTTTAAATTCGATTTTAAATTAAATTCTAAAAAAAAACGTTGTTTAAAAAAGTATTAATAATTTGTAAATCAGAATTTTAGTAGAAAAGTAAGAAAAAATAATTTTTCGACCGTTGAAAAAATTCGAAAAATATATATATCTTTGCACCGTGATTAAAAAACACGGTATAACAACAAAAAAGTATAAAGATGAGCGTAACAAGAATTTTCGACTTACTTGACAATGCGTGTGAAAAATTTCCCCGCAAAGATTGTCTTGCATCAAAAGCGGACGGCAAATGGAATTATGTCAGCACCGAAGAATACAGAAGGATATCTCATATTCTTGCATACGGACTTTTAGCGTTGGGAATTAAGCGTGGCGACAGAATTGCAACGGTTTCTAACAACCGTCCGGAATGGAATTTTGTTGATATGGCCATTGCCATGACGGGAGCGATTCATGTACCCGTTTATCCGACGATTTCGAGCAAGGATTACGAGTTTATGCTCTCGCACAGCGGAGCAAGGTTTGTTTTTATTTCGGATGCCGTAGCCCAGCGCAGAGTAAGTGCCGTTGCCGGTAGTATTTCTACTTTAGAAAAAATATATTCTTTCAACGAAATTGACGGAGTTGAAAATTGGAAAGCCGTTTACGAACTCGGTCTTAAGAGTGAAGTTTATTATAAAGACGAATTGGAGAAAATCAAACAATCTGTTGATGAAGATGATGTTTGTTCTATAATTTATACCTCCGGTACGACAGGACTTTCGAAAGGTGCAATGCTGACACACAAAAATTTCTGTAGTAATTTTTCGGCCTCTTGTTCTATTTTGGGGCTTGACAAATCTCATAAAGTGCTTTCTATTTTGCCGCTTTGCCATGTATACGAGAGATGTTTTTGCTATATGTATCAATATTTGGGTATAGGTATTTATTATGCTCAGAATTTGGGTACTATTGTCAAAGACCTTTGCGATATTAAGGCTAACGGTTGCAATACGGTGCCGAGGGTTACGGAAAAAATCGTTGAAGGCATTATGAAGGAGGGTGCTAAATTCACCGGACTGAAGAAAAAAATGTTTGACAAAGCCGTTGAACTCGGCAGACGTTTTGAACATAACAACGCTAACGGTTGGTTTTATAATCTTGAGCTTAAAGTCCTTGACAAATTCATTTACAAACATTGGAGAGAAGATTTCTTCGGAGGACAGATGAAGTTTTTGGGTTGCGGCGGAGCTGCAATTTCTCCGAATCTCAGCCGTATGTTGTGGGCAGCGGGCATAAAAGTTTGCGAAGGTTACGGTCTGACCGAAACATCACCTATAATCGCTCATGCTGACGTTAATCATCACAGATTTTCTTCTGTCGGACCCGTTGTCAGCAACGAAATTGTAAGAATTGACGAAGAGGACGGTGAAATTCTTGTAAAAGGCCCTAACGTTATGAAAGGTTATTACAAAAACCCCGAAGCAACGGCAGAGGTGATGACGGCTGACGGATTTTTCCGCACGGGTGATGTCGGATATTTGTCGGAACAGGGTAATTATCTTTACATAACTGACAGAAAGAAAGACGTTTTCAAAACTTCGTCGGGAAAATACATTGCGCCTCAGATGATTGAGGGAAAATGTAAGGAATCGCCTTATATTTCGCAGGTTTGTATTGTTGGAGAGAGTCAGAAATTTGCTTCGGCAATTATTTCTCCCGATTTTGAGGCATTGAAAATTTACCTTAAAAACGAGGGCGAAACCAAAGATTTTTCTTTCAAGGAGATTGCTGAAAACGAAAAAGTTATAAAATTGATTGATACTGAAATTCAGAAAGTAAATAAGACTTTAGGTAAGGTAGAGCAGATAGCAAAATTTAGAATCGTTCCTGAGGTATGGTCTTCAGAAACGGGCGAACTTACTCAGACACAGAAACTTAAACGAAAAGTCGTAAAACAGAAATATGAATATATTTTGAGCGAGATTTACGGCGTTGAAGTTTAGTAGAAAAAAATTAGGGCGGTAATTCCGCCCTTTTTTTTGTCCTTTTAAACGGCATAAATGGAGTATTTAAAGGGGAAAGATACAATTTAATGTTTAAAATTTATATTTTTGCACCGGAAAAACTTTGTAAACGAAATGAACATTATAAAAATTTGGTATGACGAGTTGCGGACCGTTTTTCACGATATGGGTATAATGCTTTTCGTGATAATATTACCGCTTGCGTATCCGCTTATTTATGCGTATGTTTATACGCCTGAGGTTCAGAGGGAAGTTCCCGTTGTGGTTGTGGACGATTGCAAATCGGCTTTGAGCAGAGATTTTTTAAGGCGGGTTGATGCGACTCCCGATGTTACGGTTGCCGGACATTGTGTTAATATGGCGGATGCTTATTCGGCTCTTGAGCAACAGAGCGCATACGCAATTATTCATATTGACAAGGATTTTGAGACTTCGCTTTCAAAAGGTAAACAGACTGTTGTAGGGCTTTATTGCAACATGATGAGTATGGTTTATTACAAATGTGCCGTTTCGGCTTGTTCCAACGTTTCGATAGCGATGAACCGCAAAATCAAGGTTGCCAATTATATGAAACCGAAAACCGAGCGAGAAAGCGAAATCATGCAAACTCCTATTGATTACGAGCATACTTCGCTTTATAATCCTCAGGACGGTTATGCGGCGTTTATGATTCCGCCTATTTTGATGATGATAATTCAGCAGTCATTGTTTTTAGGAATAGGAATGAGTATGGGACGCAGCAGAGAGCAAAACGGCGGTTTTGTAATTCCGACAAACCGTTTTTATAAAAATTCGGTGGAAATCGTTTTGGGCAAAATGTTGTTTTATCTTATGCTTTATATCATTCACGCTATTTATGCCTTTGAGGTTATAACCAAAATGTTTTCATTGCCGCAATTAGGACATTATTGGGATTTTATACTTTTCGTAATTCCTTATATCATAGATTGTTGCTTTTTAGGAATGGTGTTAAGTTATATGATTTACCGCAGAGAGGATTGTATGTTGATATTTGTGTTTATGTCGTTACCGCTTTATTTTATGTGCGGTTTGTCGTGGCCCGGCTCGGCAATTCCTGATGGAATACGGTATTTTTCATATCTTTTCCCCTCAACTTTCGGACTTAACGCATACATGAGAATCTCCGGCATGGGAGCAAGTATTTCGGATGTTGCGTTTGAAATGAAAGGTATTTGTATTCAGATTTGTGTTTATTTTACTTTGGCTTGTTTGATTTATACCGGTAAAATTCGTAAAATATTGAAGAAGGAAGTTTAATTATAAGTGGATAATAAAAATAAAAAATGGCGTTTTAAGAAAAATTTTAAAACGCCATTTTTGTTGTTAGTGTATGGAAAAATTGTTCTGAAAAATATTACATTCCCGGAACATCGCTTCCGCCTTTTTCTCCTTTTGAAAAGTCATCGTTTTCAATGGTTTTGTTAGCTTTTTTTACGTTGATGTGTCCGCCGAAACGCCATGAAGCCGAAACGCCGATGTTAGCAATTTTGAACTTGATGTCCGTGTTGTTGCGAAAATCACTACCTTCAGAGAAATTCGTCATTTTCAAATATTTACCGTCTTTAAGCGAAAGCGTTCCCGAACAAGTAATGCTCAAGCGGTCGTTGAAAAAGTCTTTACCGACAGAGAAATTGCCGATTGCAAGACCGTCTCTGTAACCTTGCAAATTGTAATTCCTTGTTGAAAAGAAACAGCCTATGCTTGCTTTAACTTTCGCAGGGAAAGTGTACATAAAACTTGCATAACCATTTGATTGCCAACCGTGATTTTTTGCATCAATTCCTTCGTTTCTTAAGTCCACATAACTTAACCTGTAATTAGTTGAAAAACGTGCATTCTTCGTGATGTTGTAATTGTAATAAATGTTGAGCGAAGTGTTAGCGTTTTCCGTCAAGTTGTCGTAAGTGCTGTTGAGAAGGTTGTCAAGATAAAACGAATATTGTGAAATTCCGTTATTGCAGAACGTATGTCTTAAATTGATGTTTATGCTGTGTTTGGGCGAAAAATATCCGTAAGACAAACCGAAATTATGAACTTTTTCGCAATCAAGTCTCGTGTTTCCATAGCTTACAGAAAGCGGCGAAACCTCTCTGAACGGATTTAATTGTTCTTCTCTCGGACGGCTGATTCTCATATTGTAAGTAAAGTTGATGTTTTGCTGCATCGAAATTGCATACGTTGCCGCAAATGTCGGTACTAAATTGTCATAATCCTTTGAAAAATCTTTGCCGTTACCTTTCCTGTAATCAGCATTTAGGAATGTGTATTCGTAACGCAAACCGGCTTTGAGGCTCACTTTCTTAATCTGCTCAGAAAACTGGGTGTAAACAGCTGCAATGTTATCAACATATTTTAAATCAAGACTTTGTGTTTCGTCATAAATGTAATTGCCGTTTTCGTCAGACGAATAATTGTCGCCTTTTGAGGACTTAGGACGAAGAATATATTTCGCACCCGTCTCCATTTTCAGATTTTTTGAAAGCGGTGAGGCAAAATCCAACTGAAAAGTATGTTCGCCGCTGCGTCCGTTGTTTTCGTATTTCCTGCTTGAAAAGTCGTAAGGACTTGAAATCAAACTGTTTGCTCCAACGGTTTTGTCAGTAGTATTGTCCCAACCGTCCCACATCTCGTACGAAAAAGTAAGAGTTTTTTCTGGATTTGATTTAAAAGTGTGCTGATAGTCGAGCCCGGCCCAATAACCGCTGTAAACGGATTTGTTGTCGGTAAGATTTTCGGTTGAAAACTCGTTATTAACAAGATATTCCATAGTGCCGTTACGTTTTGAACCCCAATATTCATAACCGCCGTTAATTGAGATAAGATTCAGAGAATCAATTTCATAACTTGCCTCAAAGCCTGAATTTCCGAAAGTTGTATTGTTGTTGGATTTCGACTTTGAAAGTGTGGTGTAATCGCTGCCAGAGTTAAATTGCGAATTAAGACCGTTGAACTCCATATCGTTTTTGTTATGGAAAAGTGTTGCGTTGATGCTTGCCGTGAATTTTCCTTTCTGAATTGAAAAATCACCGCCGTAGCTTTCTCTTGTCGTGCCTTTTTCAGCGCGGAGTGTGCCGGAGGTCTGATTCATTTTCTGTTTTTTGTCAGTGATAAGGTTGATGATTCCGCCCGCACCTTCGGCATCGTATTTTGCGCCCGGGTCGGTGATGACTTCGATGTTTTTAACGCTTGAGGCCGGCATTGCTTTCAGAGATTCGCTCGGACGTGAAGTTAAGAGCGTATTTTTTTTGCCGTTAACAAAAACCTGAAAACTCGAGTTGCCGTTGATAGAGATATTGTCTTGACCATCAACCGTTACCATCGGCACTTTGCGGAGCATATCAAGAACGGTTGAAGTTTTGTTTTCGGGGTCGGCTTCGGCATTGTATTTCATTTTTCCAGCCTCTGCCGTAACGAGTTGTTTAACGGCTACGACCTCTACTGTGCCGAGAGTATCAATTAAATCCTGCATCAAAAGTGTTCCGAGGTCAAGAGTTTTTTCGCCTTTTAGGCTTAACGGTTTGATAATAGTCTGTTTGCCCGTTGAGCGGATTGTGATGACATAGTTGCCTTTGCCTTTTACCACACCGGAAAAAGAGCCATCAACATCGGTAATGCTTGTCATTGCAAAATTAGTTAAATCACCCTGTTTTGTTACAGCAACAGTTGCGAAAGGCACACCTTCTTTTGAAAGTGAATCAATTAAAACGCCTTTTACTGAAGTTTGAGCAAAAGATAAATTAATTGTTGCGGCAAGAATAGCTGCAAAAAAAAGTTTTATAAATGTTTTCATTTTATTTAAAATGTTTTAGATTTAAATTAACGGTGCAAATTTATTTTATAAAACAATATGAAATATATTTTTTCGACGAATCCCCGATATTTTTTCGACGAATTTTTTTTTCGGGCTCGGGACTTGCTCCTTAATCTTTATGTATTGACCAAAATTGATGAAAAAAATGTGGTTTTGTCACCTTACAAAAAAAATGTAAATAATTTTTGTCGGTTCAGAAAAGTTGATTACTTTTGTTTTACTATTTTTGGTAAAATGGCGGATTTTATTTAATACAAAAAGAAAATATATGAAATCAAAATACAATTTGATATTAATCTGCCTGACAGCTATGATGTTTCAGGCGTGTAACGGAACAAAAACAGATGGCGCAGAAAGCGTTGAAGTAATCGAATACCCGGCGGAAGATATTGTAAATCAAGATGAAGTAAAACTTTCTGACGATTTTTACCTCAATCAAATCGATCAAAGCAGTGCTAACGATTTAGCAAGATTTTTAGCAGGAAAATCTGTTGATAAGTATGCAGACCTTCAGAATACCGATTTTTATAAGGAGTATTCTCAAAAAGCGAAACAACAATGGGAAGAACTTACAACTAAGACCTTAAATCCCGTAAAAAAATGGTGTAGCGAAAATATCAGTGATTTCTCCAATGATACTTCGTGCCTTTTTTATCCTTTCGGCGGTCCTGACCTTATTTTTGCGATGACGTTTTTTCCGAACGCAGGCGATTATATTTTGCAAGGTTTGGAAAATCCCGGAAAATTGGCTGAACCCGAAAAAATTTCAGAACCGAAAATCCATGCTTATTTGGATTCTTTGTTGTATTCTTTCAGATATTTAACGAGGTTCGGATTTTTTATTGCGGGTCAGATGAAAGACAATTTCAAAAACGAATATTTGGACGGAACGCTTCATATTGCACTTTATACTTTAGCAATGGAAAATTGCATTATTACGAATTATCGTGATATTTATCTTGATAACAGAGGCAATATTACCGAGTCTGACGGAAATGCTACAAAACATCCTTACGGTTGGGAAATTGTTTTTAAGAAGGAAGGCGATTCAAGACCGAGGACGGTGAAATATTTCAGAATGGATACTTCCGACCCGCCTATGACAGGTAAAATGGAATTTCCGTTTTTTATAAATTCGTTTAAGGAGAAAATCTGTTATCTGAAATCCGCATCGTATCTTTTGCAAAGCGTTGAATTCAAAATTATGCAGAAACTTGTTGTGGATCAGTGCGATAAAATTCTTCAGGACGAATCGGGATTGGCTTACGGCAAAGTTAAAAAGGATTATGATGTAAAACTTTTCGGAACTTATACCCGTCCGTTGAAGGTTTTTTCGATTTTCAAACAGGAAGATTTAAAACAGGCTTTATTGGACAAAAATTCACAACCTTTGCCTTTCAAAATCGGTTATGCTTCGCAGCTTAACGAATCGGTTTTAATGGCTTGTACCCGTAAAGATCCGAATTCTAAGCAGCTTGCAGAAAAGGTTGAAACGCCTTCAAAACCGATTATTTATACAAAAGATACGGTTTATAAAGTTCAGTTCAGAGTTTCATGGAAACCTCTTGATACAAGGGATTTTAAGGATTTGCCTGAGGTGGATTATTACACCGACAACAGCGCATATAAGTATACGACGGGAAATTTCAAAACCGAGGCTGAATGTAAGGAATTTTTGCCTAAGGTCAGGGCTAAAGGATTTTCTGACGCATTTATCGTTAAATTTTATTCAGGAAAACGCATAAGATAATGAAAAACAGAATTTTATTCATTGACAGGGACGGTACGATAATCGTTGAGCCGCCCGTGGATTATCAAGTTGATAAATTAGAGAAATTTGCATTTGTCAAAGGTGCGATTTTATCTTTGTCAAAAATTAGAAAATATACTGATTTTAAATTCGTTATGGCAACAAATCAGGACGGATTGGGAACAGATTCTTTCCCGGAAAAAGATTTTTGGCCGTATCAGAATTTAATGCTTGATGTTTTGAAAAGTGCCGGCGTAGAGTTTGACGATATTTTGATTGACAGAAGTTTTGAGGCTTCACCCTCGCCCTCGCGCAAGCCCGGCGTTGAGATGATGAGAAAATATCTTGACGACAAAGAAAATTTTTCCATGGAGGAATCTTTGGTTATCGGTGATAGAGAAACTGACGTTTTGTTAGCTAAAAATTTGGGTTGCAAGGCTGTTTTCTTGGGCGGAGAATTAAAAAATCCCGAATTGGAAAAATATTGTCTTATCAAAACAACCGATTGGACTGAGGCCGAGCGTGCAATAATTTCTTATAATAACGTAATTGATATCAATCGTAATACTAAAGAGACAAAAATTACGTTAAAACTTTATCCGGGCAATCCTGAAATCAAAAACGTTGATACGGGCGTTAAATTTTTTGATCACATGCTCTTGCAACTTCCTGTTCACGGTTGTTTCGGTATGGATTTGGTTTGTAAAGGCGACCTTGAGGTTGATGAACATCATACGATAGAGGATGTTGCAATTGTTTTAGGTTCAGCTGTTTATAAACTTTGGAATTTAAGAAAATACGTAAACCGTTACGGTTATGAATTTAATTTGACGATGGACGATTGTTTGGCTTCGGTTGCGATGGATTTGGGCGGAAGGCCTTGGCTTGTTTACGATGCGGAGTTCAAACGTGAAAAAATCGGTGATATGCCTACGGAAATGATTTATCACTTTTTTAAATCTTTTTCTGATAATGCAAAATGCAATCTTAACATTTCGGCTAAGGGCGTAAACGAGCATCATAAATTGGAAGGTATTTTCAAGGCTTTGGCTAAATGTTTGAAACAGGCTTTGAATTACGATTTTACGTTACAAACAATTCCTTCTTCAAAAGGGACATTATAATAAAATGATTAACAACAAAAAAATCGGTATAGTTTTGCCGGCGTATAATGCCGAAAAAACCTTGGAACAGACTTTCAATGAAATACCTTTCGATATTGTCGATGAGGTGATTTTGACAGATGATTGTTCCAAAGATAACACTGTTGAAGTAGCTAAACGGCTTGGTATCAAGCATATAATTATCCATGAGAAAAATCTCGGCTACGGTGGAAATCAAAAATCGTGTTATAAAAAAGCATTGGAATTGGGGTGCGATATTGTTGTGATGTTACACCCTGATTATCAGTACACACCTAAACTTTTAAGACCGATGTGTTACACGATTGCCGATGGAGTTTATCCTGTTATAATAGCATCGAGAATTCTCGGTAAGGGTGCGCGTAGAGGTGGAATGCCGCTTTATAAATACGTTTCAAACCGTTTTCTGACGTTTTTTCAAAACTTGATGATGAACCAAAAATTATCCGAATACCATACGGGTTACAGGGCTTTCAGCAGAGAGGTTATCGAAAAATTGAACTTGGAGGCGGATAGTAACGATTTTGTTTTTGACAATCAAATGTTGGCTCAGATATTTTATTTCGGTTATGAAATAGCCGAGATAACTTGTCCCACTAAATATTTTAAAGAGGCATCGAGCATTAATTTTCGCCGCAGCGTGAAATATGGTTTTGGTGTTATGGCAACTGCAATGAAGTATTTTTTTAACAAAATAGGACTAATAAAATCGGAAATGTTTAGAGGGAAATGAAAAAGAATGCAAAAATTAGCCTTTGACATATTGAAATTGGCAATTGTTTTTCTGATTTTCTATCCGGCGGTGCTTTTTGCTCAAGATGATGATACTTTGCGGGCAAGATCACTTTTTGATACGGTCAGCAATAACGGTGATAGTTGTTTTGTAATTTCGGACATAATAATTTACGGCAACAAAAAGACCAAAAGCAAAATCATTATGCGGGAGTTGGAATTTGCTGCCCGGGATACTCTGTACTTTTCTGAAGTTGATAAAAAACTTCAGGAAAGTCGTCAAAACCTTTTAAAGACCTCGCTTTTCAATTACGTAACTATAACATATCAGCCTTTGGACTATCAAAATAATTTTTTGATAAATATTTTGGTTGAAGAGCGTTGGTATATTTGGCCGCAAGTGGACATCGCCCCGCACAACGGCAATCTTAACGATTGGTTGCGCGATCCTGAATTTGATAAAATTGATTATAGTTTTGGTATAAAAAAATATAATTTTCGCGGACGAAAAGAATCTATTTTTATAAATTTTAGACGTGGTTTTAATAACATTACGCAAATTGGTTATTCTGATATCGCTGTTGAGCGTTCACGGAAAAATCTTCTTGGATTTTCGGCTGCAATCTTAAAACGCAAATCCGGCATTTTAAAAATTTATGATAACAATGCAAAATATATTGATATTGACGGTACTTCGATAGCCTTCAAAGAATATCAGTACAAAATAGTATACACTTACCGTCCCAAAATAAATATCCGTAACAATTTGGAAATTAGTTATACTAATACTAAAATTCACGACTCAGTAGCTTTTTATAATCCTGAGTATTTGGGCGATGGCAGAACAAAAATTCAGGCGGTAAATCTTTCGTATATTTTTTCTTATGACAAGCGCAATTCGAGTTATTATCCTTTGTGCGGAGAGTATTTTAGAGCGATGATAGGCAAAAGAGGATTGTTGTTTGACGAGATTGATTTTTATAACGGATTTTTAGATTGTAGGGTTTACAGAAATCTTGGAGAAAAATTTTATTTTGCATCGCAATGTTATTATTCATGGAGTTCAAGCTCTACGCCTTTTTATTATAGGGAGGCTTTCGGGACAAAGCCGAATGTTGTTCCCGGTTATGAAAAACGGCAGATTTGCGGCACGCATTTAGGCTATTTGCAGACTTCGTACAAATACGAACTTTTGAAAACCCATATCCTTGAGCTTAAGAAAGTTAATGTTCCTAAGTTCAATAAGATACATTACGCTTTTTATATTAATTTTTTTGCTAATTGCGGTTATGTAAGCCGGGATAGTTCCGACGATGATGATTTCAATGATATGAACGGTGCGTTTTTGGGCGCAATCGGTGCGGGATTGGACTTGGTGACATACTACGACCGGGTTTTTAGCGTTTATTATACGAGAAATATTCAAGGCGAAGGATACCTCGGAATAGGAATCAAAACGTTTTTTTGATATGGGAAAATAAAATTATAATTTTGTCGTTTAATAAGGTATATGAAAGTAGCGATATTCGGCAGAAAGTTTTCTGAGGGTTTCAACAAGAATATTTATAGAATATTTGAGACCTTGAACCGTAACAACTGCGAAATTTATGTATTTGAGGAATACTTAAATTTCATAGTTGAGAATTTGTATTTTACCCCGAGGATTGCGGGAACTTTCACCAACAGTTTCAAGATGCCGGAGGATTTGGATTTGCTGATAAGTATCGGCGGCGACGGCACGATGTTGGAGAGTGTTGTATATGCTGTTGCTGCGGATATTCCCGTAGTGGGCATCAACAGCGGCAGATTAGGATTTTTGGTTCAGGTTTCTGACGATACGCTTCAGAGCGCGATGGCTGAAATTTTGAGCGGACGTCATTCCGTGGAGAATCGCACGTTAATTGAGGTTACAAGTACGAGTGAAAGATTTGGCAATCTTAATATTGCTCTCAACGAGGTTACGATTATGAGGGTCAATACGAGCTCGATGATTTCGATTAACGTATATTTGAATGATGAATTTTTGAATACGTATTGGTCTGACGGTCTGATTATAGCAACACCTACTGGTAGTACGGCGTATTCATTGAGCGCCGGTGGACCGATAATAACTCCGGGCAGCGGAAATTTTGTATTAACGCCAGTGTCGCCTCACAACCTTTCGGTTCGTCCGATTGTGATAAGCGATGACAATGTTTTGAGGCTAAAAGCACAAGGCAGAGAAAATAATTATCTTGCGAGTCTTGATTTTCGTCAGGCTTGTCTCCCTTTTGATGAGGAGCTGACGTTGAAAAAATCGACAAAAAAGTTAAAACTTGTAAAATTGAGCAATACGAATTTTTATAATACGTTACGAAACAAGTTGCTTTGGGGTATGGACAAACGAAATTAGATATTTTAAATATTATTATGAAACGTACACTTTTATTGATTGCATTGCTGTTTTGCAGCACAATCGTCTTCGGACAAGGCAGTCCTGACAAGCACGGCGTATATTTCGGCATTGGCGGAAATGTATTTTGCGGTGATCTCGGAGGAGGAGGGAAAGATGCTGCGCATTTTTTAGGTGTCAGGGACGTTAATTCATCTTCGTTAAGACCTGCTTTACAGTTAGGTTATTCTTATAAATTGTATCCTAATCTTGCTGTAAGGGCGGGAGTAATGTGGTTGCGCGTATACGGTAGTGATACAGAAACTACTTGCGCTTCAAGAAAAGCAAGAAATCTTAATTTCAGAAGCGATATATTATCTTTCGGAGCACATCTTGATTATTATTTGCTAAAAGAAAGAGAAATACCGCGATATGCTTCTTCATCAATGATGGCGGCAAATCGTTTTGCAGTGTATTTTACCGTAGGTTTCAGTATGTTTCATTTCAATCCTCAGGGCGAACTTGACGGACAATGGTATGATTTGCAGCCGCTTTGTACTGAAGGACAAGGCACATCTTTTACTTATGAGAAAAAAATCGGTTCAGGCTCGCAACCTTATACCACATTGTCGGCACCTTACAAATTGCTTGCTGCGGAAATACCTTTTGGATTTGGTGTTAAATATCAGATTAACAAAAAGTTGTCTTTATGTCTTGAAGGCGCATATCATGTTACGACAACAGACTATATCGACGACTGCTCTTCCAATTATTTCAACTGGAACGAATCTGGTTTTACGCCTCCGAGCGAACTTACAACGCAATTTGCCGATAGAAGAATCAATACTGACGGCTCTAAAGCATCTCCTGCTAAAACAGGCGAAAAACGCGGTAACTCAGGTTATAACGATGCTTTCGTAACATTTATGATTACGGCACATTATAGAATATCTACAAGACACGGCAGACACGGCAGGTAATATACTTGTCCGTGCTTGTCTTTGTTGTTGAAATGCAAAAGGACAAAAATTGATTTTATTAAAAGGCTATCTTTCAATATTTTATATCTCTTTTCTATAAAACATGCTAAAAAAATAAAAAAAAAATTAATTTTTTTTAGAAAAAAAAGAATAATATCGAAAAAATATTAATATATTTGCGGTCGAAAAAGAAAACGTTTTTGCGGTATATAATTTAAATTATACGCGATAAAAATCCTTGAAAAGGGAAGTAAAATTGAAAATATAAAATTAAATTATGAAAAAAACGATAGCCTTATTGATTGCAGTTGTTATCTCGGTGGGTAATTTGTTTGCTCAGACTGCGTCATGGAAAAATTCGCGACACAGCGTTTATTTAGGCGGTGGCTTTAATTGGTTTGTTGGTGATTTTGACCGTGTGGAAGGTGGCTCTAAGACCTTTTCTCCCAAACTCTTGAAAGAAACCAGTTATTCTTTTGATTTGGGGTATAAGTATAAACTCACTGAGCGTTTTTCTCTTAGATTTTCTGTTTTGTATTCAAAACTTACGGGTGATGATACGAAAAGTAAAGATGATACGCACAAAAAACGCGGCTTGATTTTTAAGAGTAATTCTTTTGATTTCGGAGCAAATATTGATTTCTTTTTTATAAAAGAAAAGGAAGTTCATAAACCTAATTTTTGGCAGAGATGGTCTGCGTATGCTTTTGTCGGTTTAGGACTTTTGACTTATTCTCCGAGATGGGATGGTCCTACTGTAGGAACTGTTAAAAACGGTGATAAACTCCGTGATTTGCATACCGAAACTGAAAGTTACAAACCCGTAGCAATGTCGTTGCCGATAGGTTTGGGACTGAATTGTCTTATCACCAAAAAAATCTATTTGGGTGTTGAATGGGCTTTGAGGTTTACGACTTCCGATCATATTGACGACCTTCACGGTGATTATAATTTTGAAACGCAAGGTGCAAAAGATATTAATTTTGCAAATGCTGTACAAGGTTCTAAGCGCGGCGGTGACGAACATCAGGATTGGTATTCTACGTTACTTTTCCATGTCGGATACAAATTCAAGAATTCTGACGGCGGCGACGTTCATTTCTATCACCGTCCGAAGTACTATTAGAAAGAATTTATGTTAAAATAAATTGTACTAAACCGGGCTGAATAAAAATTAGTCCCGGTTTTTTTGTTTAAATCTTTTTATCCATAAAAAAAGTATTATGAAAAAGATATTTTTTTTGTCATTAGCGGTTATTTTTACTGCGGTTTGTAGTTTTGCTCAGACTGCAAGTTGGAAAAATTTTAGGCACAGCGTTTATTTAGGCGGCGGTGTCAATGTTTATTTCGGCGATTTAGGTCATGCTAAAGAAACCTCGCACGCTTTTTCTGTAAGAGATATTAGCAAGGAATCGGGCGGATATTCTTTTCAAGCCGGTTATAGGTTCAAACTTTTGGAAAGATTGTCGCTAAGGGGAAACGTTTTGTATTCTAAAATACACGGCGATGATAATTACAGCAAAAATCCTACGTTGAACAATAGGAATTTACGTTTCAAAAGTAATCTTTGGGATTTGAGTGCCAATGTGGATTTTTATTTTATAAAAGAAAAGGAAATACCTGAGGGACAGAAAATTAAATTCTCTCAAAGATGGTCTTCGTATATTTTTATCGGGCTTGCCGGAATCCATTACAATCCTAAAGGCGGACTTATCGGTGATGAAGATAATTGGCAAGAATTAAGGCCGTTACACTCTGAAGGTCAGGACGAAATTGACGGTGCAGATTCCGAATACGGTAAGTGGACGTTTTCTTATCCTTTCGGTTTAGGCGTTAATTTCCTTATAACACGAAAATTTTATATCGGTTTGGAATTAACTCAACATTATACGACAACCGATTATTTGGACGATGTTTCTACAAATTATTATAAAGAGAGTAAAAATATTTACGCCGACCAGCATTTGAATGCTTCGGGAAAAGTAGTTTCGCAGGCCGATAAATATCCGACGGGAACTGCCCGCGGCGGCTCTGATTATAACGATGCTTATTTCACCGTTTTGATGAACCTTGGTTTCAAATTCGGAAAATCATCTTCTGACGATGGAAAAGTAGAGTTTATCAAGCGCCCGAAATATTTTTAACGGCTAATGAAAAAAAGCAAAGAGGTCGTCTAACACATAGAATTAGGCGGCCTCTTTGTTGTTTTAACAAAAAAATAAATCTCATTAAAATTCTACACCGAGTCTTAATGTGAAAAGATTTTGATTGGAAAAATCGTTGGTGAATCGTCTGTATGAATAACCTGCTCCAGCAACGATTGCAAAATCGCCTTCACCGCAACCAAAACGACAGCCTATCAACGCCTCGTCAAAACTTGATGCCGAAGAAAAATCTCCGAACGAAAATCCCGATCTCAAATCAATATAAGGTGTGTAACGGTATTTTCCTAAAAAATTATAACGAACATTTACAAATACATCAGAAAACAAATCGAAAAATCCGTCTTCGCACTCATCATCGTAACAATAGTTGTCGCTGTCGTAGCCTGTGTCGTGATAGATGCCCTTAGAGTCGATGTAATAATCGTAATGAAAATTGCCGTTATTATCTTTCCAGCCTTTGAAGTAGTGTTTACCGTTTTCGTCAGTGGCTCTGTCCCCTCCGAATTGTTGCGAAAATCCTATGCCCAAAAATATATTGGGATTGAACTGATAACCTGCTGTTAAAGCGATTCCGCCGATTCCGAACTCACGGCTTCCGCTGCCTTCACATTCGAGAAAAATATTAACTCCTTTGTTTTCGTAAGTATATTCATTTTTCTGACAATACCCCGAAAGTGTTAGTATTAATGCTGTTAATGTAAAAAAATATTTCATGATGTTTCCTTTTGTTTTAAAATTCATAACCTATCTTAAAAAGTAATGCATTTGCTTTGTCTATTGTTGTGATATTGTTTTTTCTCCAACCTAAAGCAACGTTTATTGCTTTGGAATAATCTTTCTTAAAACCGAACCTTGCTCCAACGGTAATGGCGCGGTACAAATCTTCCGTTTTTTCAATGGCGTCTTTGCCGATTCGTATTTCAATAAAAGGCGAGGCGTTGGTGTGTTTTGAGAACGTGGATTTTACCGTGAAAAACAGTGGCATGCAAAATTTATTTTCGGTTTTTTGGTTATCGACTTTTTCCGAAACGTGTTTTATCTCGCCGTTTTCTTCCGTTATTAAATAGTCGTAATAAATATTTTCGTCAGGGAAAAACATAATGTGTGGGTTTAATCCTATTCCAATTGAGATTTGGTCGGTAAAATTGTATGTCCCGGTCAATGATAGTCCCCTGCCCTTAAAAACGCTTGAAGGTGTTAATTCCGCCTCTGAAAGAAAAGTTACTTTCCGTTTTCTCATATCAAGTGTTTCCGTTTCTTGGGCGTAAAGTTGCATAAACATAAAAATTGATGCAACAGTTAGTATTAGTTTGTTCATTTTTATATTTTAGAATTTGTTTATACGTTTTAATAACACACAAAGCTCTTAAAACCCTAAGAATTTTTCTTTTAAAAAGTTTTTGTATTATTTAGAAAAAAGTATTAATTTTAACGCGTTAAAAAAAATCGAAAAATGAAAATAAAAATTGAATATTCCAAAGCTAAAGTATCTAAGGAAGATATTTTGGCATTGAAAACGTTTATTGAAAAGAAGAAAATATCCGATGTTAAAAAAGTGGAGATAGCCAGTGAAAAGCCCAAGAAAGGAGAAATGGGTCCCGGTATTGCCTCGGCTTTAACGGCACTTTTAGGCTCGGTGACAGGACCTTTGACCGCATTGGCGGAGGCTTTGGTGGAATGGGTGCGTTTGAAACGCTCTGAAATCCGCATTGTTGGTGTCAGCGGTGCTGAAATTTGCATTTCGGGAAAGGTAAAAAATCAGGATTTGCACGATGCGATTCAGAATTTTTTCCTTCAGGAGAAAACTAATGTTAAGACGGGCGCTAAACGTGAACGCAAATCACCGCCACCTCCACCCGCACCGGCAGAAGAAGCAAAAAAATAATTTATATTTTTTATATCATGAAAAACAGAAAATACTTTTTAGCATTAACATTATCATTATTGAGTTTTGTGTTGGTGTTTTCATGCACGAAACGTTCTGATAAAGATGAAGACGAAAAAACGCAAACAGAGGAACAAACAAAACCGGGCACTGAGGTTGCTAATTCAGAAAATCCGAATTCAGAATCATCACAATCAGAAAATCCGGCTACCGATGATTCAAAGGGTACGGGAACTACCGATGATTCAAAGGGTGGTAATAATAATTCAGGTTCTACAACAAGTTCTAAAATTGATGAAACCGTTGCAAATAGTGAAGATGCAAAAGATTTAGCATTAGTTCATAATGCAACAAATGTAATTGTTTCTACAGTAAGCAGTGAGGGAGGAATTTGTGGACTTGACGGTTTTACGGGTAATTTTGGATACGCCTCTATTAATGAAACTGATTATAAAAATGGTTTGATGGCTGGTGCATATTTAGAAGTAACCGGTCCTAAGGGTACTATCGGTGTTGTGGTTACAAATACCATATCCGGAGAAAAAGGTACTTTGGGTTTATCCGAAGAAGATTTCAACAAAGTTTTTGATAAGAACGTGGGCGGAAAAGTTACATGGAAAGTTGCGGCTTTACCAACAGACGAACCGTTTTTATTTAAATATGGAGAGGGTAGTTCTGAGGGATATTTTAAAATTCAAGTTAGAAATCATCGTTATCCTGTTAAAAAACTTGAAGTTAAACAGAATGGAAAATACGTTGAAATTCCCAGAAAGGATTATAATTATTTCGTAAAAGAAGGTGGTTTTGGGGCAGGTCCTTATACTATTCGTTTAACTGATGTTTTCGGTCATGTAATTGAAGAAACAATTCCGTTGAAAGCCGGAGGTGAAATTGTTAGCGCTAAAAATAATTTCCCAAAATAAAATGATACAAAAAAAAGAGCGGCAAATTTTTACCGCTCTTTTTTTTAAGAAAAAATATTGTTTTATAATTTTTCAGCAATGCTTATCAGTTCCAAAAAATCAGAACGGTAACCGTTAGGGTCAAAAGTTAAACTCTTGGAAACTAAATCTTTAGCACTTTCAAATGTTGAATTTCCTTTGTATTTGGATTCTCTTAAAATCATTCCGTATTCAGCAACTCCGGCAGCAAAGTTGAAATTTTCGCTCTTTGTTTCTTCTAAATCCGTGATTAAAATATTTTTTGAAAGCGGAATACTTTCTTCTCCTAATGCGGGTTTGTAACGGAAATCAAACGTTGCTATTTTGTTGTTTTCTTCTGAAATGTTTTCTTGTTTTGAGGTCGGAACAATTTCGTACAAGGCTGTAATTGTTTGACCTGCACCTATTTCGCCGGCATCTTTTTTGTCGTTTTTAAAATCGGAATTTTTCATAACGCGGTTTTCGTAACCGATTAAGCGGTAAGAGTCTACAAAATCGGGATTGAAAGTAATTTGACATTTCGCATCGGATGCCACCGAGAAAAATTTTGAACGTTCGTGCAAAAATACTTTTAACATTTGTTTTTCGCTGTCGATGTATTCGTAAGTGCCGTTGCCGCGGTTAGAAACAGCTTCCATCATTTCGTCGTTGAGGTTTCCCATACCGAAACCGCAAGCTGTTAAATAAATACCTTTGTCAGCGTATGTTTCAACAAGTTCCAAAAGCTCTTCCGTGCTTGTAACTCCGACGTTGAAATCGCCGTCAGTGCCGAGAATAATTCTGTTGTTTCCGCCTTTGATAAAATTGTTAAGTGCTTCATTATAAGCCATTTTTAGTGCGAAACCTCCGTTTGTACTGCCCTCGGCTCTAAGTTCGTTGATTGCAGAGGCGATTTTTTCGTATTCTTTTGCCGGTGTTGATTCCAAAACCCTTTTAACCTCACCCGAATATGTTATAATCGAAATTCTATCTTCGGGATTAAGATTTTTAGCGAGCGTGTTAAGACACTTTTTTAATAGAGGTAATTTTTCGTCGCTGTACATCGACCCCGAAACGTCCACTAAAAAAACAAGATTTGAAAGCGGAAGTTCTTTTTCGTCAATCGTTTTGCCTTTGATTCCGAGCCTTAAAAGGTAATTTTTCTCGTTCCACGGGCAAGTGCCTATTTCAGAATTGATTGCAACTGAATTTCCCTCATTAGGATTCGGATAATCGAACGTGAAATAATTCAAAAATTCTTCGATTCTGACACTTTCTTTATAAACTTTAGTATTGATGTTTAAATATTTGCGCATAATAGCATACGATGCACCGTCAGCATCGACAGAGAAAGTCGAAGTTTTTTCTTCGTGGGCAGAAACGAAAGGGTTGTCGCTGAATTCTTTGAATTTGTCGCCTGTAATATTGTACGGGTTACTGATATTTTCTATACCATCGGTATATACATTAGAATATGAATAGTTGTTGTTATACGACATTTCCCCTGAGTCATCCTCAGACGAGCAGCAACACAAAGAAGTAGCGCAAGACACAGCAAGCGCATAACGCATTAGTTTGTTCATAATTAAAAAAATTTTGGTTAGTGAATAAAAATTGCCACAAATTTATGTATTTTTTCTTATCGTTGTCATAAAAATAAGATGTTTTAACATTTCCTTAACACAAAAAATGAAATTTTACAATTATTTTCCTTTCGGTTTAGTATTTCTTTGTAAGAATGGTATACCTTTGCGGCATCAAAGAATAAGAAAATAGTTATTCACTTTAATAAAAAATACAAAAAATGAAAAAAGTTTATTCATTGGTTGCTGCTTTATTAGTAGCTATGGTAGTAATGGTTTCTTGTGCTTCTGAAAACACAAAGAACGTAAATGCAATGTTAGACGCTGTTAAAGCAAGCGATGTTGCAACTGCAAAATCTCTTTCAGAAAAATTGTATGCTGCAAAAGCTCAACTTACAACAGACGAATCTTGCGGTTTAGCTGCAGGTTATCTTGGTCTTGTTGCTATTGACGAGGCTAACAAAGCTGAATATTCTCAGAAGATTGTTGAAATCGTTGATGCAGTAAATGCAAAAGACGCTGAAGGTGTTAAAAAATTCGCTGCTGCTTCTAAAGTAGACCTCGTTGCTGCTGTAGACGGTATCAAAGCTGCTCAAGCTGCTGCTCAACAAGCTGCTGAAGCTGCACAACAAGCTGCTGAAGCTGCTGAAGCTGAAGGTGAAGCTGCTGAAGGCGAAGCTGCTGCTGAAGGTGATGCTGAATAATTTTTAGCATTAATTACTTCAGACCCCTAAAAATGAAGGGTTAAATGTAAATTGTCATAATTCCCTTGTATCTGTTTTAATGGCGGGTATGAGGGATTTCTTTTTTTTTAACAATTATTTAAACTCTATTTTTAGTTTGAACGATAAATAATGCTTAGTTTTGCAGTGTTAAAAAAGAAATATAAACGTTAAATAGTATTAATTTTTAAAAACTTAAACACAATGAGAAAGTTATTTTTTGCATTAATGGCTGCTGTTATGATGTTTATGGTATCATGTGGCGCAGCTGAAGGCGTACAAGATGGTGAAAATGCAGCAAAAGAATATGCAGAGGCTTATAAATCAGGCAATCCTCAAGCTATTCGCGATGCTTACAACTCTATCGCTACGAAATACGGTGCTAAATATCAATCAGCTGGTACTGTAGCTATGGCAGGTTACATTGGTGGTTTGTCAGGTGCACTTGATAAAGCTGATCCGAAAGCAAACGGTACTTATTTTGGTATTATGTTGGCTAATGCTAAAGTTCAGAACCTTCCCAATGTAGCAGACATTCAGAAAGGTGTTGATGAAGCTAAAAAACAGTCAAGTAACGCTGCTGCTTTCCAAGAAGGTGTAGATTTGGCTGCTTCATGGTATGCTGCTCCTGCTCCTCAGGAAGAAGCTGCTGAAGGCGAAGCTGCTGAAGAAGGCGAAGCTGCTGAAGGAAGCGAAGAATAAGATATTTTTTTAACCTTCGATAATAAAAAAAGACCGTTCTTTTTAACAAAGAGCGGTCTTTTTTTTATTAAAGTTTTTTGTTAATTTTGCAGTCGAAATTTATCACCTTTTAATAAAACATAATTATAGTGAAAAAAGCAATTATTTTATCATCACTTTTAACAATCAGTCTTAATTTATCAGCGCAGGAAGGCGAAAAACTTTCTGAAAAAGAACTTTTGGAAACTCAGGCTAACGCCGAGGCTATCGACACTATTGATACGAGGGACAAATATACAAAAATTGTCCTTTATAAAAATTTTACTTGGGCTTACCTCGAGCTTGACCGTACTAACATTTCGGATGAGGATTTTCAAGACGATTGGGATTCTGAAAGTATCCATGCTTACAAGGATATTCCGCTTTCTCAGATTCCCGATGAAGTGGATTTGTGTCTTACTGATAGTCTTCATTCATGGGCTTGTCCTAAAATCGGTCAAGTAAATTCCAGTTTTAAATTCCGCCGTTACCGTGAACACAAAGGTACTGACGTTCAGCTTAATACGGGCGATCCCGTTTGCGCTGCCTTTGACGGAAAAGTCAGAGTTGTACGTCAAGTTGGTCAGGCGGGCGGTTACGGTAATTTAATCGTTTTGCGTCATGCTAACGGTCTTGAAACCTATTATGCACACCTTTCAAAGCATTTGGTTCTGGAAAACGATTTTGTAAAAGCGGGCGAAGTTATCGGACTCGGCGGTAGCACTGGACGCAGCACAGGACCTCACCTTCATTTTGAAACGCGTTATATGGGAAGACCTTTTGATCCCGAGAGAATTTTCTGTTTTGAAAAAGGCGAATTAAGAGATACGATTTTTACTTTGAAAAAACATTATTTCAACATCAATTCGCATTACGGTCAAAGTGACGAGCAATCCATAGCGGCTTCTCAATCGCTTGTACACGTTATCAAAAGCGGAGATACATTGGGCGCATTGGCAAGAAAATATCATACGACAGTTAAAAAACTTTGTCAGTTGAACCATATTTCTCAAACCACAACTTTGAGACTCGGACAAAGAATTATTGTCAGATAATCGGAATTTTTTTTATTAAAAAACGAAATAACTAAAAATATGAAACGGTTAATTAGCTTTTTGTTATTGGTATTTGCGGCTTTTAACACTTTTGCTCAGTATTACGGCAATTCGTTTAAAATTGTTTACGGACACCGCAGCATACCTGTTTTTGTAACGGACGAAGAGGAAAGGACGTATTTTACGGAATGTAGTTTTACCTTAGAGGTCTCAAAATTCGTAAATTCAGCCAAAGTATCATCGCTTTTAAGGCTTGAGCCGTGGCAAGAGAAAACTTCAGAAGATGAGGCGTTTGTGAAAATTCATGTCGGAGTTTCTGATATGTTGATTGATAAACGTGCCGTAGAAACTATTGACAGGTTCGGTCATGTGATGTTCCGCCCCGTTATGGAATGTACGATGACAACAGTTTTAAGGATAGAATCCGAATTAGATAATTATCGTCCTTCAAGAACAAAAGTTTCAATTGTTAATGAAATTGACAAATTCTATCCTGAGCCTTTTTTAGCGGAAGAGTATATCGAAAACAACAAGGAGGTGTATATTCGTCAGGCGGTTAACGACCAAATTATAAAGATGACCGATGATATTAACGGATATTTTTATCATAGTTATCTTTATGGTACACAAGAAGATTTCATAAGGGTTTTCTTTTTTGATACGCCTAAAAACAAGAATTACGAAAAGCATAAAGCCGGAAAAAACGAAATTTCGCAGATTTTCAGCGATTTGTCTTCAAATTATGATTTGAATTTAGCTCGTCAAAGAATGCGTCCGTGGCTTGAACATTTTGAAAATTTGTACAATAGTTTGGATATTAACGACAAAAAACAAAAAAATGCTAAAATGCAGATGTTGAGAAATCTTGCCGTTATAAATTATGCTTTGGATGATTTCGTTTCTGCATACCGTTATGCCGAGGATTTAAAAGAAAATTTTCCGAATAGTGATGCGGATAAAATTATAGAGCAAATCGTGAAAACTAAAAATTTGCTCAAAGAGCACGGATTAACTTCAAGATATTTTTAAAGACTAAAACTGAATTAAAGAAAATAATAATTAAGATGATCATCAAAAAAACTATTTTAATGACGTTGTTTTTATTAACGTCTTTTTTCGCAGCGGCAAACATAAAATTACCGCATATTATTGCTAGCCGTATGGTTTTGCAGCAAAAATCAGAATGTACGCTTTGGGGCAAAGCCGATCCTAACGAACAGATAAAAATTACGGCTTCATGGGGGCAAACGGCTCAGACAACGGCTCTGCAAAACGGTACGTGGAGTGTTAAGATTTCCACACCAGAATACGGAGGACCTTATTATATTGATTTTGCCGGCAAAAATGTTTTGCGTATCAGCGATGTTTTGATAGGAGAGGTATGGCTTGTCAGCGGACAGACTAACATGGAGATTCCTATGGTAGGTTGGCCGCCTTACGATACGATTCAAGGCGGGGCTCAGGCTTTAGCCGCTGCTGATAACGATAACATTAGGTTTGTAATGTTGCAGCAAAAGGCTTCTTTCGATTTGGAGGAGGATAATAATTGTTGGTGGACAAAGGCAACACCGGAGAATTGTAAACCTTTTAGCGCAATGGCATATTTTTATGCGAAAAAGCTTTATGAGGAAACCGGAATTCCTATTGGAGTGATTCAATGTTGTTGGAACGGCTGCAATACTGAAAGTTGGATAGACCTTGAAACTGTTAAAACCGTTCCGACATTGAGAAATGCCGTTGCGGAATATGAACGTTGCAAACCTCTTCAAAAACAACTTGAGGATTGGGTTAAAAGTCATAAAACCATAACGCTCAACTCTGATTGGAGAAAACGTTATGACGGTGTTGATTTTTTTGACAAAGAGGCGGCCCGTCTTTCGTATGCTGACGAGAATTGGAAAGAAATGGAATTGCCTTGTTATATGGACAATCGTGAAGGCATAGGCTCTTTTGACGGTATTGTTTGGTTTAGGAAATGGGTTGATATTCCTATCGAATGGGTCGGCAAAAAATTGATTTTGTCCTTGGGTCCGATTGACGATATGGACATCACATACGTAAACGGTGAGAAAATCGGTGAAACTCTTGGCGATGGCAAATGGAATCATTCCCGAGAATATGAAATTCCGGCAGAAACGGTTTTGAGCAACGAAATGGTTATTGCCATCAGAGTGATTGACTGCGGCAACGGTGGCGGTTTGTGCGGTGTTAAAGAGGCTTTGTGCATTTATCCCGAAGGAGAGGAGGACAAAGCAATTAATATTGCCGGCAAATGGAAATATTTACCGACAGCCGAATACAAAGACGGAGTTTTTTATTCTTACGACCTTAAAACGAGGGAATATTACAACCGTCCGGAAGTTCCCGTTGTACTTAACATGAAGACTATATCCGCAGCTTATAATGCTATGATTAATCCTGTAAAAAATTATACGATATGCGGAGTTTTGGTTTCGATGGGTGAGAGTAATGTGGGACGCTCAACCGAGTATTTGAAACTTTTTCCTGCTTTGGCAACATCTTGGAGAACAGCGTTTAAAAATCCTGATATGAAATTTTATTTTTCACAGATTGCGCCTTATCCATATCAGGCGGGCGAATCGCAGTGCATGAGAGAGGCTCAAAGACGTTGTCAGGCGTTGATTCCTAATTCGGGAATGGTCAGCGTTTTGGATTTCGGCAACCGTTACGGGTTCCATTATGCGCAAAAGCAGCAAGCTGCCGAACGTTTTGCTGCATGGGCTTTGAACGATGTTTACGGCAAGAAATGCGAAGTTTCAGGGCCGGAATTTTCTCAAATGATTATAAAAGGTGACAAAGTTTTCCTTATTTTTTCTCATGTTGAAGGTGGTTTGGTTTGTAAGGGAAAACATTTGACAAATTTTCAAGTTGTTGATGCTAAAGGTGTTGCTTACGATGCTGAAGCCGAAATCAACGGAAACGTTATATCGGTTTGGGCGCAGGATTGTAAATCTCCTAAAAATGTGCGTTACGCTTACAAAGATTGGGTAGATGATGTTACTTTTTATAACGGAGCGGGATTCCCGGCGTCATCTTTTACGACAGAAAAAAAATTAATTGATACGGCAGAGTATTAAAAAAAAGGGCGGAAAAATCAAATTTCCGCCTTTTTTTTTACATTTTAAAATTATAGTTTTTTTTAGAAAAAATTATTTTCCTACAAAATCTACGCTGCGTTTAACGAATTTTGCAAGGTCTTCGCCTTTAAGCATATTGTTAGCTAAGAGGGCGATGTCGATTAATTGTTTAACCTTGATGTTTGAAGCTGCGTAATCCTCGAAAACTTTTTTACGGTTGTTTTCTGTGTCGGAAATTTTCTTTTGAAGTTCTTCTTTTTTGTTCTTTTCTTCCGTTGAAATTTCTTCCGGTTTTTTGTCTTTCGTAAGTTTTTCAAGGCTTTCGAGGTCGGCTTTCAGAGTCTTTAATTCGCTGTCAAAACTTGATGTGCCATCGGCTGTTTTCTTGAATGTATCATCAACCAATTCTTTGATAAGAGGATGATTTTCGTTTACTACAAGATTCAGATTATCAGGTAGATTGGTGTAGAAACTTGATTCAGGACCGCCCATTTTGCCCATATCTTTCATTCTGCGCATAAATTCAGATTGAGTGATGATTACAGGCATATCATCAGCAGAGAGTGTGTCGAACTCTACTGTGAAATTCATTTTCGTATTTTTCGGAGTTTGAGAATTGAAAACTGCCGAAATGTCAGTTTTTTGAGAATCTGTCAATGAAGATTTTGGTGCGTCGTCTTTTCTGATAAGTTTGTCCAAAGTATCAGAGTCTACACGCATGAATCTCAAGTCAGAATTTTTCTGCTCTAACTGATTGATAAAGTGAGAGTCAAAAGCTGAATCCAAAACCAAAACATCATAACCTTTTGATTTTGCAGCCTCAATCGAACTGAATTGTTCTTCTTTGTTGGTAGCATAAAGAATGATGACAGTTTTGTTTTTGTCAGTCTGATTGTCTTTGATGATATTTTTGTACTCTTCGAGTGTAAACGATTTTCCGTCAGTGTTTTTGAAGAGATAAAAATCTTTAGCGGAGTCATAGAATTTTTCATTTGTCAGCATACCGTACTGAATGAAAAGTTTCAAATCGTCCCATTTCTTTTCCAAATCTTCTCTGTTGGTTTTGAAAATATCTGACAATTTGTCAGCAACCTTCTTCGTGATGTGGTTAGAAATCTTTTTAACGTTGGAATCCGATTGCAAATAACTTCTTGAAACGTTAAGCGGAATATCCGGTGAATCCAAAACGCCGTGCAAAAGTGTTAAAAATTCAGGAACGATACCTTCTACTGAATCCGTTACAAATACTTGATTGCAATAGAGTTGTATTTTGTTTTTCTGAATTTCGAGGTTCGTACGGATTTTCGGGAAATACAAAATACCTGTCAAATTGAACGGATAATCAACATTCAAATGTATGTTGAAAAGCGGGTCCTCAAATGATGAGGGATAAAGTTTTTTGTAGAATGCTTTGTAATCTTCGTCTTTTACATCTACCGGTTTTTTAAGCCACAAAGGTTCGGTATCGTTGATAATTTTATCCTTGCCGGTATCAACGTATTTGTCTTCTTTCCATTCTTTTTCTTTACCGAAAGCAATCGGTACGGGGAGGAAAAGACAATATTTTTTCAAAAGTTCTTCGATTCTGCTGTCTTCCAAGTATTCTGAAGAGTCAGCATCGAGATGAAGAATAATGTCAGTACCTCTGTCAGTTTTGTCAGAGTCTTCCATAGAATATTCGGGACTGCCATCACATGTCCAACGAACTGCCTTTTTGTCAGACTGCCATGATTTTGTCACTATTTCTACTTTTTCCGAAACCATGAAAGCAGAATAAAAACCGAGTCCGAAATGTCCGATTATTGCATCAATAGAATCTTTGTATTTTTCCAAAAATTCACCTGCTGAAGAAAATGCTATTTGATTGATATATTTATCGACCTCTTCTTCGCTCATACCTATACCACGGTCTGAAACGGTGATTGTTTTTTTCTCTTTATCAATTGATACTCTGACGGTTAAATCACCGAGGTCTTCTTTCAATTCGCCTTTGCGGGCGAGTGCTTTTACTTTTGTTGTAGCGTCTACGGCGTTAGAAACGAGTTCTCTTAAAAAGATTTCCTGTTCGGAATAAAGAAATTTTTTGATTACGGGGAAAATGTTTTCACTCGTAATACCGATTTTTCCTGTTGCCATTTTATATTATACTTTTTTTAATTTGATTAATTAATTTAAATTCTTCTAATGCCAAACTATCAAAGTGCGTACCGAAATATTTTTTATGACAAAATGGCAGATTTTTAACTGCCACACATAAAAAAAGTGGGAGTAAAATGATACTTTTAAAACTATGTATTTTGATAATTTTTCGTTTTTTTGAGTATGATTTTTTTTGCGTGTTAAGAAAAAGTAAATTCTTAAAAAATGTTATTTTATTGATAATTTTTTCGTATTTTTGCCGCAAATTTCATTTAATCAGAAATGTGGAAGACATTTAAATTTTTTTTGATTTTTGTGTTTGCTACCGTTGTTATCGGTTGCAGAACTCCTAAGAATATTGCTTATTTTCAGGATCTTAAGGAGGATACTTTAATAAAAATGAATGAGGCGGATGCTGATATTAAACTCAATCCCGGCGATAAAGTCTCGATTTTCGTTTCATGCAGGGACGAAAGTGTTGCCAAAATGTTTAACCTATTGGCTGTTACTCAAAACATTGGAAATTCGTATTCCAACCGTGTGTCATACTATACGGTAGATGCTAAAGGGGATATTGATTTTCCGATAATCGGAAAGATTCATGTAGGGGGACTTTCAAGGAGTGAAGTTTTGCATACGGTTAAAGAGAATTTGATTTTGAGTGAGATGATTCAAGACCCTGTAGTTACGGTAGAATTTATGAGTATGTATTTTGACGTTTTGGGAGAGATTTCAAGACCTGGGCGTTATACTATTGATAAAGACCGTTTGACTATTTTAGATGCGTTGGGCATGGCCGGAGATCTTTCGATTTTGGGTCAGAGGGTTAATGTTAAAATTATAAGAAATGAAAACGGCGGCAAAAAAGTCTATGTCGTTGATATGACCAAAGGGGAAAACGTTCTTAATTCTCCCGCATATTATATTCAGCAAAACGATGTTTTGTATGTTGAGGCTAACAATATGAGAAAACGTCAGTCTATTGTGGCAGGTAATACTGTTTTTACACCGTCGTTTTGGATGTCGGTAGCCTCGTTCTTAGTTTCGATGTATGCGTTTTTTATAAGGTAAGTTTTTTTTCTAAAAGAAATTTTTTAAGAAATGGCAATAGAGCATAATACCGCAGAGTTTCAACAGCCTGTTGCGGCGGTGGAAAACAAATATGATAATGTTTTAGATATTCAGGCTATAATCGGAGCTTGTATATCGAAATGGTGGCTGTTTATGATTTCGGTGCTAATTGTTATGTCGCTGACAATATTTTATCTGATGCTGACACCGAAAATTTATACCCGTACAGCTACTTTTCTTATCAAAGAATCTGGCGGCAAGACATCATCTTTCAATTCGCAATTGAATTCTTTTGCTGAAATGGGAGTGTTTGAGTCTTCTTATTCTGTTTACAATGAACTTAACGTTTTGCAATCTCCGATTTTGGCGATGGAAGTTGTTAAACGTCTTCATTTGGATTATGACTATTACGTTCAAGGAAGGTATACGAAAGAGGTTATTTACGGAGATTCGTTGCCTATTCAGGCACTTTTATGTGATATAGGTGAGTTTTCGCGTGAAAGTTTTACGGTTGTGATTTCTCCTGACGGAAGTTTTTATTTGACGGATTTTTGGAAAAAAGAATTTTTGTTGACTGATGGTTCTGTAGTGGACGGCATGGTCGGACAAGAGGTTGAGACTCCGATAGGAAGAATTCTCATTTCCTCGACTATGGCTTTTAACAAATTGAGGGAGCCGAAAAAGATTTTCGTAAAGCACATTCCTATAAGGGATGCGATGTTGAAATATTCGTCCAAGTTTTCAGTGGATTTAAACGATAAAAAATCCTCGGTTATATCTCTTATGATTGATGATGAAAGTATTCAGAGGGCAGAGGATTTTTTGAATACAATGATGCAAGTCTACAATGAGAAATGGATTGAGGACAAGAATCAAGTTGCAATAGGAACTTCTCATTTTATCAACGAGCGACTTGAAATCATAGAAAAAGAACTTGGAATTGTGGATAGTGATGTATCTCATTTTAAGAGTGTCAATCTTTTGCCTGATGTTGAAAAATCAAATGATTTGTTTTACACTCAGGCCAACAACATCAACAATCAGATTATAATGCTCAATACGCAGATTGCAATGGCTCAAACTGTTAGAGAGTATATCTCTGATACGTCCAAAAAGAACGAACTTCTTCCTGTTTATTCTGGCAGCGGAAATTCTACAACCGAAAAGCAGATTACAGACTACAATACGTGCATACTTCAGAGGAATTCTTTGGTATCTTCTTCTTCGGAAAAGAATCCGCTTGTTATTGATTTGGATAGAAAGATTACGGATTTGAAATCTTCTTTGCTTGGCTCTATTGACAATCAAATTAAGTATATATCTTCTCAAGTAAAATCCTTGCAGAAAAATCTTGACAAGAGTCTTTCTCAAATTTCTTCAAACCCGGGCAAGGCAAAAGATCTTTTGGGAATACTCCGTCAGCAGAAAGTTAAAGAGTCGCTTTATCTTTATCTTTTGCAGAAACGGGAAGAGAACGAGTTGTCACAAGCGTTTTCGGCTTATAATACAAGGCTTATAACTCCGCCTATGGGAAAAATGTCAGCTACAAAACCACAAAAATTAAAAATTATTGCTATTGCGTTTATCTTGTCGCTGATTATTCCGTTGGGAATTATATCTTTGTTGGAGATTAACAACACAAAAATCCGTTCGAGAAAGGATTTGGAGGGCATGACGATTCCTTTTGTCGGGGAAATTCCTCAGCATACAAGGATTCATAGAAAGGGATTTTGGAAATTCTTAAAGATTAAGGAAGATTCTAATGTTGATTTAAGGAGACTTGTGGTCAAGAAAAATTCTAAAAATCTGACAAACGAGGCGTTTCGTGTCGTAAGGAGTAATTTGGAATTTATCAATATCTCCAGAAATAGCGAAATAATGCTTGTTACTTCTCTTATTCAGAATAGTGGTAAGTCTTTTATTTCTTTGAATTTAAGTGCGTCCTTTGCCCTGAAGGGGAAGAAAGTTATCATTGTGGACCTTGACTTGCGCAAGGCTCAATCAAGTGCCGCTGTTGATAATCCTAAGACCGGAGTTTCTACTTATTTGGCTGGTTATGATCCGGATTGGAAAAAACTTATACATCCGTTGGCTGAAAATCTTGATATGATGCCGGCCGGTGTTATTCCGCCCAATCCCTCAGAACTTCTCTATCTGCCTGAGTTTGAAAAAATGCTGGCGGAGATGAAACAGATTTATGATATGGTTATACTTGACTGTCCGCCTATTGATGTTGTGGCTGATACGAGTATTATTGCCCGTCATGCTGACGCTTCGCTTTTTATCGTCAGGGTAGGTCTGTTGGACAAAAGTATGTTGCCGGTTATCGAACAGTTTTATAGCGAGCATAAATTGCCTAATATTTCATTGTTGCTCAATGGTTCAAAAATTGCGAACGGACGTTACGGCTATGGCTACGGTTATGGTTACGGCTATGGCTACGGTTATGGTTACGGCTATGGTTACGGAGGCAAGAGTGAAATGTATCGCGATGATGATTAATAAAAAAAAGAGGTTCGTAAAGTTAAAAAAAACGAACCTCTTTTTTATTGTGAGATAAAAAACTTATCTGCCCCATTTTTCGGTTATTCCGCCGTAAAAATCGGTTCTGCGGTCGCGGAAGAACGGCCAATTGCGGCGGACGTTTTCCAACCTTTTCAAATCGATGTCGGCATAAAGAATTTCTTCTTTGTCGGTTGATGCCTGAGCGATAATTTCACCCTGAGGTCCGGCAATAAATGAACTACCCCAAAAGTCAATACCGCTTTCTTCGGTCGTTTCGTGCTTTTCAAAACCCGTTCTGTTGACAGAGGCCACATAAATTCCGTTGGCAACGGCGTGTCCTCTTTGAACCGTAATCCAAGCCTCTCTCTGACGGTCGCCTTCTTCGCCTTTTTCGTAAGGATGCCAACCGATGGCTGTCGGATAAAACAAAACTTCAGCACCTTGCATTGCCGTTAAACGTGCACCTTCCGAAAACCATTGATCCCAACAAATCAAAATACCTTGTCTTCCGAATTTGTTGTCAAAGGCCTTGAATCCTAAATCTCCCGGATTGAAATAAAATTTTTCGTAATAACACGGGTCGTCAGGAATGTGCATTTTGCGGTAAAGACCGGCTCTCGAACCGTCAGAATCCAACATCATTGCCGAATTGTGATAAACGCCTTTGTCGCGTTTTTCAAAAAACGGAACTATTAAAACCGAGCCTAAAGATTTTGCCAAAGCCGAAAAATGTTTGAATGAAACTCCCTCCACAGGCTCTGCAAAATCAAAATAATCGGGGTTTTCTCTCTGACAAAAATAAAATGAAGAATAAAGTTCGGGCAAGCAAATAACGTTAGCTCCGTTTTTGGAAGCCTCCGTAATATATTCGGTTGCTTTTTTCATATTTGTATCTCTGTCAGAATCGAGATTGAGTTGTAAAATAGCTATTTTGTACATTTTTTTTAAATTATGTTTAATTTTTTTGGGTGCAAAATTAAGAAGATTTAAGCAAAAATAAAACGGAAAAAAATTTGCAGATATTATTTTCTTTTCATAATTTTGTCAAAATTAAAATTACTTTTTTACTATGAAAATTTTAAGAGACGATGAGCTGCTGAAAATTACTTTTGACGAAGAAAAAAAGATGATTTGGACGGAGTGGAAGCCCGAAAGTTTTAAGGCGGTATTGTCAAAAGAAGAAATTAAACAAATTAACAAACAAATAGCAGACTTTATCATAGAATATGATGCTGACTATTACTTAGCAGACCAAAGAAAAAGAGGTGTAGTTTATACTATTGATATACAAGAATATATTGCAAAAGTTCTTGTTGATGCGGTAGGGCAGGCTAATGTTAAGAAAACAGCAATCGTAATGCCGGCTGATTATATAGTACGCCTTAGCAATGAACAGACTATCAATGAAATAGATTCAGAATATGATTATGATTATTTCAATGATTTTGACAAGGCTTGGAAATATCTTTTTGATGAATAAAAAAAACGTAAAAATTCTAATATACAAAAATTATTATGGTATCATACAAAGAATTAGGTTTGGTAAACACAAGAGAAATGTTTGCCAAAGCAGTTAAAGGCGGATATGCAATTCCGGCTTTCAACTTCAACACAATGGAGCAAATGCAGGCTATCGTTCAGGCTGCCGTTGAGACAAAATCACCTGTTATCATGCAGGTATCAAAAGGTGCACGTAACTATGCTAACGCTACTATTTTGCGTTATATGGCTCAGGGTGCAGTAGAATACGCTAAAGAATTAGGTTGTGCTAATCCTCAGATTGTATTGCACTTAGACCACGGTGATACATTCGAACTCTGCAAAGATTGTATTGATATGGGCTTTTCTTCAGTTATGATTGACGGTAGTTCACTTCCTTACGAAGAGAATATCGCTCTTGCAAGCAAAGTAGTAGAATATGCTCACAAATACGATGTTACCGTTGAGGCAGAATTAGGCGTTTTGGCAGGTGTTGAAGATGAAGTTTCTTCTGCTGTTTCTCACTACACCAAACCCGAAGAGGTTATCGATTTCTCTCAGAGAACAGGTTGCGATTCATTGGCAATTTCAATCGGTACTTCACACGGTGCATACAAATTCACTCCTGCACAGTGTACAAGAGACCCGAAAACCGGTAAATTAGTTCCTCCTCCTTTGGCATTCGATATTCTTCACGAAATCGAAAAGAAACTCCCCGGTTTCCCGATCGTTCTTCACGGTTCTTCTTCAGTTCCTCAGGACGAAGTTGATACTATCAACAAATTCGGTGGAAAACTTCCCGATGCAGTAGGTATTCCTGAAGAGCAACTCCGCGAGGCTTCTAAATCAGCAGTTTGCAAAATCAACATCGACTCTGACTCTCGTCTTGCTATGACTGCTGCTATCAGAAAATATTTGGCTGAAAACCCCGGACATTTCGATCCTCGTCAGTATTTGAAACCTGCACGTGAAAACATGAAGAAAATGTACATTCACAAGATCGTAAACGTTCTCGGTTCTAACGACAAATTGTAGTCAATTGACAATTAAAATAAAAGAAGCCGCATCATTTTTGGTGCGGCTTTTTTTATTCCTTAAAAAACTTCTCTATTCTTTCCAAATAATCAGGGGCTTCGTCGTAAACCGCATGTCCGTAGTTTTCGTAAATGAAATATTTGCCGGAAGTTTTTTGGGCTATTTCCTGAGACGGTTTTGCGCCGAAAATCTTGTCGCCGTCAGCACCGATACAAAAAACAGGACATTTGATTTTAGAAAGCCGCGCCGAAATGTCAAAACCTTTGATGCCGCCCGCAAGCACCGCAAAACGCTTTAAATCCGCTTTGGTCGCGCCTTTGAGCGATGAGAGAATTTCTTCTCTGTATTGCTGATAAAAACCTTCACTGTAAACGCTTTCCGCAAACGCTTGATTAAGAGCCTCTTCGTCGCCTTTCAACGCCAAAGAAATCCAAGTGGAAACTGCTAATTCGCTTTCTACGTCAGTCTTGCAAGCCGTGGAACCCAAAAAAAGTTTTTTAACAAGCCCCTCACGTTTTACGGCTACGGTTTGAGCAATCATTCCGCCCATTGAAATTCCGATAACGTAGGCGTTGTTAATTTTCAGAGAATCAAGAACTTTGATATTGTCGTCCGCCATATTTTCGATTGTGTAACCTTCGGGCGGCGTTTCCACGCGGTCAAACATATAAACCGTATAATCCGCCGTAAAACGCTCATAATATTGCGCCACGTTTTCGGCAAGCGGCATAAGACTTTTGGTATAAAGCCCCGGAAACAGAACAATCGTCTTTTCCCCGCTGCCGAAACACGCATAACGCATTTCAAAATTTTTAGTTTTAACTGACTGGATTTTAGCAGTTTGCATATTGTTTTCTTTGTCGTTTTTTCCGCATGCCGACAGCAGTAAAACTACTGTCAGCAAAAAACAAAAATATTTCTTCATGCCGTTTTTTATTTTATTTCCGGAATGATGAATTTTTCCAAAAAGCACATACCTTCAAGCACTAAAAGCGAATGTCTGTAATCAAACGTATCGCTGTTTAAAGTTCTGCGCTGAATATCAGCTTTTTGCCATTGCGAATCGTTGGTAATATAATTTTTTAACTCTCTGACAAGGTCGTCTTTATGTTTTTGAATCGAAAGCGAATTGCTTAAAATTCCTGTGTTGTTAACGCCCGTGAAATCCGTAAAAATCTGCAAAAACTTTTCAAATTCTTGGAATTTTTGCGGTATTTCGATGCCGAAATCCATTTCTGACAAATATTCCGATTTTGCGATATCAAATTGAGAGAGCCTCTTTCCCTCGTTGGAGCCTTGCGGAAAATACAAAAAGCCTTCTTCGCCAATTAAATCCGAGGTATCACGAATGTCATCAGCCATTTTAACTTTTTGTGCCGCAGACAATCCCATCGAAACTTCGCTTTTGTTATCTTTTCTGATAGAATCTTTTTTGATAACGGTAAACAATTCTCCGCCTTCAGAGTAGCCAGTTTTAAAACAATCGTTATAATATTTTGCAGCCATTTCCTTGCCGGGATAAACGTCCAACCAGTCAAACAGTCTGCCGCCCTTTCCAAATGGCAACAAATCGATGATTTTAACGGTATTAAAACCGTTTTCCTCTATTGTTTTTCTTGCTAATTTTCCCGAATAAAACATCAGCAAGCCCGTTATGTAAGCTGGTACTGCAAAAACTTGCGGGCAGGATTGACTTATGGTGCTGTAAAAAGCATTAAATTCCTCATTTTCAAGCCTGTCCAAAACAGCGTTGAGATAAAACGGTGATGTTTGAGGTTTGTCAATGATATTTTTAATGTTAGCCACCTTAAACTTGCACGCCGGCGATTCGTGAAATTTATAAACCGCGCGTCTGAAATCTTCAGACTGCGAAATCACGTTTACGAACATTCCCGCTGCAAGTCTTAGCGATGATTGTTTTTCGAGTTTAAAACACCTTTCTGCTCTGTTCATTGCCAAAAGCAAAACGTCAGAGGTGCTGCCGCCGACATCAATTCCTAACATGATATTGTTGGAATCCGGAGAGGTGCTTGTTAATGCGTAATTGCAAACCGCTTCAGCCTCCGTTGAGGGTTTTGAACTGACTTCCACGCTGCGGTCTTTGAGCGGAATTTTGCTCAGTTCGTTGTACATTTGTTGATATTGCAAAACGTCAAAACGGCTGAAAGCTCCCGGATAACTCCATCTTAATTCAGTGGGAATTTTTCTTTCAGCGAACAAATCCGCAACGGCTGCCGTCCAAATACTTTTCAAAAATGCTTTTTTCTTGGCTTTGCCTTCTGCATCAGAGAGCCATTTCATATTGTGGTGAAGTATTCCGGCATTGGTTTTTATTGTCCTTTCGTCCATGGAATGGATTATGATGTTAGGCTCAAAAACCGGTACGCCGCCCGAAATTTCTTCTTCTCTCATGCCCTCGGGAACGTATTTTCGGTCATGGTCGTGTACCCATGATTTTATTTGACCGTTGGAGGTCGGCTCGTTTTGGAAAAACAAAAGTTCGTTTCTAAGAGCCGTTCTTTCGTGTCTGATGTCGTAATTTTCGTTACCGCATAGAAAAACTCTGCGGTTTAAGAATTTTATCGGGCTTACACCGCTTTGACGGTTTTCCGGCGAATAGCTCAGACAGGAATTGTTGCTGCCGAAATCTATTCCGACAATTACGTTTTCAAAACCGGTCTCGTAAGACAAATCTTTGATTTTGCATTCGTCATTATATTTTTTAATGATGAGATAACCGCCAATCCGATCTTTTCCGTTTTCTCTTGAACGTATTTCAAGACCGGCAAAGGGCTGGTCGGAACGGAGAATCTCGTAAGGCGTACTGTCGGCGGAGGCAATTTCAACGGGATATCTTACAAGCAGTTGCGCTGAAACTTCGTCGCTTTGGTTGTCGGCATAAACCAAATTGTTTTTTTCGTCAGTGATAAATTCTCCCGAATCGAAACCGCCGTTTTGTGAAAATTTTTTGTAAAACGGAACAAATTTAATATCAGCGTTGTTTGAGGGAAATTCGTTGTAAAGATAATATGCCGTCCAATCCTTTGAAACAAAATCTGGCCACATGATAACGTTTTTGGCTGCACCCGAAAACGATTTGATTTTGTATTCCTTAACAACGGGAGTTAGACGTCTGCCGTCTACTTGAAGATAAAGTTCAACGGAGACTTTTCCGCCTTTTATTATCGCTCTTAATTCGTGGCAGTCGGCACTTGAGGGATTTACTAATTCGCCGATTTTGTTCTTGAAAATATTAAGACCATAACAACTTAGCGGTAAAGGGAAATACCATGAATGAGCCGCGTCTGAGGGGTCTAATGCTTTTAAATAATATACGGGCGCATTTTCTGCCGAGGTGTTGTCTTCTTCCTCATGTTCAAACGAGTATAAAAATTCGTCTTGCAACAAAAGTTTTTGTAAATCAACGATTTCGCCGCCGAAATCTTCCGAAAAACTAAACCTTCCGTTTTTATAAAACAAATCCTGACGTATCGAAAACAGCGGTTTGAACGGTTCTGAAAAATCCAATTCAGAGTCCAAAACACCTTCTTTTACCAATTCGCCGCCTTTTTCAAGAATTTCTTTTGCCCAAGAATTTTTTAAGAAAGTGTAAACTGCGGCAAGTGAAAGCGGTTCTTTTTTGCCTCGGTTGGAATTGATGTTTTTCTCAAAATCGGGAATTTTTTCGATTAAATTGTTGATTAGCAAATATATTTTTTGCAGGGAATCTCTGTTTAAATCGCCGTAAATCAGAGGATCGCAGAGTCTGCCGTTTCTGAACCATTTAACGTCGTGGCTTTCAGGGAATCCGCTGTTTTCAACGGCTGTAAAAAATAATGTGTGCGGACTTGTTGCGCCTACTGCTGCACCGTTATAATAAATGATTTGGATAAACGGTCTTTCGTCTTCGCGTTTGGATAGTTTTTTGGGGTCTGCCCACAAATCTTTGTCATCAAAAAGCATATCGCCGAAAGAGGCGGCAATATCGTAAATATTGTCAGTAACACCCTCAAGATAAAGAGGTTTGCTAATTGTAATCCTGTTCGGAAAAACTGCCATCAAAGCCGCTAAACCTTTCCATTCTTCGATTAGCGATTCATAATATTTTATCAAACCTGAGGTCTTGATGTTAGCATCTTTGTTGGTGTATTTAAAAGCGTATTTAAACATATACGCCCTTGCCCAAAGGTTAGGCAGACCGGAAACCATTGTGTTAAGAATTTCAGCATCAAGGTTTTCTGTCAGACCGCCCGTTTCAATGCCTTGAATATAGGGTTTTGATTGGTCAAAAAGATGCCATGCACCTTGAGGATTTTCCTTTGTGCCGGCAGTGCTGTTTATTAATAGTGCTTTTGTTGACATAATTTTTTCGTTAATTATCGGTTTGCGAATATAAAAGTTTTTTTTGAAAAAAAATAAAAAAATGAGTTACAGCTTAATAAAAATTTTTAGTTAATTTTTTACTTTATTTTTTTATGTGCTTTCTTTTTGTTATATTCGCAGCAAAAAACTTTAACGACCGGAATGAGAAAATCCAAAAAAATAGTATTTTTAATTCATACATTGCGGGTTTTTATCTGCTTTGCGGTGGTTGTATCGACTTGCTTTCAAGAGCTTTACGCTCAAGGGGCAGGGAAAGAGCAGCAGGATTTGGTGCAATTGAAAATCGACAGTATTTTGAATCGTATTGATTCTAAAACCTCTGCTAATCTTAAATCTAAATATTATAATCAAATTGCCTTAATTGCTATTAATATTGACACTGTTAAGAAATATTCCCTTCTTTCTTTGGAGTTTTGTGATAAAAATGAAAATGTTTTAATTGCAGAAAATTATAAACGTATTGCTTGGTATTATTCCCGCATGAACGAACCGCGTAAGGCATGGGAATATATGAAAAAAAGTATCCCGCTTGTCCAAAAAACTTCTGATGAAAAATTGCTTGCGGAATATTATAAAGCTTTGGCTCAAGTTTTCAGAGATATGAACAAGAGCGATAGTGCTTATCATTATTTTAATAAGTCGTTGCAAATTAGCGCAAAACTTAATGATTCCGCCTCTGTTGCGGGTTGTTATGAGGCATTAGGACGCACAAGTTCCGATATGAATTTTTATCAAGAAGCCGAAAAATATTATTGGAAAGCCATGGAGATAGATTCCATAACGGGAAATACGGAGCGTTACGCAATGGATTTGTTCAGACTTGGTGAATTAATCGTTTCGACCTCTGACACTTCTTATTACAGACTCTCGGCTGCAAAATATTATCTTTCAAGGGCTATTTTTTTGCAGGATTCCATCGAAAGCGATCAAAAATATAATTCTTACGGACTTCTCTCTAACGTTTTTATAAGACTTGCCGAGGGAACAAAGGACAAAAAATATGCTGACAGCTGCCATTTTTATTGCCGCGAGGCTGCGCTTTTCTTTTTGAAAAACGGTTATTATAACGATTATTTGGACGTAACTTACACTTACGTCGAATATATGAAATTTTATAAGCGTTATGACGAGGCTTTAAAAGCCTTGATTAATTTGAAAAAATATTTAAGCGACGAGGAATCCTTGTTGAAATTAGGTGAATATTACGGCAAATTAAAAGATATTTATTATCTGTTGGGCGATTATCAAAATGCATACGAGGCTGTCATAAAAGAATATAAATGTGCTTTGGCTAACATTAACGATAGTTCGATGACCGTTTTGGCGGACGCAAAAACCGAACAGACTATGATGTTGGAAAGGCTTGATAGAGAAAACGATGAAAAACTTCACAGGGAGCAGACTCGTAGGATGCGTTTGCTTTTGGTTTCGCTTTTAATCGGTTCGGGGTTGATTCTCAGAGTCTTTTTCGTAAAGCGTCAGGCTAACAAAGAGTTGATGGTAAAAAACGAAATTCTTCATCAGCAGAAAACCGAAATTGAGGCGCAGCGTGATGAAATCGAAAATCAACGGAATGAAATTGTCGGCAGTTTGGGTTATGCACAAAGGATTCAAAGGGCGGCTATTCCTTCTGAGGAGGATATTAACAAACTTTTCCCTAATAATTTTGTTTTTTATTCTCCGCGGGATATTGTTAGCGGAGATTTTTATTATGCGGCAAAATGCGGAAAATACAAGGTTTTTGTGGTTGCCGATTGTACGGGACACGGCGTCCCGGGCGGATTTCTTTCGATGCTCGGTATTTCTTCGTTGAAGGAATTTTTGGTAACGGAACAAGATGCCGAAAATCCGGGATTTGTTATGGACGAAATGAAAGCTGCTGTTTTGAATACTCTGGTTAATTCCGCTGACGACGGACTTACCGTTTCTGATGGTATGGATATGATAATTTGCTGTTTCGATTTTGAAAATTTGAAGCTTTATTATTCGGCGGCAAATCTCAAGGCTTGTATTATCAGGGGCTCGCAGCACATAAAACTTATTGGTGACAAGATGCCCGTGGGACGTTATTATTACGAAAAAGACCATTTTACGACTTTTACAATGGATTTGCAAAAAGGCGACATTGTTTATATGTATACTGACGGTATTCAAGATCAGTTCGGCGGATCGGGTAATGATTTAGGTGTGAAATTTTCAGGCAAAAAACTTGTCGCACTTTTAATAAAAATTAATTCTCAACCGCTTCCCGTTCAAAAAAATATTATTGACGGGGAGATTGAAAAATGGCGTAACGGTAGATCTCAAACCGATGATATGACAATGGCTGCCGTTGTAGTTTAAGACTATAATTAATTACTAATTTTTATAAAATATGAGACGTTTTTTATCAATTACATTAATGCTTATGTTCTTGACAATCAGTGGCTTTGGTCAAGACAAAAATTTTTACATTTATTTGTGTTTGGGACAGTCTAATATGTACGGACAAGCCCCTTACGATAGTAGCGATAGTATTGTGAGTCCGAGATTTTTTAATATGGCGACTTGTAATGATGACGACCGCAAAATAGGCGAGTGGCGTCAAGGAGTTCCGCCACTTTGCAAGCGTTGGTCAAAGTTAGGACCCTCAGACTTTTTTGCCCGTCGACTTTTGGAAACTTTGCCGGAAAATATTAAGGTCGGCACTCTGGTTGTTGCTGTAAACGGTTGTGCTTCAGATCTTTTTCATAAAGAGTTGAGCAAAAATTATATTGACACCATCAGACCCGATTGGCAACGTAATGAGGTGAAAAAATACGACGGCGATCCACTATCTCGTCTTATCGAATGTGCTAAAAAAGCACAAAAAGACGGTGTTATCAAAGGAATAATTTATCATCAGGGCGAAACCGATGCTTACAGTGAGCGTTGGCTTATTAAAATGAAAGAGATTTATGAAAATCTTTTAACGGAACTCAATCTTAAAGCCGAGGACGTGCCTTTGCTTGTTGGCGAGACTATCGGTGCGGATCAAAACGGCGTTTGTGCTCATGCTAATCCTACGATTGATAAAATTCACGATTATATTCCTTCTGCTTATCCGATAGCAAGTTACGGTTGCAAGGCAAGTGAGGACAACGTGCATTTTTCAAAGGAAGGTTACAAACGTTTGGGAACACGTTACGCTATTAAAATGTTACAACTTTACGGTTATGATGTTCCTGATGACAAAGATTCAAAACTTCAGACCGATACCAAAATCACTGTTCCTGAAATTTCGGTAAAACTCTCCGACAAAACGGCTTTTGTGGACTCCAAAGTTGTTATTAACAGTGTTGATTTAGTAAGTTATTCCGGCGAAAAACTCAAAACTATAGCTGTTAAGGGTAAAAAAACTTTTAAAATCAGTCTTAAAAAATATTCTGAGGATAGGATAATTTTGATTTTTAAGACGGATAAAAACGAAAGAATCCCAAAACAAGTGAATTTATAAAAAAATGATAAAAATAAGAAAAGTCGCATGGTACTTGCGACTTTTCTTTACTTTTATTATGGCATCAGAACTCTTAATTATTGGAGAACAAAGGCGTAGATAAATATCTGTCGCCGGAATCGGGCAAAAGAACTACGATGTTTTTGCCTTTGTTTTCAGGACGTTGAGCCAAGATTGCGGCAGCTTTGAGCGCAGCTCCTGAAGAAATTCCGACCAAGATACCTTCACTTACGGCAAATTTTCTGCCCTCGGTGAATGCGTCTTCGTTTTCAATAGCTATTACTTCGTCGTAAATGTTAGTGTTAAGTGTTTCGGGAACAAAACCTGCGCCGATACCCTGAATTTTATGTGCTCCGGCTGTGCCTTTTGACAAAACGGGAGAGGTTGCGGGTTCTACGGCAATGATTTTTACTTCAGGTTTTTTAGATTTCAAAAATTCACCAACGCCGGTAAGTGTACCGCCGGTACCGACTCCGGCTACAAAAATATCAACTTTTCCATCTGTTTGATCCCAAATTTCAGGACCTGTGGTTTCAAAATGTACTTTCGGATTTGCAGGGTTTACAAACTGTCCGAGAATAACCGAACCCGGAATTTCTTTTTTCAACTCTTCTGCTTTTGCGATTGCGCCTTTCATACCTTTTGCGCCCTCTGTCAAAACAATTTCTGCTCCGTAAGCTTTAAGAAGATTTCTGCGCTCTACGCTCATCGTTTCGGGAAGCGTTAAAATCGCTTTGTAACCTTTTGCTGCGGCTACGGCTGCAAGTCCGATACCTGTATTGCCGGAAGTCGGTTCTATAATTGTTGCACCGGATTTCAAAAGGCCTTTCTTTTCTGCATCTTCAATCATTGCTAATGCGATACGGTCTTTTACAGAGCCGGCAGGATTGAGATATTCAAGTTTCGCAAGAATTGTTGCGTTTGTAATACCTGATGCTTTTGAATACTTGTTAAGTTTCAAAATCGGAGTCTTTCCGATTAACTCTAATGAACTTTCTATAATTTTACTCATTTTGCTATTAGTTTTTATGAATTAATTATTATGCTGCAAATTTATGCTGTTTAGATTTTTTTGCCAAGAGAAAAAATAAAATCGGAATATTTTTCCAAAGAATTTTTCGTTATTAGAAATAATATTCCGATTTCTTTGAAAATTTCTCGTGCAAAGAGATTTTTTATTTCGTGTTAAAACTTACTGTTGCATCCTTAATGCCTTCTGCTTGGGCTTTAATTTTAACAACGCCTTTTTCTCCGCGTTTTGATTTTACGATGCAGAGACATTTTCCGTTGAAAGCCGAGTGCGAATTGCCTTTGAAACTTTCATGACAGACCTCGTCGCCGTTGTCAAGACCGATAATCTCGCCCGGTCCTTCGATTGAAAAGTTTATCATATTGCAAGCCTTCGGGTCAATTGTACCGTTTTCGTCCGTTAAGTTTACCGTTATAAAACATAAATCTTCTCCGTCTGCATTTATTGTTTCTCTGTCGGGAGTCAAAACAAGTTGAGAGGCTTTTTGAGCGGTTTTAATTATTTGAGAAAATTCTCTGCCGCCGCGTTTGCCGATAGCTTTCAATTCACCGGCTTTGAATGGCACTTTCCATGAAAAATGCAGTTTATCGCCTCTGTCAGAAAGTTTTTTCTTTCCTAACGACTCTCCGTTTAAGAAAAGTTCCACTTCCTCGGCATTTGAATATGCCCAAACATCAATCACATCACCTTCATTCCAATTCCAATGCGGCAAAAGATGTAAAACGTCCTTGTTGGTCCAAAGGCTTTGATAAAGGTAATAGACGTCTTTTTCAAAACCAGCCAAATCTATGATTCCGAAATACGAACTTCTTGACGGCCAACCGTATGGAGTCGGTTCGCCCAAATAATCAAAACCTGTCCAAACAAAAATTCCCGAAACCCATGGATATTTCATAAAGGCTTTTAATGTTGTCTCGTGAGTTGAACCCCAAGGTGCACGGGTGTTGTCGTATGCCGAACATTTGTGGTCGGGAGTTTCAAAAGGTAAATCCCAACGTTTTGGCCAAAGATATTCTGTGTCAGCAGGAGCGATGTAGTGTCCGCGTGTTTGAAGTGCTGAGGTTGATTCGGTAATAATCAAAGGCATATTTGGAAATTTCTCTTTGAAAACCTCGCCCCAGTTATATTCATGATAATTAAAGCCGATAATATCCAAAGCGTTAGCCTTGAACAAAAGGTTTGAAGGTTCGGTTTCGTTGTTGCCCGTTGTAACGGGACGTGTCGGGTCAATGGCTTTGACAAAATCCACTAATTTTTTGCAAAGCAGTGAATTAATATGAATTTCTTTTGTATCGGCATCTTTGTTGGAGAGTTGAGCCGCAAAATTGAACATTAAATTTGCTTTTGCGATGTCAAGAGTATCGGTGTTGATATCCTGCCATTGTTCGAGAATTTCGTTTCCGATAGACCAGATTATAACAGAGGGGTGATTTCGATCGCGTTTGATAAAATCTTCCAAATCTCTTTCGTGCCAAGAGGGGAAATATTGTGCGTAATCGTAAGGCGATTTTTTCTTTGCCCACATATCAAAAGCCTCGTCCATAACAATAAAACCCATTGAATCACAAAGATTTAAAAGTTCTTTTGCGGGCGGGTTGTGAGATGTGCGGATAGCGTTGCAACCCATATTTTTTAGGATTTCCAACTGACGCTCCAAAGCCCTATGATTGATTGCCGTACCGAGCGCACCGAGGTCGTGATGATTGCATACACCGTTGATTCTTACGACTTTGCCGTTGAGTTTAAAACCTTCTTTGTTGTCAAAACTAAAACTTCTGATTCCGAAAGTTTGAGTATAATTATCCAAAACTTTTCCGTCTTTTTTGATTAAAAATTCAGCGGAATAGATTTTCGGGGTCTCAGGCGACCAAAGTTGCGGATTTTTGACGGAGATTTTTTCTAATTTTTTGAGTTCGCCGGCTGAAATTTTCTCGTTAATTTCGTTAGCGGTTGTTCCGTCGGGATTTTTTATTTTAACAGCAAAATCGTATTGACCCTCGCCCGTGATTTGAGCGTTAATGTTTATTTTCGCAGAATTTTCCGTAATCTCAGATGCCGTGATAAAAATCTCAGGTTCAACGAAATGCGTTTTGTTAACCTTTTTCAAAAAGACGTTTCTGTAAATTCCCGAACCCGAATACCAACGTGAGTTCGGCTGATTTGTGTTATTAACGGTAACGGCAATGATGTTTTCTTTTGAATAATTTAAATAAGGTGTGATGTCGTATTCAAAACTGACATAACCGTTAGGACGAAAACCTATTTTTTGTCCGTTAACATAAACCGTGCTTTGCCAATAAATACCGTCAAAGCAGATAAAAACTTGTTTTGTGCTGTCTTCGGCATTAAGAGAAAAATGTTTTCTATAAACTCCGTAACCGCCGGGCAATGCTCCTCCGCCTGCTGTTGCGGGGTTGTCTTCTTTGAACTCGCCTTCGATTGACCAGTCGTGAGGAACATCAAGAGTGCGCCAGTTTTTGTCATCGAAATCTTTAACGGTTGCTAAGGAATCGGCGTTGAGCGAAAATTTCCAATCGTAATTGAATTTTTCAACCTCTCTGATGTTTTTTTCGTTGTTGATGTTGCAGCCTATGGAAAAAGCCGCAGCTGTTAAAAGCATTAATTTTAATGTTCGCATATTTTGAATGTTAATTGGTATTTTTTATTGCAAATGTAATAAATAAAGTATGAAACTAATCTATCTTCAAGTAATAATTTTTTCTTTTTTTTGGCTATTATGGCAATATTTTTGTCATATATCCTTAAAAAAAATAAAAACAATATGATATTCAATGTTTTAACGATAATATTTTTGTTGCTTACAATTTTTTTTGTTTTGATGAATATTTTTTTGTCGAAACAAAATTTTGTGAGGGGAAAATGTTATGAGGCTGAAAAAGAAGATTTTGAAACTAAGGACAATAATATAACCTATGAAATAAATTCATTAAAAAATATTATTAAAGAGAAAACTCTTAAAATACAATCAGTTACTAAGGATTATAATGAATACGAAAAAGAGTTTCATGTCGGAGTCAGATACGCTGAACGGATTCAGCGTTCTGTAATTCCTAATCCTGAGGCTTTTAAAAAGGTTTTTCCTCAAAGCTTTGTTTATTATTGTCCAAAGGATATTGTCAGCGGTGATTTTTATACGGTTGAACAATTGGAAAATCTTAGTGTTGTGGTAGTTGCCGATTGTACGGGACACGGTGTGCCGGGCGGTTTTTTAACGATGTTTTGTATTACAGCCGTAAGGGACAGACTTTCAAAATGTTATAATTCCAACGAAATCAACACGGCTGAAATTTTGTCAAAATTAAGAAGTTTTATAATCGCATCGCTTGCCGAAAAAAACGATAATGACGATACTTTTGAATTTTCTGACGGAATGGATATTACGTTGGTTGTTTTTAATAAGGAGAAAACAAAAATCAATTTTTCGCTTGCCAATCATAATTTGTATGTTTTCCAAGGTGGCGAAATTGAAAGGTTCAAAGGCGATAGAATGCCTGTTGGACGTCATCCTAAGCAAAACGAAAATTATGAAATGCAAACTTGCGATTTAAAGGCAGGTGATATGATTTATTTTTGCAGCGACGGTATCCAAGACCAAATCGGCGGACCTTTGGAGCAAAAATTTATGACAAAACGCCTTCAAAAAATGCTTGGCGATATTGCACCTTTGGATTTGTCAGAGCAATATCAAACCGCATTAAAAACGATTACCGAATGGAAAGACTCTCAAGAGCAATTCGATGACCAAACTTTAATCGGTTTGCGGATATAGTTTTAAGAAAAATGCTAAAGAAAAATCTGCTGCTATTATGAATATATTAAATTTCATATTGTTGATTGTTGTAATCTTGCTTGCGGCAATTTTTGTTTTTCAGTATTTTAAGAAAATAAAAATTGCAAAACAAAGGCATGAAACCAAAACTGCGCTTGATAAAAAAGTTCCGGTAAAATTTCAAGAAGTGGAAAACCTTAAACAAGAGGCAGAAAAATTATCAGCGGAACTTGACAAAAAACAGAAATCTCTTAACACGTTGAAAGACGAAACAATGTCAAGTCTTCGTTACGCCCGTCGTATTCAAGAGGCGGCCTTTACGCAGGACAGCGAATTGTTGAAAATATTTCCTACGGCTTTTATTTATACTCTCACTCATAGTACAGTGAGTGGTGATTTTTACAAAGCCTTTGAAATTGAGAATTTTAAGGTTTTTGCTTTGGCGGATTGTGCCGGTCATGGTATTCCGGGCGGTTTCCTTACGATGCTTGGGATTTCTATTTTGAGTGAACAACTTTCAGTGCGTTACACTGATGAAACAATTCATACTTCTGAGATTTTGGAAAGGATGCGTGAAGGTATTATTTCTTCGCTTAATTCAGGGCAAGGCAACTTAGAGAGTATCAACGACGGTCTTAATATTACGCTTGTTGCTTTTAATAAAAATAATGATAATCTGTTGTTTAGCGGTGCTAATCAGCATTTGTATATTTTTAGCGACGGCAAAATTAATATTCTTAAAGGCGATAAAATTCCGGTAGGTTGGTCTATGAAGGGCAATTTACCTTTTACGGAGCAAAGTTATGAAATCAAAAAAGGCGATATGGTATTTTTTACGACAGACAGTCTTCAAAGTCAGTTTGGCGGTGATAAAGACCAAAAATTCGGTTCAAAACGTCTTGAAAAAATGTTTGAAGAAATCTGTCAGCTTTCTGCTTTAGAACAGAAAAATTATATCAGTAATACTGTTGAGCAGTGGGTAAAAGGTCATATTCAGGTCGATGACATTTCACTTGCCGGAATCAGAATATAATCATTTTCAAAGGTTTATTTTGTATTTTTTTATGAAAAAGTTTTTATATTGAAAATAAAAATCTATATTTGTCCGTACAAATTTTTTTAAAAAACGGACTATTAATATGAAAAGATTTAACTACATTTTGCTCTCCGCAATTGCTGCGGGCAGTTTATTGACCTCATGCGGAGGCAATTCTAATCAAAATGCGCAGACACCTCAGACCAATCAAGATGCGCAAGAAAATTCAAACGGCGATAATGTTATTAAAACCGCCGACGGTCAAATTACCCTCAGCGGTTCAATCAACCAAAATGTTACGTGGAAAGACCTTGGTTTGCCCGTTGATTACATCGTGGAAGGTAAAATTTATCTCGAAGGTAATTCTCTTGTAACCGTAGAGCCGGGTGTTACGATAATGTTCTCAGGCACGGACGGCGGAATTGACGTTGGCGAAAATGCCGGTTTCAAAATGCAGGGTACTAAAGATAAGCCTATTGTTTTAACCGGACCTGCTAATAATCAGAATATCGGATCGTGGGACGGCGTTGCAATTCGTTCAAACCGTGCCGACAATATTTTGGAATACGTGGAATTAAAAAACGGCGGTTCTAATGTTTGGCTTTTGGATATTGTCGGCAAAGCCTCTGTTAAAAACTGTACATTCGACGGTGCAACTCAAAACGGTATTTCCATCGGTCAGGAAGCTAATCTTGCCGCTTTTGAAAACAACACGATTAAGAATTGTAAAGAATATCCGTTGACATTTTATCACAACAGAGAACTCAAAAACTTAGGCTCAGGCAATGTTTTTGAAAACAACGGTAAGCAGTTGATTTATTGTGCTGACAAATATATGTCAGACGATAATTCTAATTTTACTGTTCACAAAGCTGCTGTTCCGTATTTCTTCAACGACGGACTTGATGTTTACAATCGTGTAACAGTTACATTTGATCCCGGTGTTAAAATCGTGCTCAACCGTAATGTAAAAGTCGGATTAGGCAGAGATGCAGTTATTAAATTAAAAGGTACAGCCGAAGAACCGATTGTTTTTGACGGTGCGGAAGACAAAGCCGGATATTGGGACGGTATCGACTTGAATTTCAGTGATAAAGATTGTATTCTCGAAAATGTAAATATCATAAACGGCGGCAAAGATGAAGGTGCGAGTGCAGCACTTTTTGTCGGCAACGAATGTGTCGGAACTTTAAAAAATGTTTCGATAAGCAAAACTGATTCTCCGATGGGTGTAATTTTTGACAGTGACGAAAATATCAAGAAATTAAAATTGGAAAATATCACGGTTGATAATTCTCCTAAAAATGTAAAATTCCTTGTTAATACTTCAGAGGTTGAAAAAGCAGGTGATAAATTGGAAGATGTATTAAAATAAAAGTATGAAAAAAATAAGTTTAGCGGTTATAATAGCATTTATAACTTCTTGTTTGTTAGTATCTTGTGGCGGCAGTCCGAGTCAAGAGGCAAATAATGCAGGAAAATCATCCGTTTCAAAGTCAGGGACAAATACTTCTAAGGATGCTGATGACGATGATTCTGAAGAAAGTGCTGATAATGACGATGATTGGGAAGATGATGAAGACGATTCGTATAGTAATGCTTGCAGTAAAATTGATTCTAATTCAGATTTGTTTGAGCAACCTATTGAAAATGAGTCGGATCAGGAGATTTATGATTTGCTTGAGCAATATGTCGGTAACGGATATGATAATACGTGGAATATCGGAAGTGCGAAAAAACTTCAAGGCAAAACTTACGTTCTTGAGTTATGGCTTACCGAACAAGGTACGCTGTGGAATCAACAAGAAATGGGGAGGATTCAGTATGAAATAGAGTTAGCGTTAGAATGGCTGAAGAGTGTTGCAAAGCGTTATGGTAAAACGGTGTCCTTTGAATTAGGATCTTTTCATGGAGACGGTCAGGGAGTTGTAATGAAAAGTATTCCGCATTCTTATGAAGATTATGCAAAACATCCTGATTTAGTTTTAGAAGCATTACAAGTAATCGGTTATACAGGTGTGGAGCAATGCTATAATCAATTAAAGAAAATGGGAAGCGGTTTTGATAACGTTTTGTGTTTAGTGCTTTTGAATCATAACGGCAGGTCGTATGCCAATGTATTTTCAAGAGGTCATGTCGGATATTATGAAACTCAGTTTTTGGAGGGAGTTTCAATTTTTAAGGCTTATGATAGTGACCCGCGTAATGCTTTGTCTGCTAACGTTATTGCGCATGAAATCTTACATACATTCGGCGCCTGGGATATGTATGGTGATGCACAATCGGGTGTAAGCCAAGAAGCAGAACAATTTGCCAATCAGTATTATCCTAACGAGATTATGGGACGAGGTGCTAATTCAAAGCTTAGCGAAGTTCAGATTTCACCTTTGACGGCTTGGCTGACAGGTCTTAGTGATGAATATGACGAATGGTATTGGTATTTTACGAGTAATTTTGAACAGCAATAGTTTAAATAAAAAACGACAAAAAAAACGGGATTGTAAGAAAAAAACAATCCCGTTTTTTTTGTCGTTTTATGTTATGAAAATTATTTTTTCAAGGGGAATTTGTAAGCTAAAAATCCCATAATTGCAGCGATAACAGCAGGGAAAAGTGAGAAAAGACTCCAAATCATTGTTTTAACGCTGTCAGTAACGGAGTTCGGGTCGATGCTACTGTTGCCCATTTCGTCGGTAATCATTGTTGCACCGGCAAGACCTAACAGAGCCGCAATCAACGAACCTGAAACTGCACCGCCGAGTTTTTGTGCCATTGTTCCAGAGGAGAAAATTAAACCCGTTGATGATGTTCCGTAAGTCTCTGTTGCATAATCGGCAACGTCAGCATACATTGACCAAAGCAGCGGAGAATAAAGTCCGACACCGATTGAAGTGAGAATTACGATAGCTATCATAAGCCACATATATTCTTTTTCCATGGGAATAAAGAAAAATAGTATCGAACAAATCAAACATATTATTGACGAATAAGTAAACGCCATACGTTTAGAACCGATTTTTTTAGTGAAAGCTGGCGATACACCGCCGAAAATCATGCAGACAACCTCTCCGAATGCCATAAACACGGTGTAATTAACGATAAACGAGCCTAAAGTTACATCGCCGTTAAGACAATAGGTAAACATATAACTGGCTACCGCATAACGGAAACCGTTGAAAAAGTTGGTACAAAGACCAATTGAAGTCAAATAAATCCACGGTTTGTTTTTGAAAAGATCGGCAAATTGTTTAAACGAGAATTTTTCAGCTCTGATAGGTTTGAGACGTTCTTTTGTCATAAGACCGCAGGCTAAAGTCATCGTAGCGGCTATTACTCCGAATACAACACCGATTACGGCGTATTGATGTTGATCCGTTCCGCCGATAAATTTTTGAATGTACGGGAACGACAAAAGCGTTATAAATCCCATTGCGTATGCACCGACCATACGGAACGATGAAAATTGATTTTTCTCGTTATCGTCACTTGTCATAACGCCTAAAAGCGAACCGTAAGGCACGTTTACGGCAGTATACATTGCCATCATCAACAAATACAATGCGTATGCATAAATACGTTTTCCTGTATCACCGAAATCCGGAGTGTAAAGCAAAAGCGCGAAAATCAATCCGAAAGGTATTGCTCCGATAATGAGCCAAGGACGGTAGGTGCCCCAACGGGATTGTGTCCTGTCGGCAAGCGAACCCATCAATGGATCGGTTACAACGTCAAACATTCTTGCTACGAGCATCAAAACCGCAGCATCGGCAAGCGACAAACCGAAAACGTTGGTAAAGTAAAAGGGAAATGCAATCGACATGATTTTCCATGTTATACCGCCCGAGGCTGCGTCGCCGAGCGCATAACCGATTTTTTCTTTTAATGAAGCCATTTTTTTTTATAAATTTTTTTTAGTGTATTTGGATTTTTGTTAATAAAAAATTTTCCAAATATAAATACTTTCGTTTTTATTGCAAAATTAATTTGCGGCAAAACAATATAATTATTATTTTTACACCGTAAAAAACAAGGTTATGGACATCAATAATTTTTTTGAGTTTCTTAGGTTTTCTCTTGATAACGAAAATACATGGAATAAGAAATTTTCTGAAACCGAGTGGAAAGATATTTATCAAATGTCTTATCGTCAGGCACTTGTCGGTGTTGTTTACGGCGGTGTTAAAAAACTTTCAAAAGAATTTGCTCCGCCTTTTGCGCTTGCTTTGCAGTGGGCGGCTCAGGCTGAAAAAATCCGAGGAATGAATATTATTTTCAATTCTGAAGCTAAGCGTTTGACCGAAATTTTCTCTAAGGAAAACCGAAAAAATGTTATCCTCAAGGGGCAGGCTAATGCAAGATTTTATCACGATAAATTTTCACGTCAGCCGGGCGATATTGATATTTTTATTGAAGGCGGAAAAGAATCCGTAATAAAATTAATCGAAAAACTCGGAATGTTGCCTAAAGATTTACCTGAGGGCGCATTAAATGCCTATCATCACGTTCATCTTCCCGAAAACGAAAAAGGTATAAGCATTGAAGTTCATTTCAGACCATCTTCAGGGTTTTTTAATCATTTTTATAATGATAGGTTGCAGGAGGTGCTTGAGGAAAATTTAAAAGATTTGGAATTAACCTCTGACGGTTTTTATTCTCCTTCGATGAGATTTGCTTTTTTGATGCAATTAGCTCATCTTCAACGGCATTTCCTTATGGAAGGTGTAGGATTAAGACAAATTACCGATTATTATTTCCTTTTGAAAAACTCAACGAAAGAGGATAGGGAATATGTTAAAGGTTTGCTCAAAAAACTTAATATGCACCGTTTTGCTGAAGCTTTGATGTGGATTTTAAAACAGATTTTTTCTTTGGACGAAGAGTTTATGATTTGTCCTTCTGATGAAAATTTGGGCAAAAAAGTTATGAATGATATTATCCGAGGTGGAAATTTCGGCTGGTATAACAGAAAAAAAGACGATCCATGGGGCAAGTTTTTTTATAATAGAAAACGGAATTTCAAATTGTTGGGCATTAATCCTTGGGAAGTTTTGCCTAACGAAGTAAAGTATTGGAAAGCTTTCTTAAAAAATATGCCTAAAAGAATCCGTTACAGAACCTTAAGCTTAGAAAAATTAAAAAAAGATGAGGCGAACTAATTTTTATGAAGTGGCAGAGCACGTTTTCAGCGTTGAGGCCGAAGATTATATTTTTGAATATGCTGACAATTATTCTTCGTTTTTGATTGAGGAAAAATCCTCACCGCTTTTTAAATTAGAAATTAAAAGCGAAAAATTTCTTCAGTGTTATCAAGAAGAATTGTCGCAGGAAGAGGAGTCTCAAAAAATAATTTGCGGGCATACAAACGACGGTAAATCCGTTTATGAATTTATTTTAGGCGGGATTAAAACCGGAGTTTTGGTTTGCGGTGAAAATTTCGTTGAAAATGTTCTGTATTTTAACAAAGGATACGAGAGATTTTCTTTGGATAATGCTTTAATGATAGTTTTTGCTCTTGCAAGTGCTTTGAAATCAACACTTTTGTTTCATTCTTCAACGATAGAAAAAGACGGTAAAGGTTATATGTTTTTGGGAAAATCAGGCACGGGCAAAAGTACACATTCAAGACTTTGGCTAAGAAATATTCCTCAAGCCGAGCTTTTGAACGATGATAATCCTGCTGTTAGGATTTTTAACGGTAATACCGTAAAAGTTTTCGGTACGCCTTGGAGCGGAAAAACTCCTTGTTACAAAAACAAATCATGCGAATTAAGGTCAATCGTTGTTTTAAAACAAGCACCTTATAATAAGATTACTCCGCTTTCGGGAATTTTTGCTTACGCTGCTGTGGTGCCGAGCGTTTCGGGAAAACGTTGGGTTAAAACTATTGCTGATTCTCTTCATAACACTGAAAATGCTTTAATTCAATTTGTTAAAGTTTTTCAGTTGGAGTGTTTACCCGATGATGAGGCTTCCGTTTTGTGTTATAATACGATAAAATGAAAATCAGCGGTGTTAATGTTATAGACGAGGCTTTAAGGCTTGTAAACGAAGGTAGAGATGTAATTTTTGCCGTAAACGGTTTCAGTATGCTTCCTTTTATTATAGGCGGAAGAGAAAAAGTTGTTTTAACAAGGCCGGGAAATTTGCGCAGAGGTCTTATCGTAATGGCTTTTACTGACGACAACCGTTATGTGGTGCACCGAATTGTTGATATTAACGGTGATAAAATTACTCTATCCGGCGACGGAAATCTCGGCGGAAAAGAATATTGTACGGTGCAAAACGTTAAGGCACAAGTAGATTACGTTGTCGGTCAAAACGGTAAAAAACGTTATCAGTATAATCTTTGGCGTAGGTTTGCCTTGAGACTTTGGAATTTTTTGTTGCCGGAAAGAAAATATTTGATTAAAATTTATAGAAAAATTAAAAAAATATGAGAAGAAAAAAAGGATTTGTTTTGCGAGAGATTTGCGGGCAAAACGTTATTTTGGGCGAGGGACTTGATGCCGTGGATTTTGGCAATTTGATGACCCTTAACGATACTGCATCGTTTCTTTTTTCAGAGGCGGAACGTCAGGGAGAGTTTTCTGCTCAAAGTCTTGCTCAGGCTCTATGCTTAGAGTATGATATTGACATTCAGACTGCATTAAACGATACTCAGGAGATACTTTCCTCTTGGATAAAATACGGAATTGTAGAGAAATGAAATATTTAAAATGGCTTTGGAATTATACATTCGGAGTCCGTTTTAATACGCTGATAAGAGTTTTTATCGGACTTTGTCAGGTTGGATTAGGGCTTTTGACGGTTTGGCTTAGCAAGGAATTTATTGACGTAACAATAATTAGCGGCAGCAACGATGATATTTTATTTATGGTGATTTTGTTGGCGGGACTTGTTGTAACGGGTATATTGTTAAGACAGATTTATTTTTTCATGTCGGTAAAAGCTAATACTCATTTTTGTAATTCGTTGAGGCTGAAAATGTTTGAAGGTTTGTTCTCGTTGAAACTATATTCAAAGGACAAAATTCATTCAGGCGATGCCACTTCGAGAATGATGACCGATATTGATTTGACAGGAAAAGTTGCTACGGATACTATACCTCAAATATTGGTTGTCAGTTTTCAGTTGCTCGGCTCGTTTTTTTTGTTGCGGCATTTTGATTCGAGATTGGCTTGGTTGTTAATCTTATTAACACCGCTTGCTGTTGGTGCGGGGAAATTTATTTCATACCGTTTAAAGTCATTAACGCATGAAATCCGCAGCAGTGAAAGCCATATTCAAATGAAAGTTCAAGAAACGGCGGAGCAGAATGCTGTTTTTAGAACTCTTTGTTCTGAAGTTTGGCTTTTAAAAGGTCTTGACGAGAATCAGAACATTTTGAAACACAATGTTTTCAAACGTGCAAAATTTACGGTTGTCGTTAGAGTGATTTTAGGTTTGTGTTTTGGTCTTGGATATTTAGCGGCTTTTGTTTACGGCGGTCTGAAATTAAGAACGGGTGAAATATCTTTCGGGGTTATGACATCTTTTCTTCAACTTGTGGGCATGATTCAGAGTCCTGTTTTTTCGCTTTTGAATATGTTTCCTCAAGTTATTCAGTCTACGGCAAGCATTGACAGAATTTTAGAAATTACCGAAAATCTTAACGGCAGAGAAAAAGTTTTGTCAGCAGTTAAAAATGAATCGGTCGGTCTGAGGTTTCAAAATGTTAGTTTTTCGTATCCTGATAGTGAGGATTTGGTCTTAAAAAATTTTACGTGTGATTTTCCTCCTAATTCCAAAACGGCGTTAATGGGTCATACGGGAATTGGTAAAACGACAATTTTTCGTTTAATATTATCGCTGATAAAACCTAATGACGGTGAAATTTTGTTTTACGGCGATGGGTTTAAGGAGTGTGTCAGTGAAAATTTAATGGCAAATTTTGTATTTGTTCCGCAAGGTAACACGTTGGTTTCGGGCAGTATACGTTATAATTTGCAGTTAGCAGACCCTGAGGCTTCCGATGAGGAAATGAAAAAGGTTTTACATTCGGCTTGTGCTGATTTTGTTTTTGATTTTAAGGATTCTCTTGACACCGAATTAACGGAAAAAGGCGGTGGTTTGAGCGAGGGACAAGCGCAAAGAATTGCAATAGCTCGCGGTTTGTTGCGTCCGGGGCGTATTCTTTTGCTTGACGAGATAAGTTCGTCGCTTGATTCAGAAACGGAAGAAGTGCTGTTTGAAAGGCTTTTTAAAGAATATCCCGAGAGAACGATGATTTTTATAACGCACCGTAAAGCGGTTTGCAGTCATTGTGATAATGTTGTGGAGTTATAATAAAAAAGTATGAAATTTTACGTAATCAACGTATGAATACGTAAAAATTTTATTAATTGCGTTAAAATATAATATTATTCAGAAAAAAAAACTAATTTTGCGCTATCTTTAAAAAACGTATAGTACAATGAATAATTTAACAAAAGCCGTTCTTGAATTGGAAGACGGCACAAGGTATTGCGGTTATTCCTTCGGATACGAAGGTTCATCGGCGGGCGAAGTGGTATTTAATACTGCTATGACGGGTTATACGGAGAGTTTGACAGATCCTTCTTACAAAGGTCAGATATTAACGGCAACTTATCCTCTTCAAGGCAATTACGGTATTCCGGGTGATGAAACTCAAGATGGTATGTTGAAATTTTTTGAGTCGGAAAAAATTCATGTAAAAGGTTTTGTTGTTCAGGATTATTCCTTTGATTATAGTCATTGGAATGCTAAGAAAAGCCTTTCCGATTGGCTCAAAGAGCAGAAAGTTCCCGGTATTGCAGGTATTGATACAAGGGCATTAACAAAGCGTTTAAGGGAAAAGGGTTCGATGCTCGGCAAAATTATCATTGCTGACCAAGACGTTGATTTTTACGATCCTAACAAAGATAATCTTGTTGCTCAAGTTAGTTGCAAAGAGGTTTCCACATATAATGAATCCGGCGACAAAACAGTAGTTTTGGTGGATTGCGGTGTTAAAAACAATATTATCCGTTGTTTTACCAAACGTGGGGCAAAGGTTGTGAGAGTTCCGTGGGATTATGATTTTTCTACGATAGATTATGACGGTTTGTTTATATCTAACGGCCCTGGCGATCCTAAAATGTGTATTCCTACGATTGAGCATATTAAAAAAGCGTTGAATGAAGACCGTCCGATTTACGGTATATGTCTTGGCAATCAGTTGCTTGCTTTGGCTGCCGGTTTCGATACTTACAAATTGAAATACGGACATCGTTCTCATAATCAGCCTGTTTTGAAAGAAAATACGGATTGTTGTCATATAACGAGTCAGAATCACGGCTTTGCAATTGATATGAAAACTATTTCAGGAGATTGGTCACCATGGTTTGTTAATGTTAATGATAATACTTGTGAGGGTATCAAACACAAGACGAAACCGTTTTTCTCAACTCAGTTTCACCCTGAGGCTTGCGGCGGACCTGTTGATACGGAATATCTTTTCGACGAGTTTTTGGACTTGTTGAGAAAATAATTTTTTTAAAAAAAAAGTTGAGGTTTTTTTCTTAGCCTCAACTTTTTTTATTGTTAATACTCATAAAGTTTAAATTTTTGAATTCCCCATTCTCCGTCAGGAATCCTTACGTGCCGTCCTTGATGTGATTCATCACCGTTGAGATAGCGGATTATTGTTTTGCCGTCTTCGGTTGAAATTTCTTTAATTTCTAATATTCCGGCATTGTTTTTCTTGTTCAACGATTTGAAATTCAGGACTATTCCCGTACCGATTAACATAAATTCGTCTTTATCGGTGTTAATTAAAATTGCGCCGGAGGTCCTCCAGTCCGGCTTTTTGGACTGAGGGCTCCAACCCAAGAGGTTATCGTGTTTAGCAATAATTTCATAACCGCCGAGAATTATTGTATCTCTCTGATTTATAGTGTCTAACAAGAACCCGCGCATTTTGTCGGTGCCGTTGAAAGTAGTTATTTCGTTTTCTGCACACTTTATTAAATTATAAGCGTTAGGAATTTCTGTCAGATTACCTTTTTGCGGTTTTTCTTCAAAGGTAGCACCGAGGACGGGCGGCATGAAAGCGGCTTGTTTGGTTTCAACAGAGAAAGGCGAGAATCCTAAAGCGTGATATTCGCCTATTGCATACAATGCTTTTGCGCCGGCTGTTGCATCGTATTGATGTTCAGGAATAAAGAAAGGATTATCATCTCTGAAATAACTTTTTGTCCATTTCTTGAAATCACCGAAATAAATATCGGGGCTTAACATTTCCAAACAAGGTGCGCCGGCTTTCCAAATATCAATTAAATGGGGTAGGGGACCGCCGGAGGGATATTCTCCCGGTTTTTTCCCCGGGCGGTTGAGTGCGCAATTAGCATACATTGGAAGGTTATAAATTTTTTTACCGGCTTTAGCGATTTCGTTTGTGTAGACTGCAAAACTCCATGCTGAAAAAATTTCTTCTGCATAAATGCTTTTACCGAAGAGTTTTTCCCACGAGCCTGAATTTTCACCGCTCCAATATTTTTTCACCGAGTCGGTGAGAGTGTTTTTGTGTTTTGACAAATAATCTGTTAAAGCAGCGGGAACTTCGTTTTTGAAAACGATAGTTGCGGTTTTTGAATAATCTCTTGCCGAGGGCAGCATTGCTATTTCGTTTTCTACTTGAACCATTATAACCGTTTGATTTTTATCGTTTTGCTTTATAAATTCCATTAATTTGCAAAATGCTTTTTTGTCGGCTTTAAGGTTTTCTTGGGAATATGGTGAGAGAATTTCTTGTTTGATACCCTCTTTGCTTTCTACACGTTGGAAACGTTTAACATCTTTTTTTATCCACGAAGGAACGTAACACGACATGGAGTTTTTCCAAGCACCGAACCAAAGAAAAACTATTTTGATATTATTTTTTTCGCCGCCGCTGATTGCTGCTTTTACGAGTGTGAAATCGAAATTATTTTCTTCAGGTTCGATTAAATCCCAATAAACGGGGACTAAAGCGGTGTTAATATTTTGTTTTTTTAGATTTTCCCAAACGCATTTTTCCATATAATTGACGGTGGAGGCGTTGGAGTTTCCGAGTTCGCCCGCCCTCATTATGAAAGGTTTATCGTTGATTATAAGCTGATAAGCATTACCGTGTTTGATAATTTTAGGAAAGTTTTGTGCTGTTATATTAATTCCAGAAAGTACTGAAAAAACAAAAAGTAGTATAATCGTATAATTTTTCATGATGTTATTTATTTAAAAAAAACATATCTTGGGATTTCAACGTGTGAAAATCTCAAGATATGTTTGTGGATATTAATCTTTTTGACGTTCTACATAGGCTTTGGTGCGCAATTTATCTTTGCATTGTTGGAGCGTGTATTTTGTTTTGAACGGGATTTCCATTTTTGAAAATTCTTGGAAATAGAGTACGCAGCCGTCCCTCCACCATTGAGCCTCGTCGAGTTGGATTTTTAATTTTTCTGAAACTTCGTTATAAAGATTCTCTTCTATTTGGCCTTTTAACGTTTTCCATTCCTCTTGAAATTTTTCAACTTGTTTTACACCTTTGTTGTAATGACAGCAAAGTGTTTCCCAAAGCGTTTTACCGTCAGAAAAATAATAATCCCAAGGCAAATTATGGAACCACAATATAAATTCTTTTGGGCATAATTGCGGGTTGTTGAATGTTGATTTTAGCGGTTCTTGGTATTGTTCAACGGCGTTAGAACCTGTTGAAGAGCGGTTAAAACCGATTCCCTCATTAGAGGCTTTGTGATAATAACGCGGCATCCAATCTTCTCTTGCACCCGGAATTGCGCACCAAGGTTCGGGACCCCAGTGGTCAGACCAGCCCATTAAATGATGCAATCCGAGCGGTGTCATGTAATCAACGACGGCTTCACGGCTGTTAATCATTATGTGAGAGATTTTTTGGCAAGCATCTTCGTTGATATTTTTAAAAGTTTGATGAATCCATTCGTAAGCGATTTGTTTTGGTGTTAAATCCGGATTCCAAGCAAGTCTTCCGAAAGCATACCAATTGGATTGAGCCATAACGTATCCGCACCAGTTTTTCATGCTTCCGGTGTTAGCAACCGCTGAAAATGCCGTAAGTTTTTGATTCAAAGTCGTTTCTTTGACATCTTGATTGTTATGGAAGGTCGGATAATCCAAAAATTCTTTCCACATCGTAGCCAAATAACAAAGATGATCGGAATATCCGAGATATTCTTGAGTGATTTGAAGTTCAGCCATGATTTGAGTTTTTTTCATTGCGCCGAAAAGCGGGCTGAATGGTTCTCTCGGTTGAAAATCTATCGGGCCGTTTTTAATTTGGATAATAACGTTGTCGTCGAATTTTCCGTCCAAAGGCATAAACTCCTCGTATGCTTGTTTTGCGCGGTCGCCGCCTTGCGGGTTATAAACGAAAGCTCTCCACATAACTACGCCGTTAAAAGGTTTTAATGCTTTTGCTAACATATTTGCACCATCGGCATGAGTTCTGCCGAAATCCATAGGACCGGGAAGTCCTTCGCTGTTAGCCTTTACCAAAAATCCTCCGAAATCGGGAATTAGTGTGTAAATTTCTTTGCATTTGTTTGTCCACCAGTTTATTACGTCTTTGTCTAATGGATCTGAGGTTTTCAAACCGCCAATAGCAGTGGGTGATGAAAAATTCACTGCCAAATACACTTTTATATTATAAGGGCGGAGTTTTTCAGCGATTTGTTTTACTCCGAGAAGTGTTTCCGTGGAAAGTATTTTTGGGTCGGCATTAACATTATCAATAACCGTAGCATTGATTCCTACAGAGGCGTTTGCGCGTGCGTAAGTTTCAATATCCTCACGGAAGGCGACTTGGTTGTTATCAAACCAAATAGATTTTCCGGCATAACCTCTTTCAACACTGCCATCGGGATTGTCCCAATGATTTAGTATTCTGATTTGATACTTCGGTTTATCGGTTTTAACTAATTGATTTTTACCGTTTTTAATTTCTCTAAGCAGAGCGTAAGTGCCGTACAATGCGCCTGCCGGGGTTTCGGCTGTGATTTTGAAAGTGTTTTTCTCTGTGTTGAAATCCAATGAAAAACCCTCTGAGCCTAAATTCTGTTTTTGGTCAATAATTATCGAAAAATTAGCGGAATTAGGCTTTTTAATCTTTTTAAAATTTTTGAAATAACCTGCAAGTTCTTTTTCGATGACTTTTTCCGATAATGCGTTAGCGGGAATTTCTGAATAAAAATTTACCGCTAAATCACTTTGAACGAAATTGTTTAACCAAAGGTTTTCGGTTTGAGCTGCTGACAAAAATGGTAAAAGTGTCAGCAAAGATACTGTAATTACAATAAAATAATTTTTCAAATTCATGTGTTTTTTGCTTTTACTTTATTTTTATTTAGTTTAATTCAATTTTTGAGAATATGAAACACAGATTAGGATTTTCATCTTCTGCGTCTTTAAAGACTTGAATAATTCTCGAAATATCTTTGCCTTCGGTTGAAAAAACTCCCACGCTTGTTGGCGTAGAAATTTCGCTCAAACAATCGTAAAGTGCATCAAGATTATTCCCGTAATATTCAGGAAACGAGAATTTGTCTTTTAAATACTTGTGTATTTCGTTTTTTGTTGTTTTGGAAAAATCCAAAATAATTTTTTTCATTGTTCTATATTATATAAAGTGTTAATATATTTTTTCAAATGATTTATAATGGTCTTGAGTGTAATAAATCAGACCGTCGTTGCTGAAAATTATTCGTTTAGCATTTCTTCGACCTTTTTCGTAATCTATGTCGCACTCAAAATATTTTCGTTTTTTATCTGTCGGAAGCAGTTCTTCGTAATTTCCGAATCTGTCGCCGCCTATGCTTTTGCCGGGAGCAACCTCGTGAAGATTGCCTTTGCTACTCTCCCATCCGAGTTTTTGGGCTTCTTTTTTGGTGATATAATTAGGCGGTAATTTTTTATAATAATGAATATAAAGTGCCACGCTGTCTTTGTCGGAATAGGGATTATTTTTTTTAACGGGATATTTTTCCTTGTCTTTTTGGGGAATATCTTCGTTATTATCAATATCTTGCGGTTGGTTTTGCGCAATATTGCCGGAATAAAATTCAGAAACTATTGATTGTGTTTTATTGCTTTGATTCTCAGAATTAACATTTTGATTAGCGTTCAGACATGCTGAAATGCCCAAAGATACGCTTAAAGCAAAAATAAATGATAAAAATTTTCTCATAATGAAAGTAAGTTTAAAAAATTCCGCACTAAAATAGTATTTTTTTTTAGATTATTACAAAAACTTAACAAAAATATTTGTTTTCTAAAATCCCTTAAAATCAGTTTGTTATGTTTTAGATTATTTTCTTTATAATATTAAAAATAAAAAAACGCAAAAAAAATGTAAATTTATTTTGTGGGTTTCAAAAAAAGTTGTTACATTTAGGTATTGAAATAAAGGTTATCTGCCTTTAATGTTAATTCGCTGATAATCTTGTTTTAACGGTTTTACTGAGAGATACGAAAAATGGAGGAATTACTTAAGGCATTTGCGGATTATTTGAAATATGAGCGCAGATATAGTTTTAATACTGTTAAGTCTTATATTTCTGATTTATCGGATTTCTTCTCTTATTATAGGGAGGCTGTCTTGAGTGATGATATTCTTCAAGCGGACGGCAAAATTATACGTCAGTGGCTGATGTTTTTGAAAACCACGGAGCACATTTCAGTTACTTTAAACAGAAAACTTTCTACATTAAGGTGTTTTTTTAAGTATCTGATGTTGAACGGGAAAATAAAATCAAGTCCTGTTGCCGGTTTTAAAAATGTAAGAAAGCCGAGGCGTTTGCCGGAATTTGTCCCAGACGAGAAAATGGAGAATCTGCTTGATAATACGTCTTTGTTTCTTCAGGACAAAGAGGGATACCGTAACAAAATTATTATTGAGCTCTTTTATGACACGGGAATTCGTGAAATGGAGTTAATTAATATAAAGTGTTGCGATATTGACGGAAAAAATCTTCAGATAATAATCCGAGGAAAAGGCAATAAGACGAGGTTAATTCCAATTACTAAAACGCTTTATAGTAAACTTCAGCCTTTGTGTACGTCTTTGAACAATTATTTATTTTTGACCTCTAAAGGCAAAAAAATGTATCCCAGACTTGTTTATAGGATTGTCCACAAGTACCTTGAAACCACAGACAGTGTTACGCAAAACTCTCCGCACACGTTGCGTCATAGTTTTGCCACGAGTCTTCTTAACAACGGAGCTGATATTAATGCGATAAAAGAGTTGTTAGGACATTCAAATCTGATGGCAACACAGATTTATACTCACATGACTTACGAAGAATTAAATAAAATATATAAACAAGCCCACCCCCGGGCATAAAATAAATGGAGGAAAAGAATATGAACATTACAATTGAGTCTATTCACTTTAACGCTGATGCGAAACTTGAAGAATTCATTCAGAACAAGGTCAGCAAGCTTGCACAGGTAGCCGATGACATCATAAAAGCTGAGGTTTTTCTGTCATTGGAGCGTTCTCAGAGTAAAAATTACGATAGTAAGGTCGCAAAAATCCGTATCGAAATTCCCGGCGGAGCAATTTTTGCGGAGAAAAAATCCAAGTCTTTTGAAGAGTCAACTGACACAGCCTTAGAGGCTTTGCGGATTCAACTCTTGAAAAAGAAAGAAAAACAAAACGGCTTCTAAAAAAAAAATGAAAAAAAAGTGCAAAAAAATTTTGCAGATTAAAAAATAGTCTCTACCTTTGTGCCGTTGAAAAAATCAAGATGATGCTTTTCAACGGCACTTTTTCTTAATGTTTTGCCGGCGTAGCTCAGTTGGCCAGAGCAGCTGATTTGTAATCAGCGGGTCGGGGGTTCGAATCCCTCCGCCGGCTCCAATTTTTGGAAAACGAAATTTGAAATCTTTGATTTTAAAAATATATGATGGGAAGTTGCTCCAGCGGTCAACGAGGGCTGACTGTAAATCAGCTGGCTTTGCCTTCAGTGGTTCGAATCCATTACTTCCCACTAATTTTTTTATTTTAATATGATTGCGGGAGTAGCTCAATTGGTAGAGCGTCAGCCTTCCAAGCTGAAGGTCGCGGGTTCGAGACTCGTCTCCCGCTCTAATAAATGAAGTTAAAACACTTCTTAAAAAATGTTTTGCCGAAGTAGCTCAGTGGTAGAGCACTTCCTTGGTAAGGAAGGGGTCATGAGTTCAACTCTCATCTTTGGCTCTTTTTTT
>JAFPYR010000095.1 GCA_017412115.1 Bacteroidales bacterium | reverse complement strand
CGCACTTCGGGTATCACTATTAGAAACACCGGCGGCGTGGGCAGTGCGTCGAGAATTTCGGTGCGCGGATTGGAAGGCAAGCGTATGGGCGTTTATATCGACGAGGCGGCTATTGGACAAATGTCTGATTATATGTCGCTTAACGATATTCCAACTGATATGATTGAACGCATCGAGGTATATAAAGGTATTGTGCCGTATCGTTTTGGCGGATCGGCTCTTGGCGGCGCGGTCAACGTGGTTACAAAGGAATATCCGCCTGTGTATTTAGATGCAAGTTACGAAATTGCATCGTTTAACACGCACAAATTCAGCACGGCATTTAAACAAACCAACAAAAAAACGGGTATTCAATTTGGCATTGGCGGTATACTCACATACAGCGACAATAATTACAAAATGAAACTCCAAAACCTTGAAAACCGCGAAGTTACCCGCGACCACGACCAATTTAAAAAGATGATGATTGGCGGCAGTATCAAGGCTACCAAATGGTATTTCGACGAGGCAAAACTCGAACTTGTTTTCACAGGCACAAAGGCTGAAATTCAGGGCATTGACACCGACATCCGCGAGGCTTACAACCATAGTATGTCGGGTATTTCGGCATTGACTTTAAAACGCGACAATTTCCTTGTTGACGGTTTGGATTTGGATTGCGATTTTGCATATTCTTACGGCAGCAACGGTCTTTACGATGCCGCTCCTTACCGCTACGATTGGGACGGAAATCGCTATAATTCAGTGTCTTCGTATGGCGGCGAACAAGCCACTTACGCATCTGATTCCGACAATCGCACCAACGATTTTGTTGGCAAAATCAATCTCAACTACTTGCTCGACGAACACAATTCTTTTAACCTTAATTTTTACGCTACTCACACAAGTCAAAACCCCGAAAACGACTTGATGGACAAGAGTTTTGGTTATCAAACCACTTTCGACAGCAAGATGGGCAGCATTACCACAGGGCTTTCTTACGACCTCACCCTTTTTGACGGCAAATTTATGAGCGCCACAACTGTTAAGAATTTTAACTTTACATCTGAAACCAAAGTACTTGAACTTGTGTCGATTAACCGTCCAAAAGATGTTGACGTTTCTAAGAATTATTGGGGTGGAAGCGAAAGTCTGCGTTATAAATTTACCAAAAGATTTTTGGCAAAGGCATCGTTTAGTAGCGAGGTGCGCATACCTACCGCCGAAGAACTTGTAGGCAATGGATATTCGATTCTTCCTGCCACCGACCTTGCTCCCGAACGCTGCAACGGTCTTAATGCGGGTGTGCTTTATCACCGTGCCAATAAGTTTGGATTTATTGAAGTTGAGGCAAATTATTTCTTAAATCAGTTGGAGGATATGATTCGTTATCAGGCAGATATGATTCCGTCGATGGCACGCTACGCAAATTTTGGAACAGTGAGAACCAAGGGCGCAGAAATTGAATTTAAAGGCGATGTGGCACCGTTTTTATATATCTATGGCAATGCCACTTACCAAGACCTCCGCGACCGTCGCAAACACGAAACAGGCTCATCTGCCGAAAATCCCACTTACGGCAAACGTATGCCAAATATTCCTTATATTTTGGGTAATTTCGGTATTGAAATTCATAGAGAAAATATCTTTGGCGGCAAAAATCAAAACAGCCGTTTACTCTTTGATGCTCAATATGTTCACGAGTATTTTTACGATTTTGAAATGAGTAAGTATCAAGACCGTAAAATTCCTACTTCGTTTACTATCGACCTTGGTTTTGAACATAGTTTTTTCAATGAATCTGTTACACTTACATTCAAAGTTAAAAACCTGACCGACAAGACAGTATATTCCGACCTCAACCGTCCTCTCCCCGGCAGAAACTTTGGATTTAAGGTTAGGTATGTGATGAAGTAATGCATAATGCATAATTCATAATTCACAATTCATAATTCGTAATTAAAAATTCATAATTATAAAAGGTAATGAAATTAAAACATTTATTATTGATTTCGGCGGTGGCAATGAGTTTTGCTGCTTGCGACGATGACGACGATGTGAAAAAAAACGACAATGAAACATCGGGTAAAATCCTGTTTTCCACCACAGTTACCAATCCCGACGGAAGTAGCGGAAGCGGCTATCTTTTAACTGCTTCTAAATTTGAAGGCGGCGTAAATTACACCAATTCTAATGCCGTTCCGCTTGGTTTTGGCTCGTATCCTTGCGTGTGTCCGAGTGGAAATATCTATGTTTTTCCCGACTATATGGGCGGCACAGAATTGAAACTCCGCCGTTTTGTGCTCAACGATGCTAACCAATTGGAACTCAAAGGTTCTATGACTTTGCCTGCCAATTCCTCGGCGGCAATAGTGGTGGAGGCAAGTAGTGAAAAGGCGTATGTTTGCTGTCAGAGTCTCGACCTTTTGATTGTTTTCAATCCTGAGACTATGACCGAGATTTCGCGTATCGACGTTTCTAACCTTCGCAACGAAGGTGTTTCGGCATATCCGGGTGCAATGTACATCCGCGACGGCATTCTCTATGTGGCTTTGGAACAGTTTAACGCTCAATGGATGCCCAACGAAAATTCGCTTGAATTTGCTCTCTACAATGTGTCAGACGACACTTTTATCAAGAAAATTCGCAACACAACTCTTGGCTATGCCGCACCCACACGACCCATTGACAATCAGTCGATTTTTGAGGACGAAAACGGCGACCTCTATTTCAACTGCGTGGGTTCGTTCGGCTATATTCCGGGACTTGATTCTGGCATTGCACGTATCAAAAAAGGCTCTACCGACATTGACGAAACTTACAATTTCAACCTTCAAAAAACTCGTGTAGAAGGACTTGCCGGTGATTATTTGCAATGTATTTTTATGTGTCGCTACATTGGTGGCGGCAAGATGTACGCCTACGGTTATTCGCCAGCGCTTGACCCCACTAACACAAATACTTACACCGCCCGCACGGTAATTCCCGTGGTGGTTGATATCTACAATAAGTCGATAAAAATCATCGAAGGAATGCCCCTGAGCAACGGTCACGGCGTGGCAATGGGTAAGCACGGCAACAAGATGGTTTACGGCTCTGCCAACAACGAATACAACGGTTTCTCGTCGGTAGACCTCACCACCGGAGAGGTTGAAACTAAGATAGTTACAGTTGAAGGCTTCCCCTCATTCTTTTATAGTTTTGAATAATTGTTCTATAACACACCATTCATAATAAGTATTAAACAGTTTCGGCGTGAAAGTCGGAACTGTTTTTTTTCTGATGGTTACAACACCAATCGCATCATCACCAACTCTTGAAACCCTGAATTTCGCGAATTAAAACCCATCGGATTACGCCCAAATTCTATGAAACCCAGGCTGCGGTAGAGGTTCAAAGCCTTTTGATTTTCTGCCACACATTCAAGTTCCAACTGACGGTAGCCGGCTTTTTGTGCACATTCGATACAGGCTTCGGTGAGAGCCTTGCCGATGCCCAAGCCCCAATATTTTTTGTCGATACCAATGCCAAATTCGGCGCGGTGCTTTACCTTTGCGTGCTTGCCGATTTTTGAAATTCCCGCCGTGCCAACCACCTTGCCATCGATTTCGGCAAGAATTTCAATCTCGTCGTGACTGTCGGATTTTTCTTTGAGATACGTCGCCTCGTCGTTGGCTGTAAAAGTGTTTTCTTCCGGGTACGAAAGCAAGTTATCTGTCTGAGCGTGAGTGAGTAAAAAAACATCGAGCACCGCCGCACCGTCGTTAAAATCAGCGTTGCGGAGAGTGCAGCGGGCGGAATTTTTGAGCGTGATGATTTTGTTGTAATGCATAATCTACGTATTAAATCTCCTCTAACATCTGTCCCGGATTTTCAGTCGCCTTAACGTTTGAGAACGCCTTGGTGATGATTCCGTTTTCGTCGATTAGGTACGTGGTGCGCACTACGCCGAAAGATTTTTTGCCGTAGAGAGTTTTCTCTTTCCAAACATCGTAGGCTTGGATAGCGGTTTTTTCGGTGTCGGCGAGGAGCGTGAATTTGAGGTTGAATTTCTCTTGAAACTTTTTGTGTGATGCAACGCTATCTTTGCTGATGCCGATGATTTCTGCGCCCTTTTCGCGGAAATGCGGAAATAGTTCCGAAAAAGCGCAAGCCTGTTTTGTGCAGCCCGAAGTGTTGTCCTTTGGGTAGAAATAAAGCACAATCTTTTTGCCGCGAAACTCTTCGAGGCTGCGGATATTGCCGTCTTGATCTGGCAACGAAAACGACGGCGCGGGGGTGTTGGGTTGAAGCATAATGGTTTTATTTCTCTGTATTGTTTAATAATTTTTTCAGTTGTTCGATGTCGGGGAGTGCTTTGCGGAGATTGTCGGGCAGGTCTTCTGACGTAGTGTATGTTGCCACGCCCATAGGCTTGTTGTAATCTCTGATTACAAACTCCACATAATCCTTGTTGGCACTTTTGCAAAGGACAATACCAATTGATGGATTTTCGTGAGGTTTCTTGATTTTGCTGTCGAGAATACTCAGGTAGCCCATCAGTTGTCCTAAATATGACGTTTTGAAGTCGCCTGTTTTCAATTCAATCACTACCAAACAGTTGAGTTCCCTATTGAAAAACAGCAAGTCGGGGAAATGTTCCACACCGTAAATTTCTAAGTGGTATTGGTTGCCGATAAATGCAAAATCGGTTCCAAAGGTCATAATAAACTCTTTGATATTCTGCACAATTTGCTGTTCTACAACACGCTCATCTACGTCGATAGCGTCTCTTTCGCCAATCTGTTCCACATTGATGAAATTAAGGAGATATTCGTCCTTAAACATCATAACAGCCTTGCGGGCAAGAGAAGAATCGGAGATGGTTTTTGAGAAATTGTTAGGGATTTTATCTTGATTTTCAAATGCTTTGGAGGCAATCAATTGTTTTAATCGGTCTTCTTGCAAATGTTCTTCCACTGCACGATGGATATAATAGTAACGTGCTGAAAGATTATTTTTGACCTTTTCGATAATTCTTAAATGATGCGTAAAAGGAAGATTAAAAAAGTCTTCAATGGGAAAATCTTTTACATCAGGAATTGTTATTGTTTTGTGAATATCTATCTGATAATCATTGCCTTGTAATTCGGCAATTGCAATTGCCGAATTTGTATTCTGCAATTCGACAACCGTGGTTGTAGAATTAGATTTTTGCAAATCGACAATTGCAATTGTCGAATTAGCATCAAGCATTTGCCATTCTTCGTAAAAAGAGCGCATATTCTTTAAACTGCGCTCCGAAAAGCCTCTCAATCCCGGCAACTCCTTTTGAAGTTGTTCGCTGATTACTTTCAAAGCACTTGTACCCCAATTCTTTTTTCGAGTATTGAGCGAAATGTATTTGCCAATGCCGAAATAGACAGCCAATTGGATGCGGTTAACGCCTTTGGCGGCTTCGTACTGACCTTGCAGAATGGCGGTTTTGATGGCTTCCACCGCCGATGTGTATTTTGTGTTGAATTTATCTGCCATAGTTTGCAATTCAATTTTGCACAAAGTTACAAAAAAATTCCATATCTATGTAGCATTTTTACGAATATTTCCTCACCACATCCACCAATCCGCCAACAAGATACAACGGCAGGTTGATAAGCCTAAAAGTCTTGCCGTTAAGTGAATTTTTTACGTCGTCAACTGAGAATGCTCCGGGCCAAACGCGGACAGCCAAATTGTTGGGCGACTGCGACATAAACGAGTGCAACGATTTTAGCGACGAATTATGTCCCATCTTGACTTCAATTGGTATTATCTGCGAATCAATTTGATAGATGAAATCAACTTCGGCGGGTGATTGCGCCTTGTTGCGAGCCCAAAAATTGCGGCGTTGACCTACCTTATTGTTAAGTGTTAGAAGTTCCTGAGCCACAATTTGTTCGCCTATACGTCTGCGCCAAACGTCAAGAATGTTTTTTGCACTGATAATTTCCGACCTAACACCGGCGGCGTAGTTGACAAGTCCCGTATCAAGCCAAAGAAGTTTTGGTGTTCGGTTAATCTGCGGCATTACAGGTACTTGCACCGATTCTGTCGGGTAAGCGAGTTCGAGGAGCATCGCTTTTTCCAAAAGTTTGAAGGCTTGGTTTACATCGCCACTTTTATAACCTGAATCCATAAAATTGCCGAGAGTGATAGTTTCGCCCGCCGCCCGCCATCCGGCTTCCAAAATAAAACGGACAGTTTCAAGTATTTTATTTTGGCGAACGTACTTTTCTGTGTCTTCACGGTACGCCTGCAAAAGAGTGTCGTAGATGTCGTCCATTGCGAGAATGTCGCGTTGTTGGCTGTAACGCTGCACCACTTCGGGCATTCCGCCGACAATCGTGTATTGATTGAAAAGCGAAATCAATTCGTTGTGCATTGGCACGCTATACATTGGATTATCAAGTAATTGCAAAAAGTTTTGCTTACCCATAGCCACTGCAAATTCACGGAATGAGCACGGACGCAAAGCCATATACTGCACCCTTCCCACAGGAAAAGAGGCATTAACGTCAACGATGTTTTCTAACAACGAACCTGCCGCAATTGTGTGCAAATCAGGATGTTCTTCGTAAAAATAACGCAACAGTGCAATTGTTTTTGGCGAGTTTTGAATCTCGTCGATAAATATTAGCGTCTTACCATTTTTACGAACTTTGCCAACGGCGGCAAACATCAAGTTGATTTTGTCGTCAAGAGGCATCTCCTGTTCCAAAGTCTCTTTATGAGAAGTTTTTTCAAGGTTGAAATACAGGTAGTTGTCATACGATTTACCAAAATTGTTGACAATAGTAGTCTTGCCCACCTGCCTTGCTCCACGAAGGATAAGCGGCTTGCGGTATTCGCTGTTTTTCCATTTTTCCAACTCTTGTATTGCAGTGCGTTCTATCATAATGCTTTACATTTATTTGACGTTGCAAATATAACAATATCGGAGGATAAAAACAAGAAAAACCGTAAGAAATCGGAGGGTGAAATCGCAAAAAACTGTATGAAATCGGAGGATGACAATTTATAAATAGTGATCCTTTCCAAATAATTTTGCTACACCAAATTATTATTTCGGCAAGGTATCCCACTCTTGTTTGGTGATTTCTTCGTCATCACCTAACGTGTTAAGTTTGATATATTTGTGACTGTCGTAGTCATAAATATAATAATTGTTTTCCTTGCAGCGATAATCCATTATGTAGTATTTCCCTTTGGATAGAAGTTTCGGTTCTTTGCTCTGATTTGTAAGTATATAGAACGACCACTTAGGGTGATTGTAGTATAGGATTACAAGATCTGAGTTTGCCGTGTCTGACGATGTTAAAATGTGGGGACTGACATTTTCAGAAATCAAGACTTTGTTTTCTTCGGGAGAATCTCCAAGCAGGACGAGATTGTAACTGTCATCTTTCTTATTCTCTACAATGCAATAATTGCT
>JAFPYR010000094.1 GCA_017412115.1 Bacteroidales bacterium | reverse complement strand
TGTCAAGAGGCGGCAAGAGAAAAGACTATCAGTAAGACAGTTGCTAAGCCTCAACTCAAAGAAACGGCTTTGTCGGGCTTAAAAAAAAAGTAGAAATGGTAGAGGCGGAAGAAATAGACGAAGAAAACGATAATACAGATGATTTTCTTTTTTATATGCCTATGCATCAGGCGGTTGAAACGAAACCTAAACCGCAAAAAACAAGCGGTTTAGGTTCTTTTAATGTGTTTTCGGGCAGTCAAGCGGAAACAATTTCCGCAACTGATTTGATGGATAAAAAAATATCATCAGGACTGAAATTTACGGGTGATTGGAAAGACTTTTTAGGCGAGCCTGACCCCGCTTTTTTGATGATAATATCTTCATTGCCGGGACATGGTAAGACCTTGTTTTGCTTGAAATTCGCTAATTATCTTGCAAAAAATTTTGGCAAAGTCATTTTCTTTGAAAACGAGATGGACGACATCAGAACGGCAAGATTATTCAATTTTTTGGGCGAAAAACCGTCTGAAAATCTGATATTTAATTTCGGTTCGGACAATCCTGTTTTAATCGAAAATACGCTAAAATCAGGGCGTTATAAGTTCTGTTTTATAGACTCTATACAAATGAGTAATTTTGACGATGAAAAGGATTTGTGGGAATTGAAGAAAAAATACAATATCGGATTTGTGGGAATTTCATTCGCAAACGGCAAAGGCGGTATTCGCGGAAGTATAGTTAAGCAACATCAGGGCGACATCACCGTAACTTTTAAGGACAAAGGTATTGCAACAACAATTAAAAACCGTTTCGGCGAAATTGGCAACGAATTTAGAGTATTTTAAATGTCCAAAAAAACGGTATCAAGAAAAAAAATCTTGACACCGTTTTTTTATAGTGGACATTTGAAATCTTTTGTCCAATACAATACTTTCATAGTATTTTTATTTTAATGTGCGGTGGTGAGCCGCACGTTACCTTTAAACTTGTAAAACTAATATGAAAAAGCATTTTATAATTATCCTTGCTGTATTAACATTGTTTGTTTACGGCAAAACTCGGGCACAAAACGCATACAATTTTACAGAGGCGAAAGATTCTGTTGCAAAAATCATTTGGGACAAACTAAAAACCGAAGATGAGTGTATTTCCTCTGTTATAAATCAACTAAAAAAAATAGACTCGAAACAACTCGCAAAAGCAGAACATTACAAATCCAAAACTGCAATGGATTTTGATTTTCAAACAATTGACGAATATTTCGTAGAAGACACCGTTCATGTTTATTATAAGTTACAATGTTTTCCCCAAAAAGACGGTTCGTGGATTGGTTTGATAATTCGACACATCGTAGATATGGAGTTAGATATCAATTACAACCAATGCGATGATGCAATACAAATCGTACAATACCAAAAAGGTAAAAAAATAGCACGCTTGAAACTTCAAAGTGTATTTCCGGAGGATTTTAGTATTGCAGCAGAAGAAGATTTCACAATTCCAATAATCAATTACAAAGAAAATGTAATTGATTGGTATAGTTATAATTTTGGTCCGATAAATTTAGTTTGGAACGGGAAAAAATTTGAAACTACTTCAAAACTTATATATAACTGCATTAGCAACGGTGATTTTAGTTTTTTTGAATATTCCGCTATATTCAACCAATGTAATGAAATCGGCTATAAATGGAAAGGTAACTCTGACAATATTTTTTATGATAACCGACAAAACGCAATCGCCAAATTTGATATAAAAGATGGAATGATAGAAGGTTTTGCATTACAAAATCCAAAATATGGAGTTGCAATGGAATTTACCAACGATAATTATATTGCAGCAACACCCGCAGCAATAGGAAGTCAGATGCAATACGTTCTAAATCACTTGGGAGAAAAACCTACAACAAAAGAATTTAAAAACGGTAAATTTGTTGTAACTCAACTAATTAATCATGTTACCAAGGATTTAAAACGAGATGTTTACATTGAATTTACCTCAAAAGACGAAAATTCGCCGATTGAAACAATCAGAGTATATTCAACGCCTATTAAAAAATAAGCAAACATTTTTTTACAAATTCAAAAGAAAAGGCATATTTTTTTTTAAAACGATAATTATTTTTTCAATTTTTTTTATCTTTGCCTAAAACATAATTATTAAAAATATGGGCATATTCATCGACAAGGGCAACATTGCCTTTAACGACATAAAAAACGCTTCATTCACCGACAAGTCGGGACTGATAGAGATTTTGAATAATAATATCGCGACTCCACATCGTTATGTCTGTGTGTCGCGCCCTCGGCGTTTCGGAAAGTCCGTCGCTGCAAAGATGATTTATGCCTATTACGATCGGAAATCCGATTCTGCGCCGCTGTTTGATGATTTGGAAATTGCAAAACTGCCAAGTTACAAAAAACATCTCAACAAATATCCGACGATTTATATTGATTGGAATACATTTGCGGAAAATGATTCCAAAACAGTAGTTGAAGATGCACAAAAGACTGTGATTGAAGATCTTAAAACTTCATATCCTTTTTTGCGTGAAAAAAATTTACTGAGTGTAGCACTTCGCGAAATTCATCAAGAAACTGGCGACCGTTTTATCTTTATCATCGACGAGTGGGACAAGTTGGTGCGCGAAATTGACGAAAAGACGCAAACGAAATATGTAAATTTTTTGCGCTCGATGTTCAAATCAAATACTGCCGATGATGTTTTTCTGTTGGTATATATGACTGGTATTCTGCCGATTATAAAGGTTGAGTCGCAATCGGCACTGAATAATTTTGATGAGTACAGCGTTATTGATCCGGGTAGAACTGCACAATATTACGGCTTTACAGAAAAACAAGTACAATCCCTCTGCCATAAGTTTAAGATGGATTTTGAAATGATGAAGCACGCCTACGACGGTTATATCATTGGTGACGAAAAGTCAATGTTCAATCCAAATTCGGTGATGCTCTCCATTGAAAAAAGAAATTACAACAGCCATTGGTCAAAATCCGCATCGTACACTACCATTGAGCATTACATCAAAAACGACATCGATGGCTTGCGCGACAAAATAATTAGAATGTTGAATGGCGAAAAGGTTGCAATCAGCGTTACGAGTTTTAGAAATGATATGAAAAATATCGAAACATGTGACGATGTTTTGACGCTTTTGGCACATCTCGGCTATTTGTCGTACGACCCTGTGTTTGGTGATGTCATGATTCCAAACACCGAGGTTGCCGACGAGTTTAAAAACTCGATTCGTGTTTGTGGTTGGGGCGGCTTATCGAAGGCGATAGGCAACTCAAACCAACTGTTGCGGGCGACGATTGCAGGCGACAAAAAATACATTGAAAAGGCTTTGGATTCGTATCACGACGAGGCAACATCGTTCATAGAGTTCAACGACGAAAACTCTTTGGCGTGTGCTATCCGCCTTGCATATTATTCAGCGCAGGCTCAATACGAGATTTTTAGGGAATTTCCTTCGGGCAAAGGTTTTGCAGATATGGTTTTTGTCCCCATCAAAAATTCGCCATATCCCGCCGTGGTTGTAGAATTGAAATACGACAAAACTGCCCAAGGCGCAATCGCTCAAATTAAAGCCAAAAACTATCACGGCAAACTCCAAAATTTTTCAAAAACTATTATCCTGCTTGGTATCAACTATGATAAAACCACCAAAAAACACGAGGTTGAGATAGAGGCGTTGAATGGGGAGTTTGTGTAGGCAAAAGTTTTAATCCAACATCACCCATGATGCCCAATAATACGGGTCGGGAAATTGCTTTTTGACTTCGTCTTGTGCAACATTGCAGAAATTTTTGCCATTATCTCAAAAAAATATATTACATTTGTCGCAAAATAAAAAAGATGGCAAAAGAATTATTAATTGATTTCTTTGATTGTAATGTTTTTACACTCAACGATATTGAAACGATAAAAAAAATTACACGAAAAATTGTAGAAGAAATCAATTCTATAATCGTGGAGGAAACATGGCATTGCTTTTCTCCCGTGGGCATTACATACGTTGCCGTAATCGCAAAATCACACGTTTCGATACATACTTGGCCGGAAAAAAAAGCGGCTGCAATAGATATTTTTTCATGCGACAGCACTATTCCGGACAATTTTATACACTCTGTTCAAAACGAATTAGAAGCAAAAAGTTTTGAACTGAAAACAATTTTACGAAATATCTAAAAAACAATGGCAAAATATAGGCTTTTGATGCTGACAACTATGATTATTTCTGGTTGTTCTATTTGTTACGAATTGATAATCAGCGCATTAAGTTCGTTTTTAAAAGGCGACAGCGTGCTTCAATATTCGATAACAATAGGGATATATATGTTTGCCATGGGACTCGGGTCGTATTTGAGCAAATTTTTCAAAAACAATCTTTTCAACTGGTTTGTTTCCATCGAAATAGGTGTGGGACTAATCGGCGGACTTTCAACTATAATACTTTTTCTTGCTAACATTTATCTTGTTTGTTATCAGATAATTATGTACGTTATTATCCTGATAATAGGCATATTCGTAGGTATGGAAATCCCGATATTAACCCGCATAATAGAAAACAACGAAAATAATCTCAGAGTAACGATTTCGTCAATTTTCAGTTTTGACTATATCGGCGGACTCATCGGCTCAATAGCCTTTCCGCTGTTGTTGTTACCGCATTTGGGATATTTCTGCACGGCATTTTTAGTAGGTTCGCTAAATATTATCGTTTCGCTGATAATCATTCTCAGTTATAAAAAAAACATTACGCATTACAACAAATTTCTCTCTGCTACAATACTGATTTTGAGCGCGATGATAATCGGAACGGTTTTCAGTGAAAACATCTCAAAATTCGTGGAAAACGGGTTGTATCGCGACAAAGTGATTTTTGTTAAACAAACCAAATATCAGCATATTGTTCTTACCAAACACCGCGACGATTTAAGGCTTTTTATCAACGGAAACGTCCAATTTTCCACAAGCGACGAATACCGCTATCATGAAGCCCTTGTACATCCGGCAATGTCAAAATCAACAAAAAAAGAAAACGTTTTGATTCTTGGCGGCGGCGACGGACTTGCTGCAAGAGAAGTGCTGAAATATCCTACAATTAAGAAAGTTACGCTTGTAGACCTCGATCGTGATATACTCGAACTTTGCAGAGATAATCACACGATAGCAAACGTCAATAATAATTCGCTCAGCAATCCGAAAATGGAAATTATTGTAGACGATGCGTATAAATTTCTCACCGAAAATACTTTTAAATATGATGTAATACTTGTAGATTTGCCCGACCCCAACAACGAAGCACTCAATAAGTTGTACTCCAATATTTTTTATCGGCTGTGCAAAAATTCGTTAACGGAGAATGGTATTCTCTCGGTGCAATCCACGAGTCCGTATTTTGCAACCAAAGCATTTTGGTGCATCAACAAAACCATCGAAAGTGAAGGTTTCAACGTGTTGCCTTATCACTTGGAAGTACCGAGTTTCGGGGATTGGGGATTCAACATTGCGTCCCAAAAACCAATAGACAAAGAATTTGATTTTACTGTTGATACAAAATATTTGACGGCAGAAAATTCACAATCGATGTTTTATTTCGGCAAAGACGAAACGACTGCCGATATTTGTGTCAATACATTGTCGAAACCAATGTTGATGCAATATTACATTGAGGCGGATAAACAATGGAAATAACGGGATTTTTTTTAACAAAATAAAAACTATATTGCTATGAATCTGAATTTTAATGTAGGCGATAAAATCTCCATAGGAGAAATCACATACACTGTTGACGGCAAGATTACGTATATAGACGGCGACTATATTTGGGACGAGTATGTAATTTTTAACAGCGGACAAGAATCGTGGCTGAGTATCGACAACGAAGAATCGGTGTTTATTTGGCAAATGACACACCGTATAGATACTTCCGGCATGGAGCAAACGGATTCGGGTACGGAGTATGTTAATTTTTGCTGCGGAAATGTTGATGTGGAGTCGGGCGATACAGCGCGTTACACCGAATACCGCAACCCGCAAGATGACACGTATGTTTCCATAGAAATTTGGGACGATGAAACCGAATATTCAACGGGCAGACGTATTGCAGCCGAAAGTATTATGTTGGTTTCAAGCAATCCTACACCGCCTCCACACAGAGAAAGAGAAAGCGGTATTTCAATTTTTTTCAAAAAAATTGGCTGCTTCGGAGTAGTCGTTGTGGTTTTGGTGTTTTTTGGAATTTTTTCCGATTCTAACTTTTCCGTTACCATAAAAGAAAAAATAGAAAACAATCCTGATTTCCCGTGGGAAACCTCCATAACGGGTTATGACAACAAAAATGCCGATGTATATTATACCGATTATGATGCCGAAGAGGCTGCCACCAACATTATAGATTTGATAGAAGGCGAATTGGACTACGTACAAGAAAATCCGCAAGATACACTCACGATAGCGATTCTCACAAAGAGAGAAGTTTGCATGATATACCGTGATACTTCCGACAACAGCACACTTGTACATCTCGCGACAAGACAATGGACGTTAGACAATTTGGAAGCGCCCTTGTATCATGGAGATTCCGCAACCAACAATTTTTACAGAGGATTTTATCAATACTATGCTTTTGCAACCGATACTACCGATTATTCATCGAATGGCAACGAATATTATAGGCATTATCATCACCATTACGGAACGTATTTTGGCGCGGCATATTTATTATCCAATAGTCGATATTCGTCGTACTCTTCATCGGTAAGAGAAGCCTCGGCAGCGCGACGTCGCAGTTCAGGCGGAGGACACGGCGGAGGAGGAAAATAAAGGTATATTTTTGAATTTCTTCGTGGCGAATTGTCGGCAAATGAAGAAGCGGATTTTATGCAAAATCTTCAACAAAATCCCGACCTCAAAGCCCGCGCCATTGCCGTTGCACGACTTATCAAAGGCCTTGAACGTAAAGGTGTTGCCGATGATGAAAGTATTAAATCTGCTTTCAAAAATTTGTCAATTGATGATGTAAAAAATATTTCTAAACCAACTACCAAAATCGTTAATTTCAAAAAAATTGCAGCTTGGGTGATGTCTGCCGCTGCGGTGTTAATTTTGGCATTTGGACTGAGGATTTTTTACGTAAATTCGTCATACGAAAAAATCGCCGCCGAATATGAAAATGTTTTTCCCTTTTCCTCTAAAACTCCGTCACATGGAGGAGATGACAATATGGATAAAGTCGTAGATAATTTGATTAACAACGTGTTACAAGACAAAGATTTAAAAACTACAATCGAAAGTCTCAACCAAATTTTTGACAAATCACAAGAAGAAAACTTCAATGAATGTACAAATTATTTTGCGGTTTCGGGTTGGTATTTATCGCTTGCACACCTCAAAAATCACGACCCTGAAAAGGCAAAATCTGTCCTTGAAAAACTTGCTAAAAACTCCGACGACAACCCTGCTGTTAGTGAAAAAGCAAAAGAAGTTTTAGAAAAATTAAAATAAAAAGTATGACGCTAAAAGGTTATATATCAACGTGTTTAATAACTTTATTCGTTGCATTATCAGCAATGGGACAAGTAAATAATGCGTTGATAATTGGCATATCCGATTATCCTGCTTCGTCGGGATTTGGAAAAATTCACGGCGAAAACGATTGCGAAATTATCGGCAAAATGCTTGATAATAAAGGTTTTAAAACGGCAACACTTGTCAATTTCCAAGCCACTGCCGCAAATATCCGCACTGAACTCAAAAAACTTGCAACAAACAGTGTTAAAGGCAGTTGCGTGTATATTCATTTTTCGTGTCATGGACAGCCGTTTGAAGACAAACCGCCATTTGACGAGGACGACCTTTGGGACGAATCTTTGATTGCATACGATGCGAAAATCAATTATCAATCAGGCGTTTACGAAGGTAAAAATCACATACTTGACGATGAATTGTCGGAATATTTCAACGAAATTCGCAAAAAACTTGGCAATGACGGTTTGTTGTGCGTTGTAATTGATGCTTGTCATTCGGGAACATCCTCGAGAGACGACTTTGATGACGAAGATATTGTGCGCGGTACAAAACTTGGTTTCAGCGAAAATGGCAAACCATTCGCCCCCAGAATCAACAAACAAGGTAATTTCAAAATTGACAAAATTTCTGGTTTATCCGACATAATTATACTCGAAGCCTGCCGAGCATATCAATTTAATAAAGAAGTTTTTAAAGACAACAAACATTACGGTTCGTTGTCGTATTACGTCTACAAAGTGCTTGAAAAACAAAACATTACAAAAAGTTTAGATTGGGTTTTGGAGGTTAAAAATATGTTGGAATCAGATATTACTTTGAGTGATCAAAATATGGTATTTGAGTCAAGCTTTTGAGAACTTTTCCCTTAATCCAACATCACCCACGCCGCCCAATAGTATGGGTCGGGATATTGTTTCTTAACCTCGTCCTGCGCCATCTGCAACGCCTTATGGCGGTCGGAAGTCTCAAACAAAAACTTGTAAAAATATTCCATAAATGTCGCCGTTGCATTGTCGTCAACTTTCCAAAGCGACATCAGAATCGAACCTGCACCCGCCTGTTTGAAAGCACGTTGCAATCCAAAAACGCCGTCCACAGGAAAAATCCTTCCCCGCGCAGTTTCGCAGGCAGAGAGCACGACGAGTTTTGTATTAGACAAATCGAGTTGAGAGATTTCGTAGGCGGTTAAAATTCCGTCCTCGACGTTTGGCAAATCAAAATTGCCATTCCAAGCATTATTCGCGCCGGAAAGTGCAAGCCCGGAGAGAGCCATCGCGGATTCCTTTTGAGAATAGGTGTTGACAGACTGGGCGAAAGGCTTTTGAGAATCTTCATCCAAATAAAAACCGTGGGTTGCAAGGTGGAGGATTTCGGGTGAATTGCCGGAAAAATTTTTGAAAGATTCTTCGGTGGCGGCTTTATCTTCGTAAAGAGTTGAAGTAATATTGTGAGATTTTAAAAGGTCGGAAATTATGCGGGCTTCTTTACCGGCATTTGTCAATCTCCCGAAAATATAACCGCGTGAAGTTTCATAAATGGATGAATCATAATTTATATTGTCATAAAAAACTGCTGTTTTTACTGCATTAATATTGCGGAATTTCACAGGTAAAATGTCTGCAGTCGATGAAACTCTAACCATCTTGTATTTTTGATTCAAAGGTATACCGTTATCGTCAATAAACAAATCAAAATTCAACTGCGAAAGTATTCCGTAAGGGGAATAAAACACTGTTTTCGCATTTTTTAGATAAGGTTCTAATGGCTTAAAAATCAATTTATAAACCTCATTAATTTTGTGGTTTGAATAAAATTCCGTATAGAAAAGTTGGTCATCAGAAGTTTGTTTCAACAAATTTTCAACGTCTTGAATTTTGGCAAGTTTTACAAGCCTTGGTACTGAAAAATTTCTGTTGATTATATATGCGCCAAAATAGTCGCAATGATTAGGAAAATTTTCGTAATCGGGTATCAGACAGAACTCTACGGCGTATTCATTGTCAAAAAGTGCATCTTTGGAATCTGTAAACTTTTTCAGTTGGTTCAAGATTTTTTGACTTAGTTTTGAAGATTTAGTCAAAATAGAATCAAAGAGCCTTTCGTATTCAAAATAATCTTCAAAACCGCCTTTACGAAAGATGAATTTTTGTTTTAAATCCTGACATTTTTTGTAGGCATTTTTTAGGTTGTTGTCAACGGAATTATTGATAAAATCATCAAGCATTTTGCCGCTTTTTAGGGATAATGTTTTGAAAAATACAGTGCTAACAAATGCGTCTTTTTTAACGCTTGTAAGGTTGGTTTTCAACGCCGCAAAATTGTAAAACTCAATATCTTCGGCATTTTTCAACCAAATATTGTATCGGTTTTCTTCGGTGGTTTTGAAAAAAATCCGTGGCAAAAGTTGCTGCAAATATCCGCTAAATTTTCTATAATATTTTGCGATTGTATCGTTTTGTCCGAGAAAAAGTCCCAGGGTGAGGATATTTTTGGAATATGTAAAATTATTATAATCGTAACTTCCTGTGATTCTGCTAAATAATTCCAAACTTTCGCTCCAAGAATGTTGCTGCATTTTTATGACGGCAAGAGCATTGCAGGCTTCGTTAAAAAGAGAAGTTTCAGTTACGTCTTTGTGGTTTTCGAGCGTTTTTATGATATGGTTATAACAAGTTTCAGACTTGAAAACTTCGCCTAATTTTTTATACACTTTTGCAACGGTGGCAAGCATTGAAAGTGCTTTAAAATCCTTTGATTCAAAAAGATTTCCGTAAAGTCGGTTGTAATTGTTTATCAACGCCTCGGTTGCCTTAGAGAGTTTTTCGTTGTTGCCGACAGCGAAATACAGCCGTAATTTTTCTGTCAAAAACATCAAATAACCATCGCCATAATCTTCCGATTTAACAAAAAGTTTTTCGGTTTTTTCGATACAATCCTCCGCCATCGAAAACTGCCGCAGCACAATATAATTTTCGGCTAACATTGTGGCAATCAAGCGGGTATATTTTGAATTTTGCGTTTTTTCGATGAGCGTTGCCAATGCTTTTTCCAAGTATTTTGCTGATAAGAAAACATCGCTGTCGTAATGTGTAGAAATCATACTTAACTGTACGACGGTAGAGGTGTATTTTTCAGCGTCGAAATTTTCGCCCTTCTCCATATCTCTTCTTATTTGTCTAAGCGAGGGCAAAATTTCAGCATAAAAAGCGTTTTGATAAAACACCTCGCAATCCTCTGTGGACAAGGTAGTTTGTGCAAAACACTGCGCTGTAAAAAGCAATGCAAATAGTGTGGAAAAAAATGTTTTCATTTTATTAAATTTTGTGGTCTACAAAAATAAAAAATACCGCTTAATGTTTTTGTATTGAGCGGTATTTTTTATTTCTCTATCGGCAGTCCGTTTTTGAATTCAACTATCTCAATAACTTTGCTTGTTTTCGAGTCTATGAACTCAACATGTTGAATATAAGACTTTTTAATGGAATATACAACTGTGTCATAGCCATAGTCTTCGTCTTTTTCGTATGTTTCAATGTGTTTGCCGGAGAATGGTTTGCCGCTGAGGGTGTAAAGGCGGATTGGGGTTGCATCGTTGTCGTAATTGATTACCTTGTAGCATTTTTCATCGTAATAGGTGTAAATCCATTCGCTGGACATCTCGTTGGCAGAATACTGACCTTGCGTTATTTTGTTGTTTTTGGTGTCGTATTCTACAAAAGAACCGTGTCGCAATCCATTTTGATAATTGACAACGTACTGCAAATATGTTACTTTGTCGCCAAATGTATAATCTTCATTTGCCTTATAATATCCATTGTAGATGTGCCATTCACCGTTTTTGCTATCGTCAAGATAATTGCCTTCCTCGTATCTCAACTTATAACTATTGTCTGTTAGCCGCCACCAATGACCTGTCTTTTTGCCATTATGATATGTTCCAGATGTCAACAGAAATAGACTGTCTTTGTCTTTTGCGTAATCTTCTCTCAAATTAACAGCACAAATCTGAAATTCACCGTCAAGTTCTCCGTTGTTATAATTCTTGAAAATTATAGAATCGTTTGCAATTGTCCGCCATTCGCCATGTTTGACACCGTGTTTGTAGTTGCTGAAATCCACAGTTTTCCACTCGCCGTCAAGGAACATTTCAGCGTGAAAATAGCCGTCTTCTTTGCCGTCGTCGTCAAAATTTCCGTAATATTTGCCTATTACCTCACCTTCGTCATCGTAATGATAGACGGTGTATTTGCCGCGATGAATTCCATTTTCGATATTGAGTTCGATTTGGGCGCCATCGTTTTCGTAATGAATAAATTTCCCACTAAAAGGTTTATTGTCAATAGTATAATAATGAGTTACTTCGTCTTTATTGTCGTAATCAATTGTGTAATAACAATTTTGATTATAATCATAATATTTCCAAATTCCGACTTTATTATTGAGAGAATATTGTCCTTCTTTTACGATACGGTCTTGACGGTCGAATTCTTGAAATTTGCCGTGCATATCAGATATTGCACCATAGCCGGCAAAATGTTGTGCTTCGTCGTATGTAAAATCTGATAGATCCACAAAGTGCATTTGAAATGGATATTCCCAAATCGATGGGTCGAAGTCGTAGATTTTGTCCACAGATTTTTTTCTAATAAGAGAATCCTCGTCCTCCCTTAGGAACCAAGTGTCGTTGGCGATGAATGTAGTATCTTGACGGCTGACGAGCGTGAATATTCTTCTTATTTTGCCGTCTGAATATCTTATTTCTTTCTGCATCAGACCGTTGTCAAAATAGTCTTCCAAATCTATCTTGCCGCTTAAATATTGGATTTGTTTGCCGTCGAGAAGTCCGTTTTTGTAATTGTAAACACGATGGAGATCACCTGTTGAATCGTACTCTTTGTGCGAACCTTCAGGGATGCCGTTTACGTAAAATTCGTGTTCCTTGATGTTACCATTTTCGTAGTATGTAACACGTTCACCGTCAATTTCGTCGCCCTTCTGATACCATTTGCTCTCAATTTGTCCACCTGGATAGTAACTTTTTTGTTCGCCATCTTCCTCCATTTCGCCGTTGCGCCACACAAAATTGCCCTCGCCTTGCAATTTGCCGCTGATGTAGAAATCTTTGTACGGCTTGCGACCTTCTGATTTGTCATTGGCATCATAAAGGCGATAAAACGCAGCTTTTGTAGCGTCTGTGATAACATTCCAATCCTCATCGAAATATATTTTGTCATTGAGGTTTTGCGCCGCGCTAAAGTTTGCAAATAAGGCGGTTAATATCACCAATATTATTTGTTTTCTCATATCGTAAAAATTTTTAATGGTTTGACTTTCTATTTTACCATTAGTGTCAGAAATGGCGGAAAGGTTACAGGTTTTGACGAAAAAATTATCTTGTCAATGTCAAAAAAAAATCATATTTTTGTTGCCGATAAATTTTAAATTATTAAGACTATGGGCATATTCATCGACAAGGGTAACATTGCCTTCAATGGCATCAGAAATTCCGCCTTTATTGACAAGTCGGGGTTATTAAGTATTTTAAACGAAAGTATCGATACTTCGCATCGTTATATGTGCGTGTCGCGTCCTCGGCGTTTTGGCAAGTCCGTTGCTGCTAAGATGATTTATGCTTATTACGATAGAAAATCTGATTCCGCACCGCTGTTTGATGATTTGGAAATTGCAAAACTGCCAAGTTACAAAAAGCACCTTAATAAATATCCGACAATTTATATTGATTGGAACAAGTTTTCGCAATTAGACAATCAGAGTGTTGTGGAAGAGGCTCAAAAAGAAGTGATTAAAGACTTAAAAGAGTCTTATCCTTTTTTGGAAGAAAAAGAATTGTTGAGCAGAGCACTTGACGAAATCCACCAAAAAACCGGCGACCGTTTTGTCTTTATCATTGACGAG
>JAFPYR010000093.1 GCA_017412115.1 Bacteroidales bacterium | reverse complement strand
TGACAAATGCGGTATCTGAACTATATAGAGGTCGTGAGTGAGACCGTTGGGAAATTCGTGATGTTTGGGTATTTCCACCGTTTTGCCGTCCAAGTCTTCAAAAATGTATTTGCCTTTCAAGACTGAATATTCCAAACCCGCACCTAATCCGTGTCCTAAAATATAGATGGCATAGATGTGCATTGGTTTGTGTACAACATATTCTTCGTCCTTGTTGCGGCGTTTCTTGGTGATTTTGATGGTGTTGGCCTCGTCCTGATATTGACGACCGAGGTATTTCCTGAATCTAACCACTTCCTCCTCGTCAAAAGCCTTTTGCAGTTCTATGGTAACAACTTCCTCAGTCTTGGTCTTTGGGTCTATAATCGTGGCACAGAAATCCAAACGAACTATTTTTACGCCGTCTTCCGTAACGATTGTATAGTCGTTGTTTTTGAGCGAGAGAACTTTTATCTTTTTGTCCAAAATGCTGCCTAACAGCACCTTGGCGGTTCTGTCGTCCTCCATCAGGTATTTAAAAACCGTGTCGTATATCGGATTATAGACTTTTACCATGACTTACAAAAAATTGTTTCTGCAAAAGTAATTTATTTTTCGCGGAAAAACAAAAAAATAAACATTTTAACAACGGAAAACACAAAAGACACGGAAAAATAAAAAATATTCATTCAGAAAATCACGGAAATTTAAATTCCGTGTATTCCGCAAAATTTTAAAGTATTTAAAATTTTATTCTGCATTTTTAATTTCTGTTTTTTCTGTGTTTTCCGTTGTAAAATACAACTACATTATAAACATAAACAATTAATGTTTATTGTTGTTTATAATGAATTGACAATCAAATTTTTGCCCCTGAAAGTACGTTTATTTCATTTCGTTTTTGATTGCTTTTTGTGTTCCCCTTTTTGTCCCCCTTATATCCAACCGATATTTTAAACATATTTAACAAAAAACGTTTAAAAATGTTTTGGTGTGTCAAAATATTTACCTAATTTTGTCGCACCAAAACAAATTAAAGTTTGCGATTATGAAAAACGATTTTGTAATATCATTGGTTTGGAACAAAAAAGGCGAACTCAAAAAGGACGGCACAGCACCGATTTATATTTGTGTATATGCCGACGGCAAACGCAAATATTTTAACTCAAAAATTTGCGCCGCCAAATCCGATTGGGACTTGAAAAAACAGACCGTTAAAAAGACCGCCCCAAATGCCAACCAAAAAAACAAAGTATTGTCAGACCTCAAAAACAAGGTCGAAAACTATTGTTATAAACTCACTGATAACGGCGAGTTTGTTTTGGACGGCGTTTTCGACTGCATTTACAACAAAACTGACAATACGGATTTTTACGCCTTTATTGAAAACTATCTTGCAACCGACAAAATTAAGTCATCAGGAACATTAAGACTGCATTTTGCAACGTTGCGCAGATTGAAAGGATTTAAGAACGAACTAAAATTCAAACAAGTAAACTACACATTTGTAGAGGGATTCAAAAACTATCTTGTTTGCGAAAACCTAAAAAATACTTCCGTTATTCAATATTTGAAGATATTGCGCTCTTGGGTCTTAAACGCTATTAACAAAGGACTTCTGAAAGAAAATCCGTTTGAAAAGTTCAAAATCATAACGCCAAAAACACACCGTGAATTTTTGACGGAAAGCGAATTTAAAATTATCGAAAACGCCGATTTTTCAGGCGAAAAACAATCCTTACAATATGTTAAGGACGTTTTTTGCTTTGCTGTTTACAGCGGTTTAAGGATTTCGGATATTTTGCGCCTGACACCTGAAAACATTGTCGAGAAGGACGGCGAAACATATATAATTATTACAATGCAAAAAGTTAAACGGCAAATCAAACTTCCTATCAATTTGTTATTTGCGGGCAAAGGTCTTGCACTTTTGCGCAAATACTATAACGGCAAAGAGTATTTCAACCGATATACACACGCCTACATTAATGAAATTCTGATTGAAATATCGAAAAAACTGAAAATCAAGCATATATCAATACACACCGCCCGACATACCTTTGCAACGATACTTCTTAACAAGAATTATCCTATTGTCAATCTGCAAAAGTTGTTGGGACATACAGACCTGAAAACAACGCAGATTTACGCCGTGTTGTTAGATGATACCGTAAACGACAATTTAAAAAATATTGTTTGGTAATTATCAATATATCAAATAATTATAAAAATGTTTGTTCAAAACACTAAAAAATATCTATAAAATGAAAAAAAAATGTTTATCTTTGCGCCAAAAGAATGATAAAATGGGCAAAGTGTCATTTAAATATTTTCTCTATACGAGAGGCAGGAAACTTACCTTTGACGATGTTAAAGGCGAGTTTTGCCCTATTTATCTTCGTATTGTTACCAATAGGCAAAGTTTTGAAATGTCATTTTCAAACTATGTAAGCGACTATTGTGATAGTTATTACAACTATTATAAAGCGGATTTGAGCCACGGTTGTATGGCAAATGTTAAAGGCGTTGAATGTCTTAACAACGGCTGTTACAAAGATGAATATGACACTTGTTTTATAGGTGATTTTTCCCCGACAAGGTTTCAGAGTGCCGAAATTAAGACACTTTTAAAAATGTCCGATAATTTGAAAAAGATTATCGAAAACATTATCAAATATGTTGAAAACGTAACCAAAAGGTATTTGTTCTTCAAAGAGGTTAAGTTTGCAAATTATTTGAAATGGTTTAATGTATCTGTTTACGAGTTCTTTGTAGGTAATATGTTTTACTTTATTGAATACACGGGACTTGACGAGAAAACAGACAAAAGAGAGATAATGTTTTTTAAATTCATTATCAGGGCTGGCGATGAACTAACAATGGATTACAACGAGGTTAAAAAGGCTGTAAAAACGGTATTTGATACCGATTTAGACACTTTATTAACAACGTTTAAATATGGTGCAAAGTGGAAACATATTTGTAACTTTATTGACAATGACGAATGTAAACGCAAAAATTTTGCCGTATGGTATAACAACGATTATGACAAAAAAGATGAAATTATTAATGATTGCATAAAGCATTTTAACGAAGTTATGGTTTTAGATGTACTTGGAATTGTAGGTTAATTGCATCTATTTTTTTTGCCATAAACGTTTTGGTACAACAAAACAGACACAACAAAACAAATATAAGATTTACTAACATAATACTAAACTATATGGAACAAACACAACAGACACCGCCAATGATATTCAATCCTAATTGGTTTGTATCGTTGGATAACAACCTGACAAGCCTTATAAGCGAGGTTAAGGCATTGAGAGCGGAAAACGCAGACATCAAAACCTTTATTAAAGGCTTTGAAAATCAACTTCTTACAGAAAAAGAGGTTGAGCAAAAACTGAACCTCAAAAGAACGTCCGTTTACTTTTTGGTGAAAAAAGGCGTTCTGAACCCTGTCCGAAACGGTAAGTCTTTGAGGTTTAGCAAGTTGGAAATTGAAAACTACATCAATCAGAGCCAAAATGTATGACTTGGTGAAATTGCGTAAGTGCCTGACATCAAACGAACTAAAACGGATTACAGAAAAAAGGGCGTTTGATGTTTCATACAACGAAAACGGCAGCCCGAAAGAGTATCGGTATAAAAACAAGTTTTATATCCGTATTTACTCAAAAGGCGTGTTTTGGATAATGACTTTTGAAGTGAGTTTGCATAAATATTTCTATTATGTAACTGACAATCAATATGTTAATTACAAGCCGTTTTCGTTTGAAAACGCTTTGTTTGCCGCAAAAGAACTTGAAACGGACATCGGCGTTAATCTGTCGCAAGCGGTTGTAAAATACTATGAATTAGGACTTAACATTATGACCGACAACGAACCAAAAGAATACATCAAACAGATGGTTAAAGTTGGCAAACTTGACAAAACGCTGATTGACAACTCTTTCAACTATACATTTGAAAAACTGACTGAAAACGGACGTTACAAACGTACATTTTACAAGGTTTATGACAAAACACACGAAGTAAAAGAGTGTCTGCAAATCAACATTCCTTTTACTTTGCGATTTGAACTTGTAAGGCAACGCCCCGAAAACAAATTGTTTTCCGATTTGCTTAACCCTGACCTTTGCGCAAAGGATTGTAAAGAATTTGAAACCGCCTTTTGCAACATTGAATTTGAACCGATTTTAAAAACATTCGGCTTGACATCGGCGCAAAAGGAATTTTTAAAGGAATTTTACAGCCTAAGTTTTGACCCAAAAGCAATTCAGGACAAAATCAAGGCTGATTACAAAATCGGCGCATTGACCGAAAAACAACGCCGCACAAAACGTGAGTTCTTTGCGAAGTGGGAAAACGGCGAATTTTACGGCAAATATGATTTTGTGATTTCTGACCAATCAAAGGAATGTATAAGGCTGTTAATCAATGCGTTAAACAAAAACTGCCCAAAAGGGCAACCGCCCTAAAAATTAGAAAATATTGATTATCAGTATTTTACAAAATTGCAATAACCAAAATTAAACAAAATTGTTTCAGTGTCCCCGCTGTTTTGGCAACTTGTATATATACTTTTGTACTGATATTGAATGTATGGTTACTTGTAATATTACATTCCAATATTTCTAAAAACATACATATTTAGTATGTAGGTAGTAAGATTGGAACGGAAAAAATGAAAACGGATTTTTGCTTGCAAAAATAGCGCAAAGCGCGTCCGTTTTCATTTTTGGAGTGGAATATCTTACTACCTACATACTAAATATAAATCTCGCTTTTAAGCGAAAATATTGGAAACAACTTTTGCAAAAAATTTTCAAAAAACTGATATGTACGAACTTGAAACTTTACAAAACGAAGTCAAGAACCTGACCGCCGCAAAAGAGTTTTTGAGTAAATGTTTGATTAACACGTTTTTAACGGAATTATTAAACATTGATTTAAAAATTGAATATACGCAGCAACAAATCAGTTCAAAGAACTATTATGTTAAACCACTTAAAAACAAATAGTTATGGATAAAAACACCGAAAACAAAATCCAAAAATATTATTTTTTGGGTTTGAACGCCACCGAAATTGCAAAACTTGTGGACTTGCAGCCCCGAACCGTGCAAAGGTTTGTCAAGTCCGCAATTTTGGACACCAACAAAGAACCGCCCAAAGCACGTAAAACACGTGTACTCGAATACATTGCAAAGGGTTATTCTTATGCGGAAATTGCAAAGAAGTTCAAAATCTGCAAAACAACGGTGTATTTGTGGCACAAACAAGCAAAGGAAAACAATAAACAGACTGAAAACTAACAAATTAGCCGTCAATTCGGCGGCTAATTTGTATCAAAAATCATTCAAATTTCACTAATTAACAGAAAATCAAACTTTTATACAACAAAATCCAACCTTTTTCACCTCTGTATGGATAACGTGTTAAAATAACGTTCATACGTAATTTTTACACCGTTTGAAAACCACTATAACGCCGTTTTGAAGTCTTAAACCGCCTGAAAAATCCAACAAACAACTTTCTGCCCTGAAAATTCAATAGGGGGGTATGATGTTAAAACCGTATCAAAAAACGCAAACAGATTACGCACCGAAAAACGACACCCAAAAGTTTAATTTAGTTACATTTTAGTTTAATCGGCAAAAAAAACGACAAAGAACGACAAAAAAACGGTTGCATATCTTTAAAAGAAAAACAAAACCGCTAAAAATCAAACATTTATCCAAATAGGGGGACAAAAAAAGAAACAAAACGGCGTTTTTTGTCCCCTGACATAGAACCAACCGACAAAAGAACCGTCTGTAAGTTGGATTGATTGCGCCGCCTGACATTGAACCGTACCGACAAAGAACCGTTTGCAAGTTGGATTGATTGCGCCCCTGACATAGAACCGTACCGACAAAAGAACCGTCTGTAAGTTGGATTTCAGGCTGTTAAAGAACCGTTTGCGCCGTCCGTGTGATTGCCCCCTGACATTGAACCAACCAACAAAGAACCGTCCGTAAATCGGATTTCAGGCTGCATAAGAACCGTTTGCGCCGTCCGTGTGTCCCCCTGACATTGAACCGTACCGACAAAGAACCGTTTGCAAATCGGATTTCAGGCTGTATAAGAACCGTTTGCGCCGTCCGTGTGTCCCCCTGACATTGAACCGTACCGACAAAGAACCGTTTGCAAGTT
>JAFPYR010000092.1 GCA_017412115.1 Bacteroidales bacterium | reverse complement strand
GTTGTTGAGAGTGCCGATACCACGGATTCTTACCGTAGCCGAACCCGAAGGCGAACCGTCAGCAGAAATATTCATACCCGGCACACGTCCCTGCATTGCTTTGAGAGGGTTGTTCTCGTTTTGCTTGGCAATGTCGTCGGTCTTCACAACCGAAACAGCGCCTGTGAGGTCGGATTTTTTCTGCACCGAATAACCAGTAACAACAATTTCGTCAATCTCAGCGAGATCTTCTTTAAGAGTGATTTTTAAATTATCACCGGCAGAAACTTCAACGCTCATGTATCCTATACAAGATACAACGATAGTTTTGCCATTTTCAACACTTAGTTGAAAATTACCGTCAAGGTCGGTGATAGTACCATTTGTAGTACCTTTTTCGACGATGGAAGCACCTATAATAGGCTCTCCCGTATCATCGGTAACAGTACCTGAAATTTCAGTCTGCGCATACAATGTACTTGCAAACACGAGCAACAAGCCCGTTAGAAACATTTTCAGTCTTTTCATTTGTGTTTAAGTTTAAAAGTTTAAAAAAATTCGTATTAATTTGATGGTGCTAATTTAGCATGTTGTAATACAGAAAACAGTCAAATATCGTTCAACGATTATAAAAAATGTTACATTGAAACAAATGTTGCATCAATAGTTTAAACTATTTTATTGCAAGTTACAGAAAAAAAGATTAATTTTGAACGTAATTTTTAGTAAAATACGATATGAACAAAATCTCTTGGCTTTGCTTGATTTTTTTAGTGTTAATCGTATCATGCGGACCTCAAAACGATTCATACAAAATAGGCGTTTCGCAGTGTTCGCAAGGTAGGTGGCGCGAGAAAGTAAACAACGAAATGTTTGCTGCTCAACATTTGTACGAACACGACATTGAAGTTTTGGTGGCAATTTCGGCAGACGATACCGAACTTCAAATTCGTCAGATAGACAGTCTACTTTCCACCGGCATTGATTTGCTCGTAGTAGCGCCCAACGAGGCTGCTCCGCTTTCTGAGGTTCTCGGCAGAGCGTTAAAGAAAAATATCCCCGTAATCCTTTTCGACAGGAAATCTACCACGGGCGAATATACAGCGTTTATCGGCGGCAACAATTATGAGGCAGGCGAAATGATGGGACGTTACGCCGAAAATATTGCCAAGCAAACAACACCGCACGGCGACAAGCCTTTTATAATGGAAATAACAGGTTCGATGAGCACTACGCCGGCAGTGGAGCGTCACGAAGGATTTTGTAATGCAATTAAAAAAATCGACAGCATAGAATACGTCTGTCGTCAGGGCGATTGGACAAGCGACGAGGCGTGCCGTCTGATTACCGAGCAAATCAACACCGGTCATCTGCCCGACATTGTATTTTGTCACAACGACGGAATGGCAACGGGAGTATACAAGGCCGTGGTAGAAAACAACATAGAAGGCAAGATAAAAATACTTGGAATCGACGGATTGCCCAAAGAGGGTTTGGAATACGTACAATTCGGTCATCAGATTGGCACTTACGTTTACCCCACTCACGGCGAAAAAATTGTAAGACTTGCCATCGATATTCTTTCGGGGCGACATTATGAAAAAGAAAACCCAATGCACGGAATTTTGGTGACACCCGACAATGTAGACCTCGTAGCCGCTTCAAGCACCGAACTGATGAATCAAAATGCCAACCTTGTTACCGTGCAAAACAAATTGGAAGATTACACGGGGCTTTATCGGTTTCAAAACAAGATAATCGCCAGTGCTGCGGCAACTATTATAATATTATTAACAAGTATTGTGTTGATATGGAAATCGGTGCTAAAAACGCAAGCCGCTAATCAGAAAATAAAGGCATTGAGCGACGAACAAACCGCTTTTTATACCAACGCACGGCATCAACTTAGAACCCCGCTCACACTTGTTGCCGGGCCTGTAAAAAAACTTCTCGAAAGCACGTCGATAAAAGACAGCGACCGCGAACTGCTTGAAATCGTAAACCGCAATATAAAACAGTTGGAAAACGTGGCGGCAGAGGTTCTCAACTTTAAGACCGACATTTCAAAATCCGACCTTGTAGACGACGGCTCGGCACGCGATATAATAGCCGAAACTATTTCGGAAAACAATCTTCAAGAGAGCCGCCTCGAACAGATGAAACACGACGATAGCGACGACCTCGCCACCGTATTAATTGTGGACGACAATGCCGACCTCCGCCGATACTTGCGAACGCTACTTTGCGACAAGTTTTGCGTTTTGGAGGCTTCCGACGGCGAAAACGGTATGCAACTTTCCCGCGAATGTGTGCCGGATATTATTGTAAGCGATGTTATGATGCCCGTAATGGACGGATTGGAGTTTTGCAAAAAAATCAAGGGCGACAATATTACGAGTCATATTCCCGTAATTCTTCTTACCGCCCGCAGCACCTCTGAACAGCGCACCGAGGGTTACGAACACGGTGCCGACGCTTATTTAACCAAGCCTTTTAGTCCGCAAATGCTCGTTGTACGTATCTACAACCTGCTCAAAAACCGTCAAAGACTCCGCAATATTTCGTCCGAGGACCAAGAAACACCATCGACAGTGGTCAATACTCAGGACAAAATTTTTGCTGATGCCCTAAAAAAGGCTTTTAAAAAGCATATTTCAAATTCCGACTTAACAATGGACGACCTCGGTGCGGAACTCGGCATGAGCCGTATACAACTTTATCGAAAAGTAAAGGCATTAACGGGAATTTCGCCGGTGGAACTTATGCGCGAAATGCGTCTTCAACATGCATATACGTTACTTGTATCCACCACCAAAACCATTGCCGAAGTTTCCTACGAATCGGGATTCAATACGCCAAGTTATTTTTCAAAATGTTTCAAAAAACAATTTGGAAAGTATCCAACCGATATAAGGGAATGAAAAACTCGTTATCCCCAAAAAATACAGCCGTCCGAATCTGTCCGAACGGCTGCAATAATAATAATTCCTCTAATTTTTTTTTATTAACTTTTCAATTTTACCAAATCCGTTCTAATTTTCTAACCTTGGCATCATAATTTGCACCGCTAACAGAGAGCGAGTTGTAGATTGTCTCAGGGAAAACGAGGTTGGTCATCGACATCGAACCGTCATTACTGAAAAGTTCCACTGACGATTGATCAACATAAAAATCAATTGTAACCTTTGCTCCCTCAACATTCAAGGGGGCTGACATCGACGGCACTGAAAACATTCCGTTAAAATCACTTTTGCCCGTTGCGGATGTTCTGCGGGCTGTTAATGTGCGCGTGTTGGAATTGATGTCAACAACATATTTTTCGCCTTTTTGATTGGACAGCATTACGGTAGAATTTTGGTCCAAATCAATGGTCAAACGCAGCTGATATGCGCTACCGGCGTCAAATTTGTCGTCAACATTTGTCCACTCTCCGGCGATGTTTTCTATTTCGCCGACAACCGAATTTTTGAGCAACGGTTTGCCGTCGTGTTCCGAAAGCGAAAGTTCTCTCGGCAAGGTCATTGCCGAACGCCACGGATTGCAAGGCACTGCACCTGCGTATTGCCAATTGTTCATCCAACCGATTAAGATTTTTCTATCGTCTGTATTTGAGTAAGTTACACCCGCATAATTATCCATTCCGTAATCAAGCCAAAGCGGATAATCGAGGTCGTCGGCAGTGAAATTTGTACCATCGAAATTGCCTACAAAATACATTGTTCCCGACCCAAGAACAGGACCGCCGGGGTTGACACTTACTATCAACACCCACTTTTTGCCGCCGTTGTAATCAAACTCCACCAAATCGGGACATTCCCATTGAAGCGACGGACGTCCGGAAAGGTCTGTTACAAAAGTGCTTAGGTGCGACCACGTTTTTAAATCTTTCGACGAGTAAAACTCAACGCCCCTCGCCCAACCTTTTGCCAACGCCATAATCCATTTTTGAGAGGTTTCGTGCCAAAATACTTTTGGGTCGCGGAGGTTGTCGTCGTTGTTTTTGATGACGGGATTTGCGCTGAAACGCTCGAATGTTTCGCCACCGTCCAACGAATACGCCAACGATTGTTGCTGTATGCCGTCAGCCGAAGTGTAAAGCGCAATTAACGCTCCCGCACCAAATCCGGCTGTGTTGTTTTTGTCGATTACCGCCGAACCCGAAAACACATCGCCCAAAGCATCACGAGTAAGCGCAACAGGTTTTTCTTCCCAATGAATTAAATCTTTGCTTTCGGTGTGTCCCCACGACATATTGCCCCAATCGTTGCCACGCGGATTGTATTGATAATAAAGATGATACACTCCATTATCATACACCATTCCGTTTGGGTCGTTCATCCAATTGCGCGAAGGCGTGAAATGGATTTGCGGACGGTATTGTTCGTTGTAACTTGTTGCCGTTTTGGAATCTTCGGGAGTTTTAGGTTCTTCTGTTGGCATTTCTGTTGGTGTTTCTTCATTCGTTGACGGCTCAGAATCGTCTTTGCTGCACGATGTCGCCATTATCGACATTGACGCCAACATTATTAATAAAAGTCTTTTCATTTTTGATATAAGTTTTTATAAACGATACAATTAATTTTCGGTGCTAAAATTATGTTGTACGTTCATAAAAACCTATAAAAAATAGTTCAAATGCTTTCAAAAATGTTGCATTGTATGGAATAATTTATGCGATGCACTTAATCAAAAAGGAAAAGATTCAAGAACTTTTTAATTATTGCCGTAAGTTCAATTTCGAAGTGCAACTTTATTCGTTAGATAACACTATACAAATTGTATAACATTGACATTAGTAACAGATGCAATTTGCAATTGACATTTTGTGTGTGAGTTTGAACAGAATGAGGGGGTCCCCGAATGAAGTTCAAACTCACACACAAAAACGCAGATTTTTCACGGAATGAAGAAAATAGAGGTAATTCTTGATTTGATTTGTTTTAATCTCATTATTTATTTCTTTGTAAAATATCCGGGATTTTTCTTTCCGTCGTCGATGTGGGCGTATTTTGCCTTGGTGCGGGATTTGCCGTATATCGTTCCTTTTCCGCCTACAAGGTTGTGGCAATCAGCAAACATACAATCGGATAGTACGTCGTTACTTGTATTCCAACCGTCTCCACCATAAATTGTTTTAATATTGACACATCTATCAAACATACCACCCATAGAAGTAACATTCTTAGTATTGAATCCACTGAGATCAAGGTCTGTCAGTTTTGTACAACCATGAAACATACTGCTCATATTCGTAACATTACTTGTATTAAAACCGCTGACATCAAGGCTTGTTAGGTTTTTACACCACTCAAACATATTGTTCATATTCGTAACATTACTTGTATTAAAACCGCTGAGATCAAGACGTGTTAGGTTTGCACATTCCCAAAACATACCGCTCATATTCGTAACATTCTCTGTATGGAATCCGCTGAGATCAAGACTTGTTAGATTATGACATTCCCAAAACATACTACACATATCAGTAACATTCTCTGTATGGAATCCGCTGAGATCTATACTTGTTAGATTATGACAATGACCAAACATAGCACTCATATCAGTAACCTCAGAAGTGTTAAGGTTTTCTTTTATGCCTATGATAGAAACAAGATTGCTACAAAAATCAAACCAACATTTACAACTTTTTGGTCTGTACTCTTTAAACGATTGGTCAAATACAATGGTTTTGATCTGTTCGGAGACTTGATTCCATTCTTTAGTGTCCAAATTGTATTTGTCTTTTACCATTTTTTCCACATCATACGCACCTTCGGGCTTTTTATCATCATAATAAAAAGTCAAAGTGCTTCCTTTGAATACTGCGTATGCTACTTTTTGAGCCATTGATGACATTGGTACAAGAAGCATCAACATAAATAAAAATTTCAGTTTCATAATATCAATTTGTTTGTTGTTAAATAAATCTATTCCTTTCCGCAGTCAATCACCGCCTCATAAATTTTTTTGCCGTTGTGCTCAATCCATTCGGGCTTTTCTTGGGCGGTCTTTTCCTTTAAGAATGAGAACGTTACAAGGTAGCCTTCGGCGAGGTTGCGGGCGTCGAGGTATTCAGACAGTTGGTCGCGACCCGAAATTTCGTATTCTGTGCCGTGCCAAATTTTTAGTTCAATGACGTATTCTTTGCGGTTGTAG
>JAFPYR010000091.1 GCA_017412115.1 Bacteroidales bacterium | reverse complement strand
TTTGATTGGGTGGAAGATTTGGGCTCAGGCACTCGAAACATTTTGAAATATGCTCCTATCTATTATAAAGATTATCAAATTATAATAGAAAACGGACAGCATTTCTCATTTTCAATAACATACGCAGACCCTGACACTAACTCTAACACTGACACTGACACTAACACTGACACTAACACTAACACTAACACAGACACTAACCCTGTTACTGACCCTGTTACCAATACAGATACTAACACTGATACTTTATCTGACAAACAAAGAAGTGTTTTGACATTGTGTGTCGAACCGAAAAATGCTCACGAAATATTGGAGCAATTGGGCATAACGTATCATTCTAAGAATTTAAAAACCTATATAAAAGACTTGGTTTCGTATGGTTATTTGCAGATGACAGTACCTGATACGCCAAAAAATCCTGCACAAAAATATTTTACTACCGAGAAAGGAAAATCTCAAATCAAATAAAAAATCTCTACAAAACATAACACTTTCTGTCACGTTTTGTAGAGATTTTCAATTATGAATTATGCATTATGCATTATGAATTATGCATTATGCTTTAAAAATACCCATTAATTTTCCTATCCTCCATTGCGGTTTCGCTGCGTTTGTCGTCGGCACGTCCGCCGCGCTCGGTAACACGTGTTGCGGCAGTTTCGGCGATGATGTCTTCGATGGAGTGAGCCGTGGAAAGCGTTAATCCTGTGCAAGTTATGTCGCCAATGGTGCGGCAGCGGACTTGTTTTTCCACAACCTCCTCCTCGGGGCGGCGTTTGATGCAGTCCTCGGCGGCGAGCCACTGTCCGTCGCGGTAAAAACACTTGCGGGTGTGGGTGTAGTAGAGGCTCGGCAACGGAATTTTTTCGCGGTAAATATACTGCCAAACATCCATTTCGGTCCAATTTGAGATTTGTGATGGTGTTTAGGGGTGCGGAATTGGAGGTGATGGAAGAGGTTCTCTGAATAATCATTCATTTGCGCAACATTGCTGACAAGCTACCTCAATCCTCCACACACTTCGTCCCAATGTTCTGCAAAATACTGCATTGACGGGAAAATCACATTTGCGCCCTCGCGACTAAGAACCTCGTTGGGCAGCGGACCCGTATTGACGGCAATTGTAAAAATTCCGGCAGCAACACCTGCCCTCACTCCGAGCGGCGCATTTTCAACCACAACAGCCTCCCATGCACTCACGCCCGCCTTTTTTAGGCCCATCAGATAAGGTTCGGGATTAGGTTTGCCATACTTCACGTCGTAAGCCGTAACCATATTTTCGGGCGTAAAGATTCCCGGAAAACTGTGATTGAGTTTGTCCAACAACGATTTTTGACCGCTACCTGTAACAAGAACGATTTTAAATCCTGATTTTTTTATGGAGTTGAGTAAATTTACTGCGCCTTTCATCGGCTCTGCCGTGCCGCATGAAACAAAAATCTCAGCCTTGCGCTTGTAAATATCTTCTATTTCTTTTGGCGTGGCTTGACGTCCCCACTGTTGCATGGCAAGTTCGTTGATAGTGCCCGCTCCGGTGCGTCCTTCGTTCATATACGCCTGTTGTTCGGTGATTGAGAGTCCAAATTCTTTCATCGCTTTGCACCACGACACAGCGTGAAACGGCATCGAATTAAACAAAACGCCGTCCATGTCAAACAAAAACGCCTTGACATTCAATGATTTATTGCTACTTTTGACTAAATACTCCGCAATTTCTTTTTCTAACATAAATTCTATTGTTTTACGCTGCAAAATTAAAGGATTATTTGGAGGTTTGCAACTAATCTCGGGCGTTAAAAAAATTGTGGGCTGTTATGCTATTTTTTTTACCATTTTTTATCCCAAACGCTAAAAAAATATATTTTCTAACGTTTGGAATAAGATGGTGTTATTGTCAGTTATTTATAATTTCCTTGAATGCTAATCCGAATATCAGGTATCCTGTGTTTCCGGCTATTGTTCCCTCGTTCTGTCCCCAAAGGAACGGCCAATCGTCGTAATTTTCAAAATGGTCGGGTTTGCGAAAGAGTATTCCGGGAGCCATATTGCCGGGAATGAACGAGAAGTCAGCGCGGTTGTTACCGTAAAAAACTGCTTTCGGACGGGTCGCGCCAACCGTCGCCACTAACGAGTAGTTGTGGTAAGGATGACAGCCGAACAAGAATGCCGCAGTTTTATAAGCGTATTCTTTGCCGATAATATCGGGATAATATTTGTGAGCATAACAAACTGTTGTGCCGTGCATAACAGTTGCGCCGCCGCCTGCCCAATTACCGAGCCCGATTGGAATGCCGTAAGGGTTCATAATGTCGAGGCTGTCCAAATAAACCTTGTACTTTTGAATGTACGGACGAAGTTTTTCTTTGTAATCTTTAGGCATGTAGGCAATTGCATCAAGAGCAGTTTGAATCGTGAAATTGACATTAAAATCCAATGCCTTCCAAATCTTTTGTTCAAAATTGTCTAAATATTGCTGTTCGCGGGTTGCGGCGTAGAGTTGAATGTCGGCGGCAACATTGCCAAATCCACGAAGCGAGAGTTCGTCATGTTCACCACTCGTAAAACGCGGATTGTTGTTGCGACGTTGTTCTATCAATTCTTGTGCCTCCTTAAACAAGCGTTTTGACTGTACGAGGGCGCGGTCGGCGAGTTGGTCGTTATAGCCTTTGAGAACGCGGCTCGCTGCGGCAAACATTGTTGCTGCTCGGTTGTCAAGCATGGGATTGCGCGTGGTGAAAGCCCACATATCGTCTTTCGTGCCGCTTGATTTGCCGTCGGCAGATTTGGTGTAAGGCGGCAATTTCGGATCGTAATGCAGACCGTCTGTTATCGAGGCTGCATCGCCAAGGTGGTGATAATTGTCTAATACTCCGTTAGATAGCGTTGATGCCATGTGCCCGATGTTTTCGGCTTGGGCAACGAGGTTGAGAACGCCGTGTTCAATGTATTGCAAAATGTCGGGCACTCCGTCGGGGCGGTGAAGGTCTACATAACGTTGTTTTTCATCGACAAAAGTTTCGTCGCGTTCCGAACGGAAAAGTTCCCATGTGCGAACAAGATTTTGAACAACACTGATGTTTGAGCCTGTTTCAATGTCAAAATCACCTGCGTCAAAAAATCCGCCGATGTTCAGACCCGGAATCAGCTCGTAGGGTTTGTATTTGGTGTCGGTGGTTTCGCCTTGGTGGTGAAGGTCAAAATGGTCGCTCGGCGGAGCTTGAATGTAGCCTTCTTTGAACGGTTCACCGTGCCAAATCCTATAACCCTCATTGACAGTGATGTGGTTCATGTGGATTGGAATCCAAATGTCGCTCGTAGCATCGGTGATTTTGTCATAAACATTCTGATTTATAATGAAATGCTCGGTTTTCGTCTGTCCGTATTGAATGTAATAAACGCCCGGCTCTTTTATTTGTGAAAAGTCAAATTTCGCGTAATTGTATTTAAAATAATCGCCCCAAACTTGCGTTTTACCCTCGAAAACTTTCTTTTCTTGAGCGTTTCCGTCAATTTTATAAAGCGATGCAGTAGGGAGAATTTTATCGTTTTTGTCAATTTCAATGACTGCAGTTTTTATTTGGTCGGGAACATAACCGACTTGTGAAAATCCGATGTTAGGTTTGCGTATCCAACCATTGATGGCATTAGGCTCAACAGTCCACGAGATAACTTTGCCGGTTTTGCCCGAGGTAAGAACACTGCGGAGAACGTACCAACCGTTTTGAGCAATCATTCTGCCGTCATAAAGGCTTATTTCGTTGTCTGCTGACGATATTTTTATCAAACGTTCAGGGTCGTCTGAAGCCATTACAAAAGTATGTGCCGTCTCTAAGGGCAACGGATCCACAAACTTGTTGGTGCCTCTGTCGTCGTATGTCTTGAAACCTTTGAACTGCTTGGGTTTCTGACTGTTATCTCTGACAACGGTATTGCTTGCGGCATATTTGGGCAGGAGACCCGGACGGTTGTCTGCCAAAAACATTTTTGACCAATACTGCGACGGCAAAAATTCAAGGTTGAATCCCGCAGTTCCGGCAAGTGCCTCAGGGACAGGCTTGTCCAAATAAACGGAAATTTCAACGGCATTGCCTTTTGCCTGAGCCACGATGCGCGAATCAAAGTCATAATCCTCGTAACGCAGTGTTACTTCGATGGATTTGTCATCTTTGTTGATTTTGCGCTCTGTGGTTTTCGGCACGAGATCCCACTGTTCGGGAGTGTTATTGAGCCTTATTGCACCGCCCTGAACTGTTCGCACACCGTGGTGGATGATTTCGATTCCGGAATTTTTCTCATCGTTGAATCCGCCATTGAAAGTATTACTGTAAATAAGCACGTTAACTCCTTGACGTTCAAAATATTCTTTGTCATTGAGTTCAAAAGCGGCATTGTCTTTTTTCTGTGTATTGCACCCCGCAAATGCAAGTGCAAAAATTAGGGTTGTAAAAATGATTTTTTTCATAATAAGTAAGTTTGAGTGTATAATCTTTATTGACATTCAAACTTATGCGGGGTTTAATGCGGGGTGAAATATTTTTTTGTTTAAAACGTTCTCAATAAAACCTCTTCAACATCTTTTGCAAAATATTTCATTTCGAGTTCGTGTTCTTTTGCCGCTATATCTTCGGCGGTATCTTCGGGTGAAATCGCGCACGTATGTTGAACAATTATTTCGCCGCCGTCGCAAATTGCTGAAACAAAATGAACTGTCATGCCGGTTACTGTATCGCCCGAGGCTTTAACAGCTTCGTGTACATGATGTCCCCACATACCTTTGCCGCCGTATTTTGGCAACAATGCCGGATGAAGGTTTACTATGCGGTTCGGATAGGCTTCTATCAGATAATCAGGAACTAACGGTAAAAATCCCGCCAAAACTATAAACTGAATTCCGTACATTGTCATCAGTGGCATAAACTCTTTTGATAAGTTGAGTTTAGCCTTTGGCATAACAGATGTCGGGATATTATGATTTTTTGCGCGGACAAGTGCGTAAGCGTCTGACTTATTGCTGACAACAAGTGCAACACGGAATTTTTCACTGTTTTCAAAATGACGTATCAGGCTTTCACAATTTGTGCCGCTGCCCGAAACAAATATCGCTAAATTTATCATTACCTTTAGTGTTAAAAAAAATAAATTATCACCGGAATAAAAATATAGTTTCTGTTGATGATTTTGCAAAAATATAAAAAAGTACCCGTTGACAAAATAAAAATAATTAATTTTATTCTGACAACGGTTTTTTATTTTCGTCTTTAAAGATATTTTTTTGAAAAAATGCAAAATTTCATGGAAAAAAATGCTATATTTTTTTTATGAAAATTCTTTATGTGGGCTTAAATTCTTAATTTCGCATAAAATTTTTTTAAGAAAAAATGTTCGATTTTAGCGAGGAAGAAATTAACAGATATTCCCGTCATATTCTCTTGAAAGAGGTTGGCGTGGAAGGGCAGGAGAAAATCCGAAACGCAAAAGTTTTGGTAGTAGGAGCGGGCGGTTTAGGCTCTCCCGTAATCTTGTATTTAGCTGCTGCCGGAATAGGAACTATCGGTATAATTGACGGCGACAATGTTGATTTAAGCAATCTTCAAAGGCAGATTATTCACACGACTCGCGATGTAGGATTTTCAAAGGCGTTGTCTGCTAAAGAAAAAGTTAATGCTCTTAATCCCCATGTTAAAACCGTTGTGTATCAGGATTTTTTGCGCTCTGATAATGCCATTGACATTGTCAAGGAATATGATTTTATAATTGATGCTACGGACAATTTCCCCGTTAAATTTTTAATTAACGATGCTTGTGTTATGACGGGAAAACCGTTTAGTCATGGCGGAATCTTACGTTTTGAAGGTCAGACGTTTACGCACACTCCGGGAAGCAGTTGTTACAGATGTATTTATAGTGCACCGCCTCCTTCTAACGAAGTTCCGACTTGCTCTCAAGCCGGTGTTCTTGGTGCAATTGCCGGAATGTTAGGAACTATTCAAGCCGCTGAAACGTTGAAATATTTTACCGGTGTAGGTGAACTTTTAACCGATAAACTTTTGATTTTTGACGCTAAAACGATGGATTTTAGGAAAATTTCGATTTCTAAGCGGGATAATTGCCCCGTTTGCGGCAAAACTCCCTCTGTTACGCAACTTGTTGATTACGAGCAAAGTGCGTGCGATTTGTTGAATCACAAAAAATAAAAAAGATGTCTGAGGAAAAGAAAAAACTCTCGTTAATTGCATTTTCAGGCGATTTTGACAAGCTGACAGCTGTTTTTACTCTTGCCACGGGGGCTGCCTCTGTAGGTTATCAAGTGAATATATTTTTTACTTTTTGGGGACTTGACGCTATAAAACAGAAAAAAGGCAGAAGTTTTATCGGCGGAAATTTCCTGACAAAAATTTTCGGATTTATGATGGGCGGACTTCATGTTACGCCTACTTCGAGGTTTAATTTTTGGGGCTTAGGACCAAGAATTTTCCGTTATTTAATGCGCAAAAATAATGTCGCAACATTGGAAGAATTGGTAGAGGCTGCCGTTGCGCTCGGAGTGAATCTTTACGCTTGCGAAATGGCAATGCACGTTCTTGGTCTTAAACAATCGGATTTTATTCACGAGGTGAAAGATACCCTTGGCGTTGCAACATTTCTTGAAATTTCAGAAGGCGGCAGAACGATGTTTATTTAATCATTTAAAAAAAATAAAAGCGATAAAAAAATGGCAACACACACATTAGATATTACAAACGAGCATTGTCCGATGACATTTGTTAAAACGAAACTAAAACTTGCACAAATTGCTGACGGTGATATTTTAGAAGTACTTTTAACAGAGGGTGAACCGCTCAACAACCTTCCCCGTTCTGCAAAAGAGCAGGGTTATAATGTTTTGGAAGTAAAGCATTTAGAAGGAAAAATCCACAAGGTTGTAATTCAGAAATGAATTTTTAAGTTTTTTTGGTTGGAAGTTGGCAAAAAAAAGCGGGAAGAGGTTGTTTTTTATCAATCTTTCCCGCTTTAAAATTTATAATCATATAATCATTCCTGCCCCAACGGTTTCAAAGCTGAACGGATCAACGAAAATCAGCGAACCCAAAACTTTGTTTTGTTTGTAACTTTCAAAAACCAAAGGATTGGCGGTTTTGAGTTGAACTTGTGCGATGTCGTTGAGTTGCAGTTCATTAACATCGTGAATTTTCTCCTGTGTGGAAATATCGACTTTGAAATCAATTGCCGTAAAAAGTCCCTGAACCTCTTGTGTGGCGTGACGGACGATGTATTTTTTACGAATTTGCATCGGCGATGAATTGAACCAACAGATGTTGATAACAAACTGATTATCAACTTTCGGTAGGGTAGTGTTATCGCTTACTAAAAAGTCTCCGCGTGAGATGTCGATGTCGTCGTTGAGGGTGATGTTTACCGATTCGCCCTCTTGAGCCTCGCTCAATTCCTGCGCACCGCTAAAAATACCTTTCACTGTTGATACAGTTCCCGAAGGCAAAACCTTGATTTTGTCGCCGATGTGGAGAAAGCCTTGCGCAATACGTCCGGCATACCCTCTGAAATCTGCAAACTTGTCGGAAATTGGGCGGACAACATATTGAACCGCCATACGAAAATCTTGATTTTCAGATTTTTTGATTTCAACGGTTTCCAAATATTCCAAAAGCGGTTTGCCTGTGTACCAAGCTGTGTTGTCAGATTTGTTTACCACATTGTCACCGTTTTTTGCACTGATTGGAATAAAATCCGTGTCTGGAATATCAAGATGTTTTGACATTTCTTTGTAATCGGCAATGATTTTGTCAAAAACGTCCTTTGAAAAATCCACTAAGTCCATCTTATTGACACACACCACGATACGCGAAATTCCGAGCAACGTTGCGATGTACGAATGACGGATAGTCTGTTCCATAACGCCGTGTCTTGCGTCAATCAAAATTATCGCTAAATCAGCCGTAGAAGCACCCGTAACCATATTTCGAGTGTACTGGATGTGTCCGGGAGTGTCGGCAATGATGAATTTACGTTTTGGCGTGGCAAAATATCTGTAAGCCACGTCGATAGTGATTCCCTGTTCACGTTCGGCTTTAAGTCCGTCGGTCAACAGTGCGAGGTTAACATCCTCATTTCCACGACTTTTAGAAGCTTGTTCTACAGCCTCTAACTGATCCTCGAAAATCGATTTTGAATCGTACAAAAGTCGTCCGATAAGAGTCGATTTTCCGTCGTCAACGCTCCCCGCCGTCGTAAAGCGCAGAAGTTGCATATCTAAATATCCGTTTGCCATATTTTTGTCTTTTTGTTCCCTTTTAAAAAAGGGAACCGGAAAATTTTTATATTCGGCTCGCTATGCTCGCCGGTTTAAGTGATAATCCGCACGAAGTGCGAGTATAAAAGTTTTTTGGTTCTTTTTTCCAAAAAAGAACGCCACGCGGCGAGCGGCTAAAAATAGCCGTTAATTTTTCTGTCCTCCATTGCGGTTTCGCTGCGTTTGTCATCTGCGCGTCCGCCACGTTCTGTAACACGTGTTGCTGCGGTTTCTGCGATGATGTCTTCAATGGTGTGAGCCGCGGAAAGTGTTAAGCCTGTACAAGTGATGTCGCCAATGGTGCGGCAGCGTACTTGTTTTTCTACCACCTCTTCTTCGGGACGGCGTTTAATGCACGGTTCAGCAGCAAGCCATTGTCCGTCACGGTAAAAACATTTGCGAGTATGAGTGTAATAAAGGCTTGGAAGTTCGATTTTCTCTTTATAGATGTACTGCCAAACGTCCATTTCTGTCCAATTTGAAATCGGGAAAATGCGGAAATGTTCACCCTGATTTTTCTTACCGTTGAAGATGTTCCAAAGTTCGGGACGTTGGTTTTTGGGATTCCACTGACCGAATTCGTCGCGGTGTGAAAAAATACGTTCTTTAGCGCGAGCTTTTTCCTCGTCGCGGCGAGCTCCGCCTATGCAAGCGTCAAATTTGTTGCTTTCGATGGTGTCAAGCAAAGTGGTGGTTTGCAATGCGTTGCGTGAAGCGTTGTAACCTGTTTCCTCCTTTACGCGACCTTTGTCGATACTCTCCTGAACCGAGCCGACGATAAGGTCAGCACCAAGTCTTTTAACAAGGTTGTCGCGGTATTCGATAGTCTCCTTAAAATTGTGTCCCGTGTCGATATGAACGAGCGGGAAAGGCAGTTTTGCAGGGTAAAACGCCTTGTATGCCAAGTGAGTAACCACGATTGAATCTTTTCCGCCCGAAAACAAAATTGCCGGACGTTGAAACTGTGCTGCGGTTTCCCTTAGAATATAGATTGATTCTGCTTCTAATTCGTTTAAATGTGTCATTTCCAATGAATTTTTCTTGACTGCAAAAGTCAGAATTATATCATTGTGAAATGCAATTTTTAAGGTGGGATATTACATTTTAGAAAATGGAGTTTTGCAGTTTTTTAGGAGCGTATTTCCCGCGCTGAAATTTTCGACATCATTACAAATACTTCTGAAACTTGTAAAATAATCAGAAAGCTTATCTTTGCGCTGAATTCCAAATGTTTTTTTATATTTGCAACATACAATATATCAAAACTTAGTCATTATGAAAAAACAACTCCTAATCATCCCCGCCATTGCGCTCTTGGCAGCCTGCGGAGGAGGAAACACAAATCAGAACAATGGCACGGCAACCGATACCACCGCCAATGCCGATGGTAGAGACGGTGTGCACACCATCTCTACGGATACCGAACAGCCCGAAAACCAAAAAACATCGGTTATCTTGGCAGAAATGCAAAAAGACAAAGGAATCTCCGACACAGCGCGTAGATTCTTCGAGGCTATCCACTTCCAAGACCCCGCCGAATTGGACGACGAATCAGGCTGTTACGTATGGAAAAACGGATTTTCGGCGACCTTCAAAAACGGCGAATCGTACGACTTCCGTGTGTACAACAAATGGGACGGCACGCAGTTGGGTCTTATGGCAAAATACAAAGCCCAATACGGCTCAGACGAATACGGGTACTTCAAAATGCCCGAAACCACCGTCTGGCACTACGACGGCACAAAAGCCGAAAAAATCAATTTCACAATCCCAATGCCATCGGTTGAGGAATTTCAGGCTTGGCAGTATGGAGACCACACGCTCAAAAAAAACTCCTACCACCTCAATCTCGAAGAAAACTTTATTCAGTACGTAGCGCAGTCCTCTGTGAAAGACGACGAAGAAGAATACGAAAACCCCGGTTTGTACCTCTCATACACTTGGAACGGCGAAAAATTCGTCAACCAATACAAATACGACGAATACGTGGCATTCAAGATATGGGAAAATCTCAAACCCCGATTTGAAAAAGAATTCGGACTCAACACTATGCCCATAGTCGAAAACAACAATATCTACGTAGAGCAAGGCGAACAGCAAGTTCATGTCCGCAGAATCCACTATTTCGTCAACGAAACCGATTTAAATTGGCAGGGTTACAAGGTTTATGTAATTTCTGACGACTGCACAATCACCAACGAAAGCCGCGAAGGTACATACACCCTCGAAGAGTATTTCAGTACAGTTCAAGGGACCGGTGGCGACCTCCGAAAATCGTTGAACGGCATTCAGTCCGAACTCCAAGAGTATGAACACACCGAAACCCTCTGCCCCGTAATCGAAGGCGACATCCTCAAAATCCTCGACAAAGAAGACGACAATAACATCGTAGCCACCTTCAAATTCCAAAACGGACAGTTTGTCAAACAATAATTCATCGCAATTATCTAAAACAATAGTAGAGACGCTCTTAACAGAGTCTCTACTATTGTTTTTTTATGATATTTTTTCGATTTCCTCGGGCAAAAGTTTGGTGTATTTTGATATCATATCAATAGCAAAGCCATCAGCAAGCATTTGTCGTGCAATTTCGTATGCCTTTGATTGTTCACCCTCCGCACGACCTTCCATCAAACCCTCTTCTCGTCCTTCCTTTCTACCTTTTATCTCTGCAAAATCAATCGTATTATAATAATCCCGATAATCCTTCAAACTATCACGATAGGCAAGCAACTCGTTGTGTTTGTACTTTGAAATCTCAGCAAGGTTGAAAAGGCGTTTGAAAATCGCTTCGCGCAATGCTTTTGGACGGTCGGCAAGGTGATAGAGGTTCTTCATCGCATAAAACCATTTATCAAGCATATCTTCAAGTTCGTCCTCACTCTTTTTGAACTTGGGCATCTCGATGTTGATAAACTCCAACTTGTCGCTGTAAAGTTCGTTTTTATACTCGTCGTAACGGATTTTGGCGTGAGTTACTACCTCGGTGTGATTAGGATTGTCGTCAATTATAAAATTCAGAACACCAATCACATAAACCTTGCGGAGTTCGTATTTCCAATAAACCTTTTTGTCGTCCATCTCGCGGATATAACCCTTTTCGCCTTGCTCCTGAATCGGGAACGAGGCGTAATAAATAGAGCGGTCGATGAAATTAATTTGCGACGCCTTCTGCATCTCCACAATGAACTTTTCGCCCTTGTTGTTTTCGCAATAGACATCGTAAATGGCTTTTCTATCAGCCTCTACGATTGGCAGTTTCTCGGTGTTGAGATGCTTGATGTCCTTGATTTCCTCGTCGCCTTCAAGTTTCAAGAGGGCATTGAGAAAACTAATCAAGAACTCCTTGTTGGCGGGTGTCCCGAAAAACTTCTTGAACGCAAAGTCGGTATAGAAATTTATGAAACGTTCGTATATTCCTTCTGACGGCATAATGGCTGCAATTTTTAGTTTATCAGTTGCAAAAATAAAAATAATGATTGAGATTGCAAATATTTTATTTTGCCAATGGGTTTATATTATGTATTTTGTTATCCTTTTTATAATCTGTAATTTATGCCTATCAAAAATCCTAACGCAAATGGATGAACTTTGTTTGTAAGATTTGAATTAAAAACACCGTTGTATTTTAAGTCGTTGGGATTGTATAAGTTTAAAGACGATTCCTTTTTCTGACTATTGAAAGAATAAAGCCAATGAAACCCAAATTTTAAATCCAAATCGTCTGAAAGATTATACCGTAAATCAGTTTCAAAAATTCCTCCGAACAAAACTTTTGAATCATATTTTCCGTTGAAATCAGATTCTGAATAAAGTCCGTGCTGAGGATAGTCGCCATAAATTTCAAGATTCAAAGCGTAATAAAAACGTCGGGATTCAAGTTCGCCCGATTGGGTTTTGAAATCGTTTTTTATGTTGAACCCTGCAAAAAATCCGCCGCAAAGATTAAGTTTCAGTTTCTGCGAAAGGTCTATTTTGTAGAAAAATTCAGCAGGCAAAATCAAAATATTTTGCTTTTGCACTTCTTTTAACTCATTGAAATATGTGCGTTGAGTGTAGTTTTTTTCGTCTTCGTCAACAAAATTATCTATCGTTTGACGATAATTTAAAGTTGCTGACGTTGAGAAATTTACCATCATCAACCCCGTTAAAATTCCTTCTTTTGGATTGAAAAAATGTTCGTAGCCGAGTTTCATCGAAAAGCCGAAATCACTGCTCTTTTTTCCGCAACAATCCAATTCGTAAGCCAATGAATTGAGACCTCCGCCAAAACTAAGCGACACATTGTCTGTCTGAGAGTAAAGCCCGCTGTTAAAAAGCAAAACACATATCGTTAAAATTATATATCTCATAGTATTAATCGTTTACAATTATTTTAAAATTCAATTTCTCATTTTTGTCGATAACTGTGCCGGTGTAAAAACCGCGTTTGAGCGACAATGTATTGAGGTTTTTGATGTTAGAAATTTTACTTATAACAGTACCTAACTGGTTATAAATCAAAATATAAACACCGTTAAAATTATCAAAACCAGATAATTCCAAATTTATATCTTCTCCGCTTTTTGCAGGATTTGGATATACTTTTACCGACTTTTCAACAAACATTTTCTGTTTTATATCTTTGACTTCAAAATTGCAGGTGCGAATTTTGTCCCCGTTATTTTTTGTGAGTACAACACTATAAATACCATTTAAAAACGGAAGGTCAAAGAAAAACTGACGGTTTTCTCCAAAAACTTCCTTGTTGTTTTTTAACCATTGATAACCAATAAATTCGTTATTAAAATTGTTAACACAAATTAAATCCGAATACTTTGTCTCGATGATATTGTTCGGATAAAAAACTTCAAATTCAAAAACGAAATTTTTGCTGCGGCTGCCGTGTGAATCCATCACGCGAATAAAAGCATGATACTTTCCGGGTTTTGCGTTTTCGGGAATTTTGAACGCCTCCAACTGCTTTTGATATGCCGTAACATCTTTGAAATCAATGTTTTTAAATCCCTCTTTGAGTCCCTCGTCCGAAAAAGTGATTTCATATTGTTTCGCAAAATTATCTGTTGTAAAAGTCATATTAATCACATCGCCGGCACAATAGCCTTCGGTTTCCAAAGTAATATCCGTTACCGAAAACTCTTTGTAATCAACTTTTATTTCAACTTTACCTTTAAATACAAATGAATATTCATCTGTTAATAAACCGTTTACGTATACAAAAGCGGAATAACCTTCTTTCTGCGCAACAGTGAAATAAACAAGAGAATTTTCTTGAATGTTATCAGGTAAATTTATTTCAACATTGCCGTCTGTGATTATTTCAGGTTTGTTTTCGGATTCGATTTTTGAATAAACTGCCGAGATTATGATATCTTGCAAATAGTTTTTCATTTCAAACTCTGTCCCTGAAAACTCTGCGCCGTTAACTAAAATTTTATCGAGTTTATAACCGTCATTTATGCGGTCTGTTACCGAAAATGTTACTTTGTCGTTAATCGTCGCTTTGGTTTTGTTAGTGGTAACAAATTCATTTGCGGTAATGTTGTATTCAATCGGCGTGTAAGTTGTTGTAATTGACACATTTCCTGCTGGCATTGTAAATTTCGCTGCGTTGTTAGAAATCGTCAAAGCCGTATTGTTAAATTTCGCGCTTGATAAAGTGTAACCATCTCTTTGTGAGAAATTTACCGTAATTTCATCGCCGATATTTGCTTTTGTTTTGTTTGGCGTAGAATATTGGTCAGAAGTGATTGTGTATTCAATCGGCGTGTAAGTTGCTGTGATTGAAACATTTTTTGCCGGCATTGTAAATGTCGCCGCATTGTTAGAAATCGTCAAAGCCGTATTGTTAAATTTTGCACTTGACAAAGTGTAACCGTCTCTTTGCGAGAAAGTTACAGTAATTTCATCGCCGACATTTGCTTTTGTTTTGCT